>CALRYE020000072.1:0-27617 GCA_943372275.1 Janthinobacterium lividum
CGGCTTTGGCGTGGATGCCAATTTCACCCGCATGAGCTATAAATATGCGGCCGGGCAGGAGCTGCTTAATCTGCTGGACGGCAGCGTGCTGCCTTATCCGGGCATGTCCAGAAACAGCTATAACCTGGGCCTCTGGTACGACCGCGACAAAATCAACGCGCGCCTCGCCTATAACTATCGCGACGGGTTTTATACGGGCACCAACGATGTGTCGCGCAATCCCACCTTTGGCGAAAAGACCGGTTTTCTGGATGCGAAATTCCAGTACCGGTACAGCGAGCGCGTGACCTTCTCGGTGGAAGCCAAAAACCTCACCGATGAAATTCAACTCACCAATGCGGGTCAGGCGTTTCGCATGAACGAAGTGGCCTGGTCGGGCCGCCGCTATTTTGTCGGCGTCACGGTGAAGAACTAGCGGCTTCGGGGAAGTGGCAGCGCGCTGCCTGGCACAGGCGCCGTGGAGTCTGATTGTCAGGGCATACAGAAAACGGCGCGCAGTTCAAAGCGGCAGGATATGTGTGAAATTTAGGTTAATATTGTTCACATATTAACCGCCTATTTAAAGGAATTTATGAACTTACGCACTGCAGGTTCGATCGCCGCCTTGGCCGGTTCGATGCTCGCTTCTCCCGCCAGTTTCGCTGTCGCTTATTCGACGGCATCCGTCGGCAATTTCACCGTGACTCTGACGGATCTGGATTTGACCGACGGCATCACCCCGTACTTCCAGCTCTCGGAGCAGGCAGCGCCGCACTATGTGTCGACGGAGTACAAAGCAGACAACAACGCCCGCACGGTGTTCGCAGGTCGCAATACATCGACGTGGCAGCCGATTGCCATCGAGGCGCTGTACGAAGCGCCGGCGGGCGGTACCGAACGGTTTTCCGCAGCTGCAAGCATGGCGGGCAGTACGCTGCCGGCGTTGCAGGTCGATACCAGCGCCAGTGCAGCCGGGAATGCGCAACTTGGCTACAGTATGGGCAGCGCGCAGATCTGGGATCGCTTTACGCTGTCCCCGAACACCGGGCTGTCGGTGTCGTTCGATCTGTCGGTCGGTTCGGCGCTGAGCGACCCGGCCGGACCGGGTGGCGCCTACTCGTGGTCGACCGTGGAATTTGTCGGATCCAATTTCAATACTCAAGCGTTCCGCAAGTTTCACCGGGTTGGCTATGGCGACCCGACCGAGGGCACGGCCGGGACCGCAACCCACACCTTCGATCTGACCAGCGATAGCCGCGAGTTTCTTGTTACCGCCATGATCAGCGCGGGTTCGGTGGGCTCGAATGTCAACAATCTGCTGCCGCCGCCGGTTCCGGAACCGGCAACCTACGCCATGCTGCTGGCCGGTTTTGGCGTGATCGGCGCGTCGGCTGTCCGCCGCCGCAAGCGCCGTCAAGGTAAATGCTGATCGACGCGTCAGGCTACAGCGCCGCTATCGGGCGCCCAGTTTCGGTGTGAAACGTAGCGGCATCGGGGCAGCAGCACTCCCGGAGCAAAAACTTGCCTGATCCGGCGCCAGAAATGGCAAGATGCCGGCATCTGCATTCAATCGCTCCGGACCTGCAATGACCCGCTTCATCCCGAAAGACCTCCAGCCCACCGACGAACAGAAGGCCATTCAGGGCTCGACCAGCAAAGTGGTCGTCATCAAGGCCAATGCCGGCGCGGCCAAGACCACCACCTTGGCATTGCGTATCGGCGAGGCCATCGCCCGCCGGCTGGACCCGAAAGACATACTGGTGCTGACATTTACCCCGGAAGCGCGCGATGTATTACGAACGCGGCTGGTCGATGTCGGCATTCCGCCCGCAACGGTGGCCAAACTGCGCATCGTCACGTTCGAGGAATTCTCCATTCAGTCGCTGGAACAGATCGAGTCGCGCAAGACGCGCCAGATCGGCCATATCAAGGAGCTCAAGTTTTACGTCGACACGGCGCTGCAAAACGTCAGCGACAATTACAGCAACAAGGTCGAATACCTGGTGACCGATACCTCGTCGCTGGCGCTGAGCCAGTTCTTTCATACCCAGCTCGAACTGAAGGCCACCATGCGCCTGCAGGCCGATCTGGACGACAAGACCGAAGACGAAATCAGCGACATTCTGGGCGTGACCTATTCCACTAGTCTGGCCATCATGGAATACGAGCGGATTCGCTTGAGCCGCGATGCGGACGTGCTGTTCCGCGGCCCGTTCGACGCCACCTACGATCTGGCCTGCCTGCTCGACGCGGAAGAGGGCGCCGCGGCGCTGCTGCCGCGTTATCGGTTAATCCTGTGCGACGAGCTGCATGACCTGAACGAGGCGGCGTTTCATCTGCTGCAGCACCTGATCGATCCGGACTACAGTTATTTCATCGGCGCCGGCGATATCGATCAGGTCATCCATTCGCGCCTGGGCGCCAGCGACGAATTCATGAGCACCCGCCTGCGCGCGCAATATCCGCACGCGGTGGCGTACCCGCTCACCTACAGTTTTCGCCACGGGCCGCATATCGCTTATGTAGCGGGCGCTTTTAAGAACAAACCGTCCGATTCGCTGCTGCCGCTGCGCTCGGAAATCCAGCAGCTTCATTACGATGGGGACAACAGCGCGGCCTGCGCCGAGCAGGTGGTGCTCAGCCTGCAGCAATGGAAAGCGGCCGGCAAGGCGCTGGACGGCTGCACGATTCTCCTGCGCGAACCGCATCAGGCCATCGGGATTGAAAACGCGCTGATGCGCGCCAAGATCAATTACCGCACGCTGGAAATGCCCCGTTATCTGGAGCGCGAAGAAATCCTGTTCATGCGCGGCATGATCGCCATCGCGCTGAATAATTTCTCGACCACGGAAAAGGGCAAGCGCGGCGCCATCTTCGATGCTGTGGCCACCTTTGCCGAAGTCAGTTTCGCGCGCGACGAGAATATCGGCCAGTTGCGCCAGGCGGTGATCGACGAGCCGGTGGCGCTGAACTGGCTGTTTTCCGGCCGGGTCGACCAGCGCGGCGCCAAGGATGTCAGCGACAAGGTCAGGGCGGTGGTCGGGCGCGTGCAGGCTGACAGCAGCGCCCAGCCTGCCGATCATGTGCTCGGCAGCCTGCGCCAGCAGCTCGACAGCCTGCTGGAATATGCCCGGTCCGAAGCGTCCGGCAGTACCGACACCATGCTGGCCCGCGCGGTCGGTGAAGTCGATCAGCAGGTTGAGGCCATGATCGATTATCTGCAAATGAATGTCATGGCGGTGTCCGCCGAATCGCTGCTGCAGGCGCTGCGCAACAACCTGCGCACCTTGCTGGCCTATCTGGACCAGCTGGCCGCCGGCGACGTCAAGCAGCGCATGGCCAGCGTGGTGACCTATATGCGCGAACTGGACCCGGACGTGCGCGCCGACGTGGTACTGCGCCACATCTGCCAGTTAATGAATATCGATGCGCTGGCCAAGCGGCTCTACATTCATCCGCACGAGGCGCGCGTGGTCAGCCGGTCGATTGCCGGGTTTATCGACGCCGCTGAAAAAATGCAGCTGAATCTGCGCGAGTTCTCGGAATGGATTGCCTCCGCCGACAAATACGGGTCGGGCAAAAAGGACAAGGCGTGCGTGCAGCTCGATTGCGTGCACAACGCCAAGGGCAAGGAATTCGAACACGTCATCCTGCCGTATCTGGAGCAGGGCGAATTTCCATTCGATCGGGCCGATCGCAAGGAAGAAGAAAACCTGTTCTATGTGGCGATCACGCGCGCCATATCGGCGCTGACGCTGATCGCGCCGAAGGACGCCAGCCGGCGCAGCAGCTTTATCGAACGCCTGCAAGTAAGCGCCACCCGGCAGCGCGCCGAAACGGCGCTGGAGCGCAACTCGCAGCGGTTGAGCCGCGCACCGTCCGCCTCCCGTGTCGAATTCAGGGCCACGGGCGACGACTGGGCACTGGCCCGGGCCGCGGGCGCGCACTGGGACGCTACCCGCAAAGTGTTTTATCTCAAGGACGGCCAGGACAGCGCGCCATTCGCCCGCTGGATGGGGCGCGGCTCGTATTATCAGTAATCGCAGGCTGCAAGGATTAACTCGGTTCGCCCGACATGAACGCGTATTCCCAGGTATGCCCGTCGGGGTCCTCGAAGCCGTGGGTGTACATGAAGCCGTAATCCTGCGGCGGCTGCGGCACGGTGGCGCCGGCGGCCACCGCCTTGGCCACCATGTCGTCCACTTCCTGGCGCGACTCGGCGGACAGGCAAATACTGACCTCCGCCATTTCACGGGCATCGACGATGCGCTTGGTGGTGAAAGTCTGGAAAAACGCCTCCACCAGCAGCATGGCATAAATGCTGTTCTCGGAAATGACCATGCAGGTGGCCTTTTCGTTGGTGTACTGCGCGTTGAAGGTGTAGCCCAGTGCGGTGAAGAATTCGACCGACTTGTCCAGGTTTTTGACGGGCAAGTTGACGAAGATTTGCTTGTTCATGGTGTTCCTCTCTTGTCTGTGGATGAATGAAACCGAGATGCTGACCGACGAAGGGGAGCCGCCACGGTGGCGGTTTTCCTTCGTCTTACTGCTACGACGTTTCAGCCGACGCGACATCGACAGGCCATGCAAAAAATGTCGCCTTATTCGGTGTGGAACTCGTCCGCCTTGGAAAACAAATCCCACGATGCAATGAACAGCGCCGCGACCACGGGGCCGATGACGAACCCGTTCAGGCCGAAGAGGGCCATGCCGCCCACGGTGGAGAGCAGCACCACATAGTCGGGCATCTTGGTGTCTTTGCCGACCAGAATCGGGCGCAGGATATTGTCGACCAGGCCGATCACCACCACGCCAAACACCGTCAGCGACACGCCTTGCCAGATGGCGCCCGTGACGAGGAAATACACCGCCACTGGCGCCCACACCAGCGCCGCGCCCACGGCCGGCAGCAGCGACAGGAACGCCATCAGCACGGCCCACAGCAGCGGCGCCTGCACGTCCAGAAACCAGAACGCCAGCCCGCCCAGCGCGCCCTGCACAATGGCCACCAGCACATTGCCTTTGACGGTAGCGCGGATCACGGTGGTGAAGTTGGTAAACAGGCGCGTCTTGTACTGGCGGCTCAGCGGCACCGCCTGCTTGATGCGGCCGGCCAGCGAATTGCCGTCGCGCAGCAGGAAGTACAGCAGGTACAGCATCACGCACAGGCTGACCATGAAGTCGAAGGTGTAGCGGCCGACGTTGATGGCTTGCTTGGCGACGGTCTGGCTGACCATGGCGGCGCCGTCGGTCAGTTTTTGTTGCAGCGAGGCCAGGTTGGTCAGGTCGAAGCGTTCCAGAATGTTGGTCACCCACTGCGGCAGGATATGCATGATCTTCTGGAAGTACGCGGCCACGCTGAACTGGCCCGTGTTGACTTGCTCGTAGACGCTGGTGGCCTGATCGACCAGCGAGGCGCCGATCAGCGAGATGGGGATGATCACCATCACCACGATCAGCAGCAGGGTGATCAGGGCCGAGGTGTTGCGCCGGTGGTTGGTTTTGACCAGCAGCCAGCGGAACAGCGGCGCGAACAGGATCGCCAGCACCACGCCCCAGAACACCGCGCCGGAAAACGGCATGAGGATGTAGACAAAGGCGATGGTGACAAGCGCCAGCAGCAGCAGAAAGGTTTTTTGTTGGAGGGAATATTGGTGCATAGGTGACATCGGTGAGAGGCGCTTGTTGTAGGAATTTTGGCAAACTCATAATAATCCATCCGGACGGCTTCGTCGCGCACATTGCGTTCAGGCCGTACGCTCACCCCGTGAGCACCGATTGCGTCACTATTGAGCAGATTCCGGCAACTTTGCATGATATAAAAGATTTGCAGAAATGCATTGGTCGCACCAGAGGTCGGGCAGCATGCACCGGTCCACGGCCACCCCTTATATCTTTTTGGAGAGACTCGGATGATGCCTTCTTATGCCCGCGGGACTGCGGGAGTATTGTTATTGTTATCGTCGCTGCAGGCGCATGCCGCCAACTGCACGGCGTCCCCCGTCGATGGTGAGCTCTATACCATCGCTAACTTGTCCAACGGCCTGGTGCTCGATGTCGTCAACGGCGCCACCACCGCCGGTGCGGCTATCCAGCAGTGGGGTTATGCGGGGTCGAACAATCAGCAGTTCTACGTGCGCGACGCGGGCAACGGTTACTGGACCATCCGACCCAAGCCAGGCACCTTGCGCCTCGACGTGCAGGGCAGCTCCAAGCTCGACGGCGCGGCCGTGCTGCAGAACGCGGCCAGCGCGGCCACCAGCCAGTTGTGGCAACTGAAAAAGTCCACCACCGGCGCCTACAACGTGGTGTCGGTCAATTCCGGCAAGTCGCTCACCGCCGCCAGCACCAGCGCAGGCGCGCGCCTGTCGCAGGCGACCGACACGGCCAGCGGGCTGCAGCGCTGGTTCTTCAACCCGGTGTCGGGCACTTGCGGCGGCGCCGTGGTGACCGGCTTCGCGTCCCAGTCCGGGCCCGACGGGCTGGCCACCACTACCGGCGGCGGCACGACCGCGCCCGTCACCGTGACCACCTGCAGCGCCATGACGGCGGCCCTGCAATCGACCTCGCCGGCGGTGATCCAGATTCCCGCCAACACCACCATCGATTGCCGCACGCCGGCCCGCACCCAGATCGCCTGCGCGGTCGCGTGCCCGAGTTATCAGGACCCCGGCAAGATCTCGTACCGGATTCCGGTGGCCGGCCAGAGCTGCACGTCGCTCGGTTCCAGCACCGATGCGACCTATGCGCGCAGCCGCAACGAAGTGCGTATCTTCGTCGGCTCCAATAAGACTCTTGTCGGTCTGGATGCGAATGCCAAGGTGCTGGGCGCCACGCTGGAATTGAACAGCGTGAAGAACGTCATCATCCGTAACCTGACCATCGCCGACATCAACCCCGGCCTCGTGGAAGGGGGCGACGGCATCGGCGTCAATTCGTCCAGCCATGTGTGGATCGACCATGTCAAATTCAGTCTGATCAGCGATGGTCACGTGGATATTTCGAAGAGCAAGAACGTCACGCTCAGCTGGAACCGCTTCGACGGCGTCAATCCGGCCGTATGCGGCAGCAAGCACCATTACACCAACATGGTGGGCGACTCCCAGGTCACGCTGCACCATAACTTCTGGGACCGGGCATCGGGGCGCAATCCCAAGCTGGATGGTTCGCTGACGCGCGCGCACCTCTACAATAATTACTGGCTCGATATTCCGTACTTCGCCATCAATGCGTCGGCCGGCGCGCAGGCGAAGGTGGAGGGCAATTTCTTTGCCAATGCCGCCAAGCCGCACTGGAATAACGGCGGCGGGCTGATTTCGGCTAATCTCGCGTCGAACCGGTACACTGGTATTTCCGCCACCGATGCTTATAAAGACACCGGTGCCACGGTCTTTGGCGATGTCACGCTGTATTCGTACACGCTGGATAATGTCGATGCCTTGCCGGCGGCGCTCAGCGCCGGCGCCGGTCCACGCTGATTTGCCACAAAAGCCTGCACACCCATGAATTCATTGCTCGTTATCGGTCTGGTCGTATTGGTAGGGGGCTTGGGTGTGGCGCTGGCGCTGCTGACCGGTGTCGGCGGGCGCAATTGCGGCGAGTTCGGCATGAACTGTATCGGCAGTGCCGCGGTGGCGCTGCCCATCGTGCTGATTCCCGCGTCCGTACTGATACTCAAAGGCGCGGCCGTGGCGCGCGCCGCGGCCAATCACAGTTTTTGGTGGACGACGCTGGGCGTGATCGTGGCCATCGCCGCGGCGGCGTCGCTGGTGCCGCTGGTGCTGGTGGCGCTGCGCCTGAATTCGAACTAGCGCAGCGTCGGCCGGAGGCGCACTCCCGGTTACACCGCCAGCCCGGGCACCGGGTCGGCTTTGACGCGCTGGTCGATGTACTGGGTATGGTCCGGCATATCGCGCACGGTGCCGGCAATCGCCTCGCGCAGGCGCACGAAATGGGTGTTCAACTGGTCGATATTGAGCATGTCGACAAATGGATCGTAGGACTTCGGCATCACGCCCAACCCCATCAGCATCGAGATGAACGATGGCTCGTTGAATCCATCCGGATCCAGGATGACCACGCGTCCTGTTTCGCGGAACAGTTCGATCTGGTGCTGAAGCTTGTCGGGAATCGGCATGGCTGCGCAGTGGCGCCAGAAATCCGTATCGGTCCGGTTGGTCAGCTTGTAATGCATGATGATGAAGTCGCGCACCGACTCGTAGCGCCCGCAGATGAAGCGGTTGAATTCATCGGCCAGTTCAGGGCGGAAATCGGTATCGGGCCACAACGTGATCAGCATGCCGACCGCCGATTCGATCAGGCTGATACTGGTCGACTCCAGCGGCTCGACAAAGCCGCTCGCCAGTCCGACCGCCACGCAGTTCTTGACCCATGATTTGCGCCGCCGGCCGGTGACGAAACGCAGCTGGCGCGGTTCGCCCAGCGCGCGTCCATCGAGGCCTTCGAGCAGCACCCGCGCGGCTTCGTCGTCGGTGGTGAAGGCGTCGCTGTAGACGTGGCCATTGCCGGTGCGGTGCTGCAGCGGAATACGCCATTGCCAGCCGGCCGCTTTGGCGGTGGAACGGGTAAATGGGGTGAGCTTGTCGACTTTGGCGCAAGGCACGGCCAGGGCGCTGTTGCAGGGCAACTGGTCGCTCCAGTCGTCGTAGCCGGCGTGGAGGGCGCCTTCGATCAGCAGGCCGCGAAAGCCCGAGCAATCGATAAACAGGTCGCCTTCGACACGGCGTCCGTCGTTCAGTTTAAGGGCCGTGATAAAGCCGGTTTCCGGGTGCTGCTCGACTTCGGTGATGGTCGCTTCGACCCGCTGCACGCCGCGCTGAAGGGAATAATCGCGCAGGTACGCGGCATACAGGCCCGCGTCGAAATGGAAGCCGTAAGAGAACGCATTGGCCGCCGATGGTGCGCCATTTGCGGGCGGCATGAAGCGGCCATGGCGCGCCATGACGGTTGGTACCGACCAGTCTTCGTATGACGGCATATTGCGGTTGGCCTTTTTCAGGCGCAGCCAGTGCATGTGCGGGGAGCGCGTTTCGATGGCGGGACCGAAGTCGCCGAAACCGTGGAAGAACTTGTTGCCGATGTGGCCCCAGTCCTGAAATTCGATGCCGACCTTGAAGGTGGCCTGGGTCTTTTTGACGAAATCGGTGCCGTCCAGTCCCAGCGCGGCGTTGTAATAACGGATGGTGGGCAGGGTGGCTTCGCCCACGCCGATGGTGCCGATGTCGGGCGACTCGATCAGCACGATCTCGCATGCCTTGCCGAGGCGCTGGGCGAGAGGCGCGGCGCTCATCCAGCCGGCCGTGCCGCCGCCGACGATTACAATCTTGCGTATCGGTTTGCCAGCCATGTGATGCTCTCCGTGTGTTGGGCGTTGCTGCGTTTTTGACGACCTGCCGGGCATTCTGACATCGGTTTCAGGGAAAGACCAGTTGATTGTAGGAACGGGCAGGGCAGGAGAACGGGACGGGCGTTGTAATGCGGGGCAGAGTGGGGGATAATTGCGACCCATGAACGATACCACTACACTTCCCCCCTTGCCCGACCGCCTGTCGATCGACCCGCGCAGCCCTTTTCACAATCCCGACGCCTTTAAACAAGACGTGGGAATCCGCTTGAACGACAAGGAGCGGACAGATGTTGAGGAGTATTGCATCAGCGAAGGCTGGATCAAGGTCGCCTCCGGCAAGAGCCTGGACCGCAAAGGCAAGCCGTTGCTGATCAAACTGAAGGGCAAGGTTGAGGCGTTTTACAAGTAAGCGGTGAGTGCTACGAGCTAGCGGCAGGTACTGGATGGAGCCGAATCCGCTCAGCATGGCCTGGTCTACAACCTCTGTTAACATCGTCCCCGCGAAGGCGGGGACCCATGCTGAGTCGAGCCTGGCCGCTCGGTGAAGCATGCCGCAACACCGGTCATCGGGGCTACGGGTTCCCGCCTGCGCGGGAACACTTGAGGCTAACGATCGTTGGCTGACGTCCTCATAGCGTCACTGCACTACTTCCCCAGCAACCCCAGCGTCTGCTCCCAGTTCGCGCGCCACTCGTACAAAAAGTCGTGCGCCTGAAACACGCGTTTCAGGCGCGGGATCGGCACCCGGTATAAATCGTTCAGCCCCAGCGCCAACGTCACCGGGTTATACAGCGCCGCATTCTTCTTCTTGGCCGTGCCTTTCACGCGCGCGCCGTCGTCGCCAAACACGCCGGCAGCCGCATCGAGCGCCTTGACCATGTCGATCTTGAGCAGTTCGGAAAACGCCGTCAGCACCTGGTCGCGGCTGATGCCCGAGCGCGACTCCTTGGCCCCTTCCACCACCACCGGCTTGGGTTCGGCATCCTTCCTGATCTTTTCCGCCAGCCGCTCCAGATCGCGCTTCTGGAAGCGCAGTTCGTGCAGCTCATGGGTAAAGCCCGGCGCATCCAGCCGGGTGACCAGCTTGTGGGCGTCCTTGGTAATGGTGATCAGCACATCGGCGCTGCCGCCGATCAGCCGGGCGATGTCGTCCTCGAAAAAGATCGGCGCCGCGTAGCCGCCATTGGCGTCGCCGAACAGGTCGGGCAGGCTGGTGTCGTAGTCGAGCCAGACGTACGGCGTGACGCCCTCGGTGAGCAGGCGCGCCAGCGTCCATTCTGCGCCAGTGTGTGCGCCCAGCCAGGCGCAAGCTTCTTCGGTGGTGGCCCGAAACGGTAGGTCGATAATGGTCATGGCGGGATTTTAACCGGCTTCAGCCTTCAGCAACCAGCTTCACCGCCGCTAAACCAGCGGAACCCGGACTCGACCGCGCTGTCACCGACGCTTATCCAGTCACGGGATGCACCACCCGTTCCAGGCTGGCCAGATGAATGGTGAAGCGGCTGCCCTTGGCGCCGTTCTGCGCCACCGACACCGTGCCCCCGTGCAGATCGACCACCGCTTTAACCAGCGACAAGCCCAGCCCCAGGCCGCCGGCGGCCCGGTCAGCCGAGCGGCGACCCTGCGAAAACGGCATGAACAGGCGCGGCAGCAGTTCGGCGTCGATGCCGGGGCCATTGTCGCTGACCTCGATGACCACCTGGCCGCCCTCGTGGCGGGCCGCCAGATCGATGGTGGAAAACTCGGGCGAATACTTGGCCGCGTTGATCAGCAGGTTGGCCAGCACCTGGATCAGCCGGGTGCGGTCGGCATCGACCCAGATGGTGCCCGGTTCGATGTCCACGTGTAGCACATGGCGGTGCGATTCGATCAGCGCCCGGGCCTGCTCCACGGCGCCGCTGAACACCAGCGCCAGATCGAGCCGCTCGCGCTGGAGCGCCACCAGCCCGCGGGTGACGCGCGAGACATCGAGCAGGTCGCCCAGCAACCGGTTCATGTGGTCGACCTGGCGGGCAATCACGTCGCGCGCCTGGATCACGCGGCTGTCGGTGGTGTTGACCATCTTGAGTATCTGCGCCGCCGTGCTGATCGGCGCCATGGGATTGCGCAATTCATGGCCCAGCATGGCCAGGAACTCGTCCTTGGCGCGATTTTCCGCTTCGGCCAGGGTTTGTGCCTGGCGGCTGGTTTCCAGCAATTGTTCGCGCTCCAGCGCGGCGCGCGTGAGCAGGGTGGCGGCCACGCCCAGGTCGCGCTGCAGGTCGTCCAGCTCGGCGATGTTGGATGGTTCGACCTGCACAGTCTGGCCGCGCCCCAGCAAGGCCGCCGAGCCCGTCACCGATTCAATGGCTTTGGCAATCTTGCGGTTGAACAGGGCGGCGGCGGCGATGGCGCAGGTGAGCGCCAGCAGCAAGCCGATGCCGGTGAACAGGGCCGTCTCGCGCGACACCGTGTCGAGCCGGCTGGCCAGCACCTCGGTGCTGACCGACCAGCCGCTCAGGGGCGACGTGGTGACCTTGGCGTAAGTCCTGGCGTCGCCGTCGCTGCTGGGCACTTCGATCAGTTCGTCGCCGCCGTCGCGCACCGCTTGCGACAGCGCCACCGGCGCGCGCGAAGCGGCCACGGCGCGGGCCGGGTCGGTGCTGGCGATGACGTTCCATTCGCGGTCGAAGATGGTGTGGTGCACGTCTTCAGCGGCCGGGCCGCGCGGCAGCAGCTGGTTGAGCTGGGCCGCGTCGAAGCCGTAGCCGATCACGTACGAGGTGCCGTCGCCGAACTGGACGGGAAATTCGATCGCCACCACATGGCGTTTCATGACGGTGCCCAGGATCAGGTTGGACACCTCGTAATGGCCGTCGCGCAGCAGGCGGGTGATGCGCGGGCCGGCCTCGGCCACGGTCGAGACGATGGGATCGGTGGGGGCCAGCATGGTGTTGATCAGCTGCTGGCCGTTTTTGTCGAACAGCACGATGTAAGCCGAGCGCCCGCCGATCAGGGCGCGCGCCTTTTTGCCGAAACCGACCAGGTCGCCCGACTCGAGCTTGTTGGACTGCGCCAGCGTGCCCAGCAGGCCGACGATCTCGCGCAGCTGGGCGTCGGTCGACAGCGACGTGGCGCGCACGCTTTCTTCCATGCTGCTTAACACGAGCTGACGCTCGGACGCGGCCAGTTTCTGAAGCGAAACGGCCGAGAACAGCGTGACGGGAATCAGGATGGCACACGCCATCCAACCCAATAGGGTGCGAATCTTCATGTTGAAATCGTTATCGCGCGACGGACAGTCAGAGTTGACTCTCGACAATTATGGCATGAAGCCCCCGCGCGGTGACAAGACCGGACGCGCTTTTGTCGAACTGGCGCAAGATTCGTTGTGGAAACATTGAAGAGATTAGCCAGTTGCCAAGTGACTGAGATAAAAAGCGGCCAGAAATCCGAGGACCGTGATGATGCCGTTGAATTCATGCTCGGCTTCGTAGGCTTCCGGCACCATGGTGTCGACCAGCATGGCCAGGATGGCGCCGGCGGCAACCGCCGTCGTGGCCGCCACCACGTTGCCGGAGCAATCGCGCAATGCCCAGTAACCGACCAGCGAGGCAACGCCGCAGATGACGGCGATGCCGCCCCACACGCCGAAAATGTAGCGCGGGCTGCGCCCGGCCTGCTTCATGCCGGCGGCGCTGGACAAGCCTTCGGGCAGATTCGACAGGAAAATGGCGCATACCGCGACCAGGCTCACCGATTGCCCGGCAATCAGGGACAGGCCGATGACGATCGATTCGGGGATGCCGTCCAGCAGGGCGCCGAGCGCGATCGAGGTGCCGCTGCCGCCGTGCTCGGCTTCGGTGGCTTGCTTGTCGCCACTGTGCTTGCGGAACTTGGCGCCCCGGTGCGACAGCGCCCAGTTCGCGCCCGTGTAGACCAGCGCGCCAGCCAGAAAACCGAGCGACGTGGCGTCGAAGCCGCCTTTTTCCAGCGCCTTTTCCATCAGTTCGAACGACAGCGCCGAGATCAGCACGCCGCTGCCGAAAGCCATCACGGCGGCGATCGCCCGGCGGGGCAGATTGAAGTAGTAACCGATGGCCGCGCCCAGCACGAGGGCTGACCCGGCCAGCAGGCCCCAGAGAAATGATTGTAGTGATAATGGCATTGCCGCAGCTTAACAGCAGCGCGGCGGGCTAACTAGTCAGATGTTGAAAAAGGCTATGTCACCGTTAAATAGGGGATTCTTGCCGGCTGTTATGGAAGGGCCGCAGCGGGCTGCCATGACGCAGCGGCCCTGGGATCCCCTACTTAACGATGACATAGCGCGACTGACCTGGACCCCCTACTTAACGGTGACATAGCCGACCGAATGGCTATGCCACGTGCAGGTCAGCGCATCTGGGTGTAGTTGACCGGAACCCAGTCATACCCCTTGCCTTTGGCGCGCAAGTAGCCCAGGCCCGGGAACTGCAGGTGCGATGCGCCGATCATGGTGCCGTCCTTGGCCAGCGCGCCGAAAGTTTTCAGACGCTGCGCCTTGGCCGCCTTGCTGTCCGAATCGAAATCGATGGTCACTG
Organism: Janthinobacterium lividum; assembly: GCA_943372275.1. Lineage (GTDB taxonomy): Bacteria > Pseudomonadota > Gammaproteobacteria > Burkholderiales > Burkholderiaceae_D > Telluria_A > Telluria_A lividum_A. The sequence continues at coordinate 13,906 of CALRYE020000072.1, forward strand.
TCGGGTCGGCCATCTGCACCGACTGCACGTGGATCATGTCGCCGATCAGCAGCAGTTTCTTGCCGCCGCTTTCCACCAGATACGCCGTGTGGCCGGGGGTGTGACCGTAGGCCGGCACCGACTTTACGCCCGGCACCAGTTCGCCGGCCGATTCGATGGCCTTGAAGCGGTTGGCCTTGATGTACGGCTCGAACGACGCCATGGCGCCCTGGAAATAGCCCTTCATCGCAGCCGGCGCGGCATCCATCTTTTCCTTGCTCAGCCAAAAATCGGCGTCGCGCTTGTCGGCGCGTACGGTGGCGTTGGGAAAGGCGATCGCGCCCGCTGGCACCAGGCCACCCATATGGTCGCCGTGCATGTGGGTAATGTAGATTTCATCGACCTGCTCAGGCTGGTAGCCGGCCGCCTTCAGGTTGGCGATAAAGCGCCCCAGGGTCGGGCCGAACAGCGCGCCGGCGCCCGTGTCGACCAGGACCAGCTTGGTGCCGGTATTGATCAGGTAGCCATTGACCGAGGTTTCCACCGGCGCTTTCAGGAAGGACGCGTCGAGCGCTTTCTGGGTCTTGTCGGCTTTCTGATGCAGGATTTTCAGTGCATCCAGATCGACCGTGCCGTCCGACACGGCGGTCACTTCTATGTCGCCCAGCATCATACGGAAAAAGCCGGGGGCCGGGGTCTTGACCATGGGCGCGGCGGCGAAGGCCGTGGCGCTGGCGAAGGTCAGGCCGGCGATGGCGGCGAGCAGGGCAGGGCGGGCAAACCGGAGCGGCGATGGGGTAACGTTGCGCATGGCGTATTTTCCTGTGGTTGTTGCGATGAGTACAGTGAGTATGTTGGCTTGCGCGAAACTATACAATATGGCAATGTGCAAAGCTTGTTTGCGTGGATCGCAAAGTTTAACCGGGATGCATCGATGACACGAACGACTTGGGCTAACGGGAGCCACGCTCCATGATGATCGAGGCGCTGAAGGCGTTTCTCGCGGTGGTCGATACGGGCAACCTGTCCACGGCGGCGCGCGCGCTGGAACTGGCGGTGTCGTCCGTGTCGCGCAAGATCGACTGGCTCGAGGCCGACCTGGGCACGCGCCTGCTGCACCGCTCCTCGCGCGCCGTCATGCTGACCGATGCCGGGGAACAGTTTGCGCCGCGCGCCAGGGCGATTCTGGCCGAGCTGGCCGAGGCGCGCTCGGCCATGTCGGCATTGGACACGTCGCCGCGCGGCCCGCTCACCGTCACGGTCCCCGCTTCGTTCGGACGGCGCCATGTCGCTCCGGCCGTGACTGGCTTTCTGCGCCGCTACCCGCTCATCGAGCTGGACCTGAACGTCAGCGACGACATCGTCGACCTGGCCGCGCGCCGGGTCGATGTGGCAGTGCGCATCAGCGTGTTGCCCGACAGCGATTTGCTGGCCACCTTGCTGGCGCCGCAGCGCCGCTACGTTTGCGCCAGCCCGGATTATGTGGCCCGGCACGGCGCGCCGGCCACCCCGGCCGACCTGCTGGCGCACAATTGCCTGACGTTTTCCACGCGCACCACGCCGCCGTATTGGTGGTGCTTCAATGGCGTCAACCGCAACCGGCCGCTGCCGGTGCGCGGCACCATGCGCACCGACGACATCGATGCCATGTTGCAGGCGGCCATCGGCGGGGTTGGCCTGGTGCACTTCGCCAGCTGGCTGGTGGCCGATGCCGTGGCCGCCGGGCAATTGGTCCCCGTGCTGGGGCCGGAGCACCACCCGCGCCGGCAGGCCCAGCCGGCCATCCATGCCGTGCGGCTGCCCGGCCGGTCGCATGCGGTTAAAGCCCAGTTGTTCATCAATTATTTGCGCGAAATCATCGGACCCGAACCCTATTGGGAAAAGACCATGCAGCAGGCGCTGTCACCGTTCAGTGTGGATGCGTCGGTCCTGCCCTGAGGGGCTGGCAACACTCCACACTTAACGCGGACAGAGCATCCATGCTTGATGCGAACAAGCATGACCGGACCTCGCATCGCCGGCCGCCGTCGAAAAATGCAGCTTATGTGGGGTAACGGACAGAACGGAAGGGAAAAAAAGCGGATAAAGGATGCAAGAAATACATTAATTGTTCCGGAGTCGCGCCATGAAGCCCTTTCGTTTAACCGTCCTCGTTTTCAGCCTGACCGCTGCAGGCGCTCACGCGCAGACGTACAGCGGCATGATCGAGTTGCCAAAATCGTCCCTGCGCAGCGTGCAGGTCGACATGAGCAGTCTGCTGGAGCCGGGCATGGCGGACAGCGCAACCCAGGCGTTCGGTTTTCCCGGCAAGCGCTTTGGGTTGGAAAATGTTGCCAACGCCCGTCCGCTGGGTATCGACGATCAGAACAGCAATGCCCGCCGTCACCGTGCCTGGGGCATGTCGGTCGGAGTCGATGGCGGGCTGGTGGGCTTTCGGATTGCGCACCAAAACAAAAACGTCGCCAAGGTCGCCCCGGCTATGCCGCTAGGCAACCGGATGGACGCCAAGAATTCCATCGTCGCCGCCAACCTCAACTTGGGCATCGGCAAGCTGTACGCCGCCTACAGCGCCAACCGCGGCTGGGGCAGTTCGCCGCTGTGGAATCCGGACAACCCGTATGGCGCGGCCATGGCCAGCACGCCGTCGACCGACAGCCGCGACGTGCTGATGGGCATTGCCGTGCCGTTCGGCGCGACGACCTGGCTGGCCTCGTTCGTGCGCAAGAACGACCGCGATCTGGCCAACCGCGATGCCGATCAGCTGGCATTGGGCGCCACGTACAAGATTTCCCGCAAGACCGATTTCTACGCAGCGTATTCGCATATCCAGTTCAAGCAAGGGCCGAACGCCCTGCAGGCAATCCCACTCGATTCCGGCAAAGGCACATCGGCCCTGAACATTGGCATGCGTCACGCTTTTTAACCCTACACAGGAGAGCACCATGACAGGCAGCAGCACACTTGATCCGGACAACTTTCCGGAAGCACCAGACCGCGTCATCGGACGCGGCCACGGCACCGGCGCCCTGGGCCCCAGCGACACCTCCGACAGCGGCAGCGACATCGCCGGCGCGTCCGGCATGGCCGGCGAAGAGGGGCTCGATCTGGGTTCGGGTACCACGTCCGACCTGGAAGCGAGCACCGCGGGTGGCTCGGCCGGCCCCGACGTGGGCGACGCCAATCTGGACAGCGACAGCGATTCGGGTGGTACCGGCGAACGCGCCGCGGCCGGGCGCGACTCGGTGGCGCGCGACGGCGCCGACATCGATGTCGACCATATCGAGTCGATTCCATCGCTGCCGCTCGACGACGACGATATCGAATTCCTGAGTACCCAGCCGCCAGGGTCGGAGCGACGCGCCCATTAACGGCGAGGCCATCGGCGCGCACGCCGACGGCCGCACACTGACCACGTGAAGGGCGTCACAGAAATGCGGCGCCCTTTTTACGTCAGCGCCACCAACGTACGAGGCACGAGCATCGGTGGCTCCACCGCAGCACCCCAGCACCAACGCTGTACCTCCCGCAGCACGAAAACCCCTCGCATTTTCCGCTCTCCCTCTGCGCATCACTTGGCACGCTTCCTGCTGAATCGTTGGCATGGAGGACCTGCTACGTCCAGGCCCTCCGCACCAAACGATCCATCCCACTCCAACAGAAAGGCACTGCCAAAATGAACGACTACTACCTCAATCTCATCGTGCAAGGCTCCCTCTACGCACTGGTCCTGTTCTCCATCTTCACCTGGGTGCTGATCGTTGCCAAGGGCGTGCAGCACTGGCGCGTGTCGCGGCAGGACCGGGCCTACGCCAAGCAGTTCTGGAGCGCCAGCTCGCTCGACGCCGCCGCCACGCTGTCGCGCGATGCCGGTCCCAAGTCGCGCGTGGCCAGCGTCGGTTTCGACGCCCTGTACGTGACCGACGCCGCCGCCGGTCACGACCTCGAGCACTCGTGGGACCGCAAGGAACTGCTTGAACGCCACCTGCGCCAGCAAATCCAGAAAGAGCATGCTTCGCTCGAAAGCGGCCTGGCCGTGCTGGCATCGATCGGCAGCACCGCGCCCTTCGTCGGCCTGTTCGGCACCGTGTTCGGCATCATCCATGCCCTCACCGCCATCGGCAAGAACGCCTCGGCCAGCATCGACGTGGTGGCCGGCCCGATCGGCGAAGCGCTGGTGGCCACCGGTGTCGGGATCGCCGTCGCCGTGCCGGCCGTGCTGGCATATAACTTCTACGTGCGCCGCCTGAAGGTATCGGCCCTGGAGCTGGACAACTACGCCGGCGACCTGATCAACCTGGCGCAAAAGAGCGGCTTTCGCATCACCCGCGTGGTGCCCAAATCGGCCGCCCACAGCGCGCCGCAACCGGTGAATGGAGTGTTCGCATAATGGCCTTCTCGACTTCTTCCGGCGGCAACGCCGATGTGCTCAGCGAGATCAACATCACGCCGCTGGTGGATGTGATGCTGGTGTTGATGGTGGTGTTCCTGCTGACGGCGCCTCTGCTGAACAACACCATCAAGATCAATCTGCCCAAGACGGCCACCACGGCCGCCGCCGACCAGCCCAAGGCGGTGACGGTCAGCGTCGACGCCACCGGGCTGGTGTTCATCGACAAGCGCGCGGTCGGCATCGACACGCTCGAGCCTGAACTCAAGCGCCTGGTGTCGGCCACGCCTGAACTGGCGCTCAGCCTGCAGGCCGACGAAGCGGTGCCCTACAAGGCCGTGGCCAAGGCGATGGCGGCGATCTCGCGCAGCGGCGTGACCAAGCTGTCGGTGCTCACCGCCAGCGGCGGGTGAGCCTGCGGCGCGCCGTCGTGATCAGCGAATGTAGAAAAACAGGCTTGCCGCGGCAAGCCTGTTTCTGTTTACGATCCTGTACCGAACGTCACGCCGCGTTACGCCGGCTCGGTCACCGCATCGGCGTCGGCGCCGATCATGCCGAAGCGCTTGAGCTGCGTGCGCAGAATATTGCGGCTGATGCCGAGCGCCTTGGCCGTTTGCACCTGGTTCTGATGGCACCACGAAAACGCCGTGCGCACCAGCGCCTCCTCCACGTGACCGTACAGGTTCGCATGGCCGCCTTCGATCATCGCTTCAAACAGGTTTTCCAGCCCGCCCGCGCGCACTTCCGTGCCGGCCGGTGCCTGGCGGCGCAGCGCGCCGGCCAGCTTCAGGTCGGCCGCGCGGATCTGGTTGCCCGAGCAGACGATCAGCGCGTAATGCATCACGTTTTCCAGCTCGCGGATGTTGCCCGGCCATTCGTACGCCAGCAGCGCCGCGCAAGCGTCGGCCGACAGGGCGATGGCGCCCATCTGCATCTTGTCGCCATAGGTCGCGATGAAGTGGCGCGCCAGTGGCAGGATGTCGCCGGGGCGCTGGTACAGGGGCGGCAGATTGATGGGCGCCACGCTCAGGCGATAGTACAGATCGGCGCGGAAGCGGTCCGCCGCCACCGCCTTGTGCAGGTCGACGTTGGTGGCCGCGACCAGGCGCACGTCGAGCGCGATGGGCCGGCGCGATCCGAGCCGCACCACCTGGCGTTCCTGCAGTACGCGCAGCAGCTTGACCTGCAGGGCCAGCGACAGGTCGCCGATCTCGTCGAGGAACAGGGTGCCGCCGTTGGCCGCCTCGAACCAGCCGGCGCGCGCATGGGTCGCGCCCGTAAAGGCGCCCACTTCATGGCCGAACAGTTCGGAGTCGATCAGGGTTTCGCTGAAGGCGCCGCAGTTGACGGCGACGAACGCGCCGGGCCGCCCGCTGGTGTTGTGGATGTGGCGGGCGATGAGTTCCTTGCCGGTGCCGGTTTCGCCGATGATCAGGGCTGTCGCATCGCTGCGGGCGATACGCTCGACCTGTTCGAGCAGCTGGGCCGACAAGGGGTCGGCGAACAGCAGCGCCTTGGCGCGGATGGACAGCGCCATGCTGGCGCTGTCGGGGAAAGTGAGGAGTTTTGTCATGATGCGGTCCCTGTGTATTGCTAACGGTGGTGGCTTGTCAGCCTACTCACAGGGACCGCGTTTGAGAACGAATGATTTTGCGTTTGCTTATGACACTGGTGACGGCGGGCGCCATCACCAGGATTGCAACTTACGATTTCTTCGCGTGCAAATGCTTCTTGAAGAACTCGACCGTGCGCTGCCACGCCAGCTTGGCGGCCGCTTCGTCATAGCGCGGCGTGGTGTCGTTGTGGAAGCCGTGTTCGCCCTCGTAGACGAAATGCTGGTAATCGACCTTGTGCTCTTTGAGCGCCGCCTCGTACGCCGGCCAGCCGGCCAGGATGCGCGCATCCTTGCTGGCGTCGTGAATTAACAACGGCGCCTTGATCTTGCTCACCTCCGCGGCCGGTGCCTGGGCGCCGTAGAACGGCACCGATGCAGCCAGGTGCGGCAGCTGGGTGGCCAGGTAGTTGGCGATGCCGCCGCCGTAGCAGAAGCCCACCACGCCGACCCGGTTGTTCCCGTTCGGGAAGGTGCGCAGCACTTCGGCGGCGGCGACGAAGTCGGCGCGCGTCTTGGTCTGATCGAGCTTGCCGAACAGGTCGCGCGCCTTGTCTTCGTCGCCGGGGTAGCCGCCCAGCGGGAACAGCGCGTCCGGTGCGAAGGCGATGAAGCCGTCCAGCGCCAGGCGGCGCGCCACGTCTTCGATGTGCGGATTCAGGCCGCGGTTCTCGTGCACCACCAGCACCGTGGGCAGTTTTCCTTTGCTGCTGGCCGGCTCGACCAGGTAGCCGCGCAAGGTGCCGTAGCCTTGCGGCGACGGGTACTCGACGTAGCTGGCCTTGATGCGCGGGTCGGTGGGCGCGACCACCTGCGCCGCGAAGCTGGGCGACAGCGCCGCCAGCAAGGTGGCGCCGGTGGCGCCGCCCACTGCATAGCGGCCGGCTGCGGACATAAAGCCACGGCGGTCCAGCTGACCATGCACGTACTGGTCGAACAGCTTCAGGACTTCCGGATCAAAATCGTTTGCGGTCAAGCGTGTCATCGTCGTCTATCTCCTTGAGTGGATACTGCGGATATTCATGGATGCTTTATAGATGTGTTTACAGTTTAGCCCTGAATACTGCTGCCAGCGTACGATCATACCCCGGCTGGGTGGTGATTGCACCGGAGCCGCCGAACGTCGCGGCGCCCGTCGCGTAGCGCTTGTTGAGCAGGTTCTTGCCAACCACGGAGAACTCGTATTTGCCGTCGGTGGTGGCCAGCGAGACGCCGCCGTCGACCAGCGAATACGCCTTCTGGAAGGTGTGCTCCGACAGGCTGGCCGCCAGGTAGCTGCCCGAACGGTAGGACTCGTTGAGGAATACCCGGCCCGCATACTTACCCACCGGGTGCGAATAGTCCACGCCCAGATTGACGATCACCTTCGGCGCGCCGTGCAGCTGGCGTCCGGCGAAGTTGATGAACTGCGGCGTGGACGTATCCGGCGCGGTGGTCGGGAAGTCCAGATAGGTGGCACGGTTGAACGAGGCGTTCGAATTGAGCTTGAGATTGCGCGTGGCCGCGTAGTTCAGTTCCAGCTCGATGCCGCGCGCGCGCACGCCGGGGATGTTGCCCAGATACGTGCGCAGGCCCGTGGTGCTGGTGCTGTCCTCCACCGTCAGGTTGGCCTGGTAGTCGGTCACGGTGGTCTGGTAGACGTTCGCATTCAACAGCAACGAGCGCCCCAGCAGCAGGCTCTTGATGCCCAGCTCATAGTCGCGCGCTTTTTCCGGGGCGACGTTCTGCGGGGTGCCCAGCAGCGCGCCGTTGGCGGTGACGAATTCCACCGCGCCGGATTTTTCGCCTTGCGAGGCCGACGCGTACAGCATCACCTTGTCGCTGATCTTGTAGCTGGGGCTGACCAGCCAGGACAGCGAGTTGGCGCTGATGGCGTCGCCTTCCTTCCAGTCGTACACGCCGCCGGCGCCGCCGATGGCGTTGGTGTACAGCGCCTTGGCCGCGTTCCACGCCGCCAGGTCGGCCGGGTTGGCCAGGTTCAGGCCATAGGCGCCCGCGCGGCTGTTGTCGGTGCCGCTGTCGTTGGTCAGTGCGCTGCCGTTGCGATCGAGCTCGCGGCGGTTGCGGCCGGTCTTCTTCTCGTGCGTTTCGCGCAGGCCGACCGTCAACGTGGTCTTGTCGTTCAGGTGCCAGTTGGCCTGCCCGAACACGGCCACGCTGGTGGTCTTCGGCTCCAGCACATAGGAGCGGTAGACGCCGTCCTGCGAGGCGCGCAGCAGGCCGCGGTACTGCGGCGCCGACAGGGCGTTGTACTGCGCGTTGGAGGCGTTGAAGGCGGCGGCGTCGGCGCCGAAGGCGGTCGGATCGTCGCTGTAGACTTCGGCCTTGAGGCCGTACAGGCCGACCTGATAATCCACTTTGCCGCCCAGCGGGGAGGACAGGCGCAGCTCTTCCGAGAGCTGCTTGTTCCACAGCTGCTGGCCGCCGTCGGCGATGTCGAAGCGCGTCACGCCGCCGTTCTTGATGTCGAAGTGCTGGTTGCGGTAGGCGGTGATCGAGGTCAGGTTGTAGTCGCCCAGCTGCTGGTTGATCTCGGCAGAGATGCCGCTTTGCTTGGTGCGCTGGGGCCGCGCCACGGCGTCTTCGATCTGGTCGTTGCCGAACACGGGCCGGTAGGCGGTGCCGTCCGAGTTATTGAAGTAGCTGCGCGCCAGGCGGCTGGCGAAGGTGGTGGTGCGCGCAGGGCCATCGGCGAAGTTGGCCGGGCCGTTTTCGACCAGCAGCGACTTGTTGCCGTTCTCGGTCGACTGGATCTGGTCGAGAATGATGCGGGCCGACAGATCCTTATTCGGCGTGAACAGGAACTGCAGGCGCCCGCCCACGCGGAACGTCTCGTTCCAGGTCTCGGGGCCGGACTGCCAGGTGTTGGCCAGCATGCCGTCTTTTTTATTGATGAAGAACGAGCCGCGGTAGGCCAGCACGCCATCCGAGATTGGACCGGTGGCCGAGAATTTGCCTTCCAGGTTGTTGTTGCTGCCCACGCGCGCTTCGTACACATAGCCGGGCGTGAAGCTGGGCGCCTTGGTGGTGATATTGACCACGCCCAGCGTGGTGTTTTTGCCGAGCAGGGTGCCTTGCGGGCCGCGGATCACTTCGATGCGGTCGAGGTCGACCCAGTCGGTCCAGTTCTGGCCCACGTAGGTGCTGGCCACGCCGTCGACGATCACGCCCACGCTCGGCTCCATGGTGTCGTTGGCGGCGTTCTTGCCGATGCCGCGAATGGAGATGCTGGTCTGGCGCGGGTTACTGCCGAACAGGCCCAGATTCGGCACCTTCTGGGTCAGGCCCGAAATGCCGACCACGTTGTCGCGTTCCAGCGTGGCGCCGCTGACCACCGACACCGGCACCGGCACTTCCTGGGCGATCTCTTCGCGGTTGCGCGAGGTGACGGTGACGTTGTCGAGGGTGGCTACATTGTCTTCGGTGGCAGGGGCTGGCGTGGCGACGTCGGTGGCAGCCGTGGCGGCAGGCGCGGTCTGGCTGAACGCATGCGGTGCGCCGGCCATCGACAGCGCGGCGATGACGGCGGCGGCGCCGGCGCGCAGTGGAAGGTGAGGGCGCTGCTGTGGGTGCGGTGTTGTTTTCATTGTGTTTGTTCCTGAGTGGTGGTGAAATCCACCCTGGTGTTTGCAAACGCTGTGCCAGCACCCAAGTAATTGATTTATATCGTTTTTGGGCTGTAGCTGCGGGCCCGCGCTGTTGAAGAGCCAGCAGGGCTGTTTGGCTGGCGGTGGTTTCTCAACATGCCGACGGAGTCGTTAATCTGAAAGCAGCTGCTCGTTCAAACAACGTGTCCCCGCGCAGGCGGGGACACATGGCACCGATGCGCCGTGGTGCAGCGTCTCCGCTACCCAGGCGCGCCATCGCATCGCAGAAACGCTCAGAACGTATTGCGCAGACTAACCCGCAGCGTGCGCGGCTCCAGCGGGTGCACCAGCCGCCCATCGATGCCGCCGTTGCACGATCCATCGGCCTGCTCGCTGCGCGTGCAGGCGCCGCCCCAGTATTCGATGTCGTTACCGCGCCGGTTGAACACATTGAGCACATCGACCGCCACCTGCAGCCTGGGACTGAAGCGATAGCCCAGCTTGACGTTGGCCGTCGGCAGTGCGCGCGACTTCTGGCGGTTGGTTTCCTCCAGCGCGTAGGCGCCGATATAGCGCGCCCGCAGGCCGCCGAACCATGCGCCGCCAAAGTCCGCGCTCACGCCAACGGATGCCGTGAACGGCACCGCGTTGGGTACGTAGGCCGCACCCGCCGGGGCGTCGACGAAGCGCGCCCGCGACAGCGCCAGATCCGCATCAATGATCACCCCAGCCATCGGCGTGATGTAGTTGGACCATTCGACACCGCGCCGGTGCGACGCGCCGCGCGCTTCGGTCACGCCTTCGTCGCCCACGAATACCAGCTCGGATGCCAGCGACATGCGCCACAGCGACAGGCTGCTGGTCCAGCCGGGCGTGACCTGCACGCGCAGGCCCAGTTCGCCGCCGGTAGCGCGGGCGAACAGATCGAGCCTGTCGGCGGCGCTGCCATCGGCCGGGTTCACGCCCGATGTGGCGCCGCGCACGTCGTTGCTGTGAAAGCCGTAGCCCCAGTTAGCAAACAGCTCCGTGGTGCCGCCCGCCCCGAACGGCGAAAACACCGCGCTCAGTTTAGGACTGGTCTGGCCGGCACCCACGTCGCCGCCATTGGCGCTGTTCAGGGCGCCGCCGGTGGCTTGGGACTCGGCCTCGATGCGGTCGTGGCGCACGCCCAGCGAAGTGCGCAGGTAGTCGCTCCATTCCGTATGCACGCTGGCGAACAGGCCTAAGCTGGTCTCGTCGATGCGGTCCTGGCGCACCGTGCCGGTACGCTGGCGCGCCACGGTGCGGTACAGGCCGACCGACTTGATGCGGTCGTGGCGCAGCTGCGCACCGAGTTCCAGCTCATGGTCGTTGAAGCGCCACGAGCGTTTGGCCTGTCCGCCCCACAGCAGGCGGTCGTCAGCCTGCTCGTGCTGGTCGCCTTGCGGCCCCTCGATGAAGCCGGACGGCGCCGAGAATAGATTCAGGCGGTAGCCCGTCACGTAAGCCGATGCGTGCGCGGCGCCGTCGCCGTCGGCGCGGCCCCATTCGCCGGACAGGCTATGGCGGCTGGTCACGCCGCCATCGTCGGGCGAGAGCGCGCCGAAGCGGCCGATCTCGCCGCTGTCGATGGCGCGCTGCGGCACGTGCTCGGTGGCGTTCCAGTGCGAGCGGTACGACATCGCCGTGATGGCGTAGCCGTTGGTATTGCTGCCGCGCGACCAGCGCAGCAGCAGGTTGGATTTCTTCAGCTGTTCCGCCTGATCCCACGGGCCGTCGTTGCGCGCCACTTCAGCGGCAGCCAGCAGCCGGTGCTCGCCCACCTCGGCGCCGGCCACGGCCAGCACGCGCCGGTAGGCGTGCGGGCCGACGCTCACGTCGACGTACGGCGCCTCCACCTCGCGCTGGTAGCCGATGCGCGCCGAGCCGGTATTGGAAAAGTCGCCGTCTTCGGCGGCGTACACGCCTTTGCGATAGCGCACCGCCGCCACCAGCTCGGGAATCACGAAGTTCAGATCCATGTAACCCTGGCCGTGCGCGTGGCTGGCCACGTTGACCGGCATGCCGGCCACGAAGGTCGCAAAGTCGCTGCCATGGTCCAGGTTAAAGCCGCGCAGGAAGTACTGGTTGGCCTTGCCGTCGCCGGAATGCTGGGTGACGATCATGCCGGGAATGGTTTCGATCAGTTCGGCCGCGCGCAGCAAGGGCCGGGTGGCGATCTGCTGTGCGCTGACGGTGCCTTCGGTGGCCGAATCGGCCACGCCCATGGCCGCGCCGGCGGAGGCTTTGACAAACACTTGCTTGAGGGTGGGGAAGCCTCCGGCATGGGCGCTGCCGACGGATGCGAGCAGCGCGGCCAGCACAACTGGCTGGAGTGGACGGTGAGGCAACATTGGTAATCAATCTATATTGTGGGCAGGGGCGTGATTCTATGCGAGCCGCGCCGCCTGTGGAGATAAATCTATACGAAGCCGATGGCGCGTCCGAACAAGCCCACGCTGAACCACAGCGTGAGCGAGACGGCGGCCGTGCTGCGCGAGAGCAGCGGCTTGGGAGTGGCCTGGCGGGTGGCGGCGCGGTACAGCGTGGCCTGCACCACGAGCGCTGCGGCCAGCAAGGCCATCTTGGGCACGAAGGCGGTGTTGGCCGCGTAGTGCACCGGCGCCGACAGAAACAGCGCCGAGCCGGAAGCGACCGTCAGCCCAAGCCCCAGCCACAGGGCCCAGCGGGTGGCGCGCACCACCTCGGGCAGGCTTTGCAGCGCCAACCCTTTGCCCAGCAGGCGCAGGTTGACGATCACCAGGGACGTGAGCAGCAGGATCAGGCCCAGCACGTGGGCGATCTGGATGATCAGCACCGTGGCCGGGGTGGCGTCGCGCAGGGCGAGACCCGGCGCGCTGTGCTGCAGCGCCTGGGCGAATTCGATGAGGGTCATGGCCGCTCCTTTCAGGTGTGGCAGGGTTAGGCGTAGTAGGGAATCAGGCGGCCACCGACGGTGGCCACCGTCCAGAACGACAGCGACACCCAGCCCGCCGTGCGGGCCGCAGCCGGAATCACGGCGGCGTCGGCCCAGGCGGCGCCGCGCCGGTGCAGGGTCAGTTCGAACGCCAGCGCGTTGATCAGCGCGACGACGATGGCGCCCACCTTGACCAGGAATGCCGGGTTGGCGATCATCGTGTCGGCTTCGGCCCAGAACAGCAAAAAGCCGGTGACGAAGGTCAGCACGAAGCCCACCATGATGGGCCGGCGCAGCTGGCCCAGTATCTGCGACAGCGGCACGCGCGGCATGAACACGCCGATCAGGCGCAGGTCGGTGAACAGGATCAGGCCGAAGGACAGGGCCAGTCCCAGCAGATGGATGCCTTCGATCAGCGGGAACAAGATCAGCGACTCGCGTATTGCGGTGCCGATCTCGGATTCGCTGATTTGCACGGCAAGGGCGGTGAGCGACATGGTGGTTCCTCAGTGGTCCGGTGGTGCGTTTGTGTTAGTTGGCCGCGGCCACTTTAGGCGCCGGCGCGGCGATCTTGACGATCTTGCCGCCTTCCTTTTCGTAGTCCTGCACGCCCACGGCGCCGGCCACCTTGAAGCCTTTGCCCAGCAGGGTGTCGGCCGCTTTCAGGGCGCGCCCGGCGTGGTTGGACACGGTGATCAGGGTACGCTCGCGCGGGATGAACACGGTGCCCGCTTCCAGGTCTTTCAGCTGAATGCTCAGGTAGGTGGCGAAGCCGCCGATGGCGGTGATTTCGTCCGGACGGCGCACGTCGATGATCAGCACCTGATCCGGGTAGGCCAGCAGGCCGTCGAGCTGGTTGCGGTTCAGTTTCGACGAGATCGACGCAGCCTGCGGGGCGGCGGCGGCGGCGGCGGGTGCGGCCGCCGGTGCGGCCGCCGGTGCCGCAGTCTGGGCTTGGGCAGCGGTGGCGGAAAGGACCAGCAGTGCGGTGGTGATGAGGGCGATGCGTTTCATGTTGAGCTCCTAGTCTTGGATATTGTTTGGGCTAGCAGCCTGTCGGACTTAGGATCGTCAGCTGCAAAAATACCTGGGACGGTCCATATTTCGCCGCTTTCTCGGTCAATAGCTCGCTATTGACACTGCGAAATCGTCAAAATCTGGCCTCGCCCAGCTATTTTTTCGCTCTGACTCCCTCAGTCCGACAGGCTGCTA
>CALRYE020000073.1:0-27294 GCA_943372275.1 Janthinobacterium lividum
CGGCGCCACGGGCAAGAATGTCACTTCGATCAGCAAACCGGCGCCGCCTTCGACGCTGCCCAGCACGATGGCGGCGCCGTGGGCTTGCGCCACATCGCGCACGATCGCCAGCCCCAGGCCGTTGCCGGCGCTTTTCTCGTCGAGCCGCACGTAGCGCTCGAACACCCGGCCACGCAGCGCCGGGGCGATGCCGGGGCCGGAGTCCTCCACCTGCAGCAGCGCCCTGCCCCCGTTCATGCGGCAGCGCACGGTGACGCTGCCGCGCGCGGGCGTGTAGCGCACCGCGTTGTCGATCAGGTTGTCGACCAGGTCGCGCAGCAGGAAGCCGTCGCCGGCCAGCATGGCCGGCTGCAGGTCGAAGCCGATGTCGATCTGCTTTTTGGCCGCCGCCTCGACGAAGGTCTGCACCGTCTGGGCCACCAGCAGCGACAGGTCGAGACTTTCCAGCCGGGTCTTCTCGAAGCGGCTCGGTTCCGCCCGCGCCAGTGCCAGCAGCTGATTGGTCTGGCGTATCATGCGCTCGTTCGACAGCAGCATCAGCTGCACCGAATGGACCGTGTCGGGGTCGCCGCCGTGGCGCGCGCCCAGCCACTCCAGGTGCAGACGCACCCCGGCCAGCGGCGTGCGCAGCTGATGCGCCACGTCGGCCAGAAAATCATGCTGGGCCTTGGCCCCGGTATGCACCTTGTCGAGCAGTTCATTGAACGATCCGACCACCGCGGTCAGTTCGTCGGGCACGCCGGCGCTGTCGATCGGGGCCAGGTCGCCCGCCTCGCGCGCGTTCAGGTTGGCGCGCATGCGCGCCAGCGGGCGCAGCGCGGTGGTGACGGAAAACCAGATCAGGCCCACCAACGCCAGCGTGAACAAGGATTCGAGCAGGATCAGCGCGCGCACGATGGCCGCGCGGATCTGCTGGCGCTTGCGCAGCGTCTTGGCCACGGCGATGCGCACCTCCTGGCCGTTGACGCTGACCGAGCGCAGCGACACGCGCACCGCTTCGCCGCGCACCACGCCGTCGTAGGCGCCGCTGGCGCGCGCCAGCGGCGGAAAGTCGGCGTCGCCGGCCAGCGTGCGCGCGCCCGAGCGCACCACGAAGTACAACGCGTCGGCGTCGTCGGCGCGCAGCACCTGCTCGGCCGGCTGGGGCAGATCGAGCGTCACGGCGGCGCCATTGGCGCGCAGGCGCGCGGCCAGCGCGCCGGTGGCGTCCTGCAGGCTCTGGTCGAACGCCTGCTGGGCCGGCATCCACGCCAGCAGGTAGGTCAGGCTGGCGCCGGCCAGGTTGATCAGCAAAATTGGGCCGATCAGCCACTTGAGCAGGCGCAGGCGGATGCTGTTCATGGCTTACCTCCGCCGAACCGTCGGGTGATCCGGCAAGTGGTCGGGAGGGAGCACCATCAGGCGCTCTGTTCGAGCATGTAGCCGAAGCCGCGGATGGTGCGGATGGTGATGCCGGCGTCGGCGATCTTCAGGCGCAGGCGCGACACGTACACTTCCACGGCATTGAGCGTCACGTCTTCGCCCCATGGCAGGATGGCGTCGATGATCTGCTGCTTGGAGACGACCCGCGCGCTATGCTGCAGCAGGTATTCCAGCACGGCCCATTCGCGCACCGACAGGGTCAGCTCGCGCTGGTCGATATGGGCCAGCTTGGCGTCGGTGTCCAGCGTCAGGCGTCCCAGGGTCAGCGCAGCCGGCTTGGGAGTGCTGCGCCGGGCCAGAGCGCGAATGCGCGCCACCAGTTCGGCGCTGGCGAAGGGCTTGACCAGGTAATCGTCGGCGCCCAGCTCCAGCCCGCGCACCCGGTCTTCGACCGCATCGCGTGCCGTCAGCAGCAGCACCGGCACATTCAGCGCCGCCGCGCTGCCCGTGCGGGCGCGCAGGCGCCGCACCACTTCGAAGCCGTCGATGCCGGGCAGGCCGATATCGAGCACCACCACCGCGTAGCCGTCGGGGCGCTGCAGCAGCTGGTCGGCCAGGGTGCCGCTGGCGGCCTGCTCGACCAGCATGTTGTGGCTTTGCAGGATGCGCGCCAGGCCGTCGGCCAGTACGGCGTCGTCTTCGACCAACAGGATGTGCAGGGAACTTGTTTGCATGGAACGTGGTTGATTTGTTGCCAATGTGATTGAAACGATGACACCGTGAGCCCGAGCCCCGTGGTCGGCATGCACCGTTATATAGGTGCATTATGCGGCAGATTGGCTCCGCAGCCCAAGCCGTCATCACCTTGTCATATGGGAGGCGCATTATTTCCATTTGGAAACTTAATTGCTTTTTATATGACCAGCTCGCTCTCCCTGTTGTTCGCCCCCGCCGTCAGCCTGATGCAGCGCCTGCGCCTGCTGCCCAAGTTCCTGCTGGTGTGCCTGGTATTCGTCATTCCCCTGATCATGGTCAGCATGGCCTTGACCGCCGAATTGCACCGGGCTATCGCCGTTGCCAGCCTGGAGCGCAGCGGCCTGGCCTATCTGGCGCACGTGCAGTCGCTCACCCGGCTGGTGCAGCGCCAGCGCGGCACCACCCATCTGGCGCTGACCAGCAAGCGCGCGGTCAGCACCGCGCCGGCGCTGGCGACCCAGCTAACCGCGCTCGACGCCTTCCAGGCCAGCCAGCCCGAGCTGGCAGGGCTGGCGGCCTGGAATCAGGCGCGCGAGGCGGCCAAGGCGCTGGAGCGCCCACCGGAGAGCGCGCGCGACAGTTACGCCCGGCACAGCGCGCTGATTGACGCGCTGGCCCGGCTGAACCGCGCGGTGGCCGCCCGCTCCGGCCTCGACCTGGACCCTGAACTGGCCAGCGACGCGCTGGCGCAGTCGCACGCGCACCGGGTGCCGGAACTGGCCGAGCGGCTGTACGACATCGGCGCGCGCGGCGCGGCCTACATCGATACCGGACTGTTCGACGGCGATGAAGAGCAGAAGCTGGGCAGCAACATCATGATCGCGCGCGACAGCATCGGCCGCGACGCCCTGCTGCTGGAGGAACTGCTGCAGGCCCGGCCGGACCTGCGCGCGCCGTTGAAGGCGCCGCTGGCGGCCTATGCGCAGGCGCTGGCATTCATGGAGCGCACCCGCAACGAGGTCAGCAACTCGGTCGAACAAACCTCGGGACCGGCCTACTTCGCCGCGGCCGGCGCCAGCGCCGACCAGCTGTACGCGCTGGGGCAGCACGCGGCCGCGCTGCTGGATGGCCAGTTGCAAGAGCGCATTGCCAGCGCGCGCCTGCACCGCGACCTGGTGCTGGCCGCCATCGGCGCCAGCCTGGTGCTGGCGGCGTGGCTGCTGACGGGCTTGTATCTGGCGTTCGCGCGCGACCTGGCGGTGCTGCAGCGGGCCGTGCAGCGGGCCGCCGCCGGCGACCTGTCCGAGCAGCCGCGCACCCTGGCGCGCGACGAGATCGGCGCGCTGATCCGTGAATTCGCCGCCATGAACGGCGCACTGGTAGCACTGGTGCACGATATCCGCGGGGGTGCAGCCACCGTGGGCACGGCCGGCAGCGCCATCGCCATCGGCAATGCCGAGCTCAGCCGTCACACGGCGTCGCAAGCGGCGGCCTTGAGCCAGACCGTGCAGTCGGTGGGGGCGCTGGCCGCCACGCTGGCGCGCGGCGCCGGCCATGCCACGCAGGGCCGCGCCGTGGTCGAACAGGCCAGCGGCGTGGCGCAACGGGGCGCCGCCGCCATCGACGATGTGGTAACCACCATGGAATCGATCCGTTCCAGCTCGCGCACCATTGCCGATATCGTCGGCGTGATCAATGAAATCGCCTTCCAGACCAACATTTTGGCGCTCAATGCCGCGGTCGAAGCGGCCCATGCGGGCGACCAGGGACGCGGCTTTGCGGTGGTCGCTTCGGAGGTGCGCAACCTGGCCCAGCGCTCGGGCGCGGCGGCCGTGGAAATCCGCCAGATCGTCAATGCTTCGCTGGCCACGGTGGACGCCGGCAGCGCGCTGGTAGGGGCGGCCGGCACCACCATCGGCCAGCTGGTGGGGGCGGTGCGTGACGTCGAGCGCATCATCGGCGCCATCGGCGCGGTTGGCGCCGACCAGCACCACGAGATTGCCCAGCTGGAGCAAGCCATCGCCCATATTGGCGCCATGGCCGACGAAAACGGCCGTCTGGCGACCAGTGCGTCCTACAGCGCCGACGAATTGCAGACGGCCAGTGTAGGATTGGCCGCCGCGGTGCAGGTTTTCAGGGTCGAAACGACCACAAAAAGGGCAGAAATGGCCCTTCTCCCCCAGTAGGACTGGGCCCACAAAACATTATGCATACAGCCTACATAGGGGCGACTGCTAATCTTATGTTCGGCAACAGACTATAGCTTTATTGTTCACACATCGCGATGCGCTGCACAAACAGCGAATCGCCCACGATGTAACGATAGAGATAGTGAGGAAAAAAAATGAACAACACACAACTTGGTGGTTCCGCACAGAACGAGAAATCGGTAAACCAGATTCCTGTAGGAGCGAAGGAAATCAAAGTTGCGTCCCGGCCAGTTGTCAGCTACAGCGGCACCCAGCAGAACGAACTGCTGGCTGCCCTCCCCCGTCATGATCTGGAAACGCTGTTCGACCATCTTGAACTGGTTGCTCTGCCGTTCGGCAAAGAGCTGTTTGAGTACGGCAGCAAGCTGGAAAATGTCTATTTCCCGACTACCGCTATCGTCTCCCTGCTGTACGTGATGGAAGACGGCGCCACCACCGAAATCGCCGTGATCGGCCATGAAGGCGTGGTTGGCATGTCCTTGTTCATGGGCGAGCGCGCCATGTGCAGCGCCGTGGTCCAGAGCGCCGGCTACGGCTATCGCCTCAAGACCCAGTATCTGCGCGATGCGTTCAACCAGGGCGGCGCCCTGCCCCAGTTGCTGATGCGCTACACCAATGCCTTGTTCGCCCAGATGGCGCAGAACGCCGTCGGTGGCCGTCACAGCTCGATCGAACAGAAGCTGTGCCGCTGGCTGCTGGACCGTCTGGACCGTTCACCATCGAACGAATTGAAGGTCACCCAGGAACTGATCTCCATCATGCTGGGTGTGCGCCGCGAAAGCATCACCGCTGCCGCCGGCAAGCTGCAGGACGATGGTTTGATTCAGTACCGCCGCGGCAATATCACCGTAATTGACCGTCAAGGTCTTGAGGAATATGCGGGCGAGTGCTATAAGGTGGCGAAGACGGAATACGATCGTCTGCTGATGGACGTGGCAGGCCGTTAATAGTAACACCGCCGGGTAGCACGCCCGGTGCAGTATGGAAATGCAGTGCCGCCCCCTGGGGTGGCGCTGTCAGTTGATGCAATTGCGCCCCATGGCGCACCGCTCCGGTTTCCGGAGCGGCCAGCGGAATAAATGCTTCCACACAGGTTCCCACATCATTGACACCCCGCCGTACCCGCAACGTCCCTCCCAGCAGCAGCGCCCGTTCCCGCATTCCCAATAAACCGTGTGATTTCGGTTTGCTGGCCGCGTCCAGGTCGATGCCGACGCCATCGTCCGATACTTCCAGCGACAAGCCACTCTCCTCGCGCGACAGGTGCACGATCACGTGGCGCGCCCGCGCGTATTTGGCAATGTTGTTGAGCGACTCTTGCACGATACGGAATACGGCAATGGCTTGCATGGGGCCCGCCACATCGACTTCGCCATCGATCAGCGCTTCGCAGTCCAGACCCGTCACGCCGGAGTATTCGGCGCAATAACTTTGCAGCGCCGTGGCCAGGCCCAGATTGTCCAGCAAACTGGGGCGCAGGTTTTCCACGATGCGCCGTTTCAGCTCCACCGTATCGACCAGGGTGGCGCGCGCGCGATCGAGCGTGTCGGCCAGCGTCGGTTGGTCCACCCGCAGGCGGTCGGCCACGGCATTGAGGTGAATATTGATGGCAGTCAGGTTGGCCCCCAGCTCATCGTGCAATTCGCGCGCCAGACGGGCTTTTTCTTCTTCGCTCACGCTGATCAAATGACGCGACAATACCGACAGCTGCTCGGTGCGCAAGGCCACCATCGATTCCAGGTTTTCGTTGGCGTTTTGCAGGGCGCGCTGGGTGGCGACGCGGGCGTAAAAACCGCGCCGTATCAAGCGGTAAAACACCAGCAATACCAGGATGGCCATGGCGTTGATGCCGATGCCCAGGATCACGGCGTTTTGATATTCGCGGTAAAACGCGGCACTGCGCACGGTCAGCAGTTCGTTCTGCTCCTGCACCATGATCACCACCTGCAGGCGGATCTCGTCGAGCATGGATTTGTCGTCGGAAAAGGCGGAAATTTTAACAATATCTTCCAGGCCACCCTTGCGGTAGACATCCAGGGTCTGGTTCATATTGTCGAGCTTGCGGTAGACGAGCGTGCGCAGCTGCGCCAGGTTGCGGCGCTGGGACGGATTGTCGGCGAGTAGTTTGTCCAGTTCGCGGAACTGGACGTCGATTTCGGTGCTGGCGGTGCGCACGGGCCCCAGATACACCTCGGAACCGGACAGGAAATAGCCGCGCAGACTGCTCTCGGCATCCATGATCAGCACGTTCAAGTACTGCATCTTGTCGGACACGCGGGCGGTCTGGCTTTGCACGGTGTTGGCGCCCTTGAGGGAGCCCAGATTGTGAAATAAGCTGAGTCCGTTGATCACCAGGATCAGGACGCAGGTCAGACACACGACCGTTTTATAGAATGGCAAGCCCGGCTTGTCACTCTTATCAGTTGTGAAATACATCCCGTGGGGTCCTTTTGCTGACTGCTTTGCTAACATGAGGCAATTATAGTCCTCATGTTGCCGCAGTGCAGCCAAGCTCATCGCTAGTGTGCGTGCCCCAAAGAAACTTCAGGCACGCACAGCCCCACCCGTATCAATCCAACAGGTTGTTTTTCATAGCGTAATAGGTCAGATCGCTGTTCGATTGCAGGCCCATTTTTTCCATGATGCGGGTGCGATAGGTCGACACCGTTTTGATGCTCAATGACAACGCCACACCGATATCGGAGACGGTCGCGCCCTTGGCCAGGCGCAGGAATACCTGAAACTCGCGGTCGGACAACTCGGTGTGCAGCGCCGTGTTGGGATCGCGGTCGAAACTTTGCGCCAGCAATTCGCCCACGGTGGAGCTGACATAGCGGCGCCCCTGGAACACGGTACGCACCGCGGTTTTCAGTTCGTCCGCTTCGCACTCTTTATTGAGATAGCCGTTGGCACCCATCTTGAACAGATTCAGCGCGTATTGCTGAGCCGGATAGCCGGACAGGATCAGCACCGGCAGGTTGGGCTGGCCCTGGCGGATGGTGCGCAGGATATCGATGCCGCTTTGATCGGGCATGGCGATATCGAGCAACAGCACGTCGCAAATTTCACGACGCGCGATATCGAGGGCTTCGCGCCCCGTGGCGCCCTCGGCCACCACATCGAAGTCGGTGGACGAAGAGAAAATTTGCTTGAAACCTGCTCGTACTATCTGGTGATCGTCACAAATGGCAACGCGTATCATTGTCTTCCCTTAAATTTTCGCTGGCATGGGAAGAGCCCGGAGCGTCTGGCACTCCGGCACTGTGCATGCGTTAGTATTCTAGCACTCTGGCTGTTCCGTACAAACACGCCTGACGCGCGCTGTGCATCGAGGCCAGAGGTCACTTCCACGCCTGCATCTTCCCGGACAGGCCGAGCTTGTGGCTACGCTGTGGCGTCAGACTCCCTGCCGCAGCATGGCCAGTATGGCTTCCAGTTCGGCGCGGATCATGCGCGGATCTACGCCGATGACGGTTTCGCTGACGTTGGCGCTAACACCAGCCGGCGCGCCTGGCAGTCCGGTCAGCGCGCTTTCCGGCCCGCCTGGCTGCGCCACGCCGCTTGACTGCGCCACATGCTGCACCGGCGTAGCGACCGGCTCGGCCGGCGCAAGCTGCTCGCCGTTGCGGGTATCGAGTTTATTGCGTGCACCGCTGATCGTAAAGCCCTGCTCATACAATAGTTCGCGGATACGGCGTATCAGCAGCACCTCGTGGTGCTGGTAGTAACGGCGGTTCCCACGTCGTTTGACCGGTTTAAGCTGGGTGAATTCCTGTTCCCAGTAGCGCAACACGTGCGGTTTGACGCCGCACAAATCACTCACTTCTCCGATCGTGAAATAGCGCTTGGCCGGAATGGGAGGCAGCACCATCAGATCAGTCTTGCTGCTGCGATCGTTCATGGCAGGCGTTCAGTAGTGGATGCGAACTGGGCTTAGGCGGCCGCGCGAGCGACCGGGCTGGTTTCTTCGACCATGCCCTTGAGCTTCTGGCTGGCATGAAAGGTCACGACGCGACGTGCGGTGATGGGAATTTCTTCCCCCGTCTTGGGATTGCGCCCAGGACGCTGCGGCTTGTCGCGCAGCTGGAAATTGCCGAAGCCGGACAACTTGACGGCCTCGCCCCGTTCCAGCGCGTTACGAATTTCATCGAAGAAGGTCTCAACCATGTCCTTCGCTTCGCGCTTGTTCAGGCCGACCTGCTCGAACAGCAGTTCGGCCAGCTCGGCCTTGGTCAGGGTCGGCAGGTTCTTCTCGGCATCCTGGCGTACCTTGGCAACTTGCATGGCGCGATGCAGGTCGGCGGCCAGGGCCGATTGGAGAACAGCGGAGTCAACGTCGTTATTATTAATTTTGAAGCCCTGCCTTTACGAAACTGCGTGATCAGGAATGCTACTACCAGTTAGCCGCAAGGCTCAGGCGCGCAAGGTGGCGCCGTGTCCTTGCTGAGCAGCACGACCCAGCGCACCCATCAAGGCATCCACCGCATCGTCCTGCAAAGTCGTCTGAGTATCTTGCAAGCTAAAGCGGAAAGCAAGGCTTTTTTCGTCTGCTTCCAACCCTTTGCCGCGATATTCATCAAACAAAACAATGGCTTGCACAATCTTGCCTGCTGGATTTAGTTTCAATTCAGCAGCAAACGCATCCAGCAGATCTTGCGCCGCGACGCCCTGCTTGACGACGAACGCCAGGTCGCGCGTGGCGCCGGGGAACTTGGAAATTTCCGTGTAACGTGGCAGCGGGCGTTGCTGCAAGGCCAGCGCATCGACTTCGAACAGTACCGGCGCCTGTGGCAAGTCATACTTTTGCAACCAGCGCGGATGCAGTTCGCCCAGAAAGCCGACCACCACGCCGTCCAGCTCGATGGAAGCCGAGCGGCCCGGGTGCAGCGCCGGGTGCGCCACTTTGACGAAGCGCAGCGCGCGCGGCGCGAACAGGGCTTCCACGTCGGCCTTGACGTCGAAATAATCGACGGCGCGGCTCTTTTCCGCCCACTGCTCGTCCAATGCAGGGCCGTAGGCGATGGCCGCGACCCGCTTCGGCTGGTCGAAGCCGGCAATCGCCAGCGGGCCGTCCTGGGCGGCTGCGTTGCGCTTGAAGATGGCGCCCACTTCGAACACCCGTACCCGGCCCGCCTTGCGGTTCAGGTTGTAGCGCACGTTGGCCACCAGGCTGCCGATCAGCGACGAACGCATCACGTTCATCTGGCTGGCGATCGGGTTCTGCAGCTTGATCTGGTCGGTGTTGGCCGAGAAGTCGGTCTCCCACGCGCTTTCCACGAAGCTCATGTTGACCACTTCCTGGTAGCCCAGGTCGGCCAGCTGGTGGCGCACGGCGAACAGCGAACGGCTGTTTTCCGGCGCGGCGATCATCTGGCTGGCGGCGACCGGCGGCTTGGCGGGAATATTTTCGAAGCCATACACGCGCGCGACTTCCTCAATCAGGTCTTCCTCGATCTCGATGTCGAAGCGGTACGACGGCGCCGTCACGGCGAACTGGCCTTCCTGCTGGGTGAACGGCAAGCCCAGGCGGGTGAAGATGTCGGCCACCATGGCGTCGGTGATCGGCACGCCGATCACGCGCTGGGCGCGGGCGGTGCGCAGCACCACGGGCGCGCGCTGGGGAATATTGGCGATCTGGTCGTCGACCGGATTGACGATGGTCTCCGGCGTGCCGCAGATCTCCACGATCAGCGCCGTGATGCGTTCGATATGCTCCACCGTGGTGGCGTAATCCACACCGCGCTCGAAGCGGTGCGCCGCGTCGGTCGAGAAATTGAAGCGGCGGGCCCGGCCCTGGATGGCGTTCGGCCACCAGAACGCCGCTTCCAGATAAATGTCCTGCGTGTCGAGCGACACGGCGGTCGAGTCGCCGCCCATGATGCCGGCCAGCGATTCGATTTCCTGCTCGTCGGCGATGACGCCGATCCAGTCGTCGACCTGCACGGTAGTGCCGTTCAACAGCTTGAGGCTCTCGCCCGGCTTACCCCAGCGCACATCCAGTGCGCCATGGATCTTGGCCATGTCAAACACGTGCGATGGACGGCCCAGCTCCAGCATCACATAGTTGGAAATGTCGACCAGTGCCGACAGCGAACGCTGGCCGCTGCGCTCCAGGCGCTGGCGCATCCAGTCCGGGGTGGCCGCCTTGGCGTTCAGGTGGCGGATCACGCGGCCGGAAAAGCGCCCGCACAGGTCCGGGGCGCTAATTTTCACCGGCAAGATTTCGCTGCCGTTGACGGCCACCGGGGTCGAGACCGGCGCCTGCAGGGGCGTGCCGGTCAGGGCCGACACTTCGCGCGCCACGCCCAGCACCGACAGGCAATCGGCCTTGTTGGGGGTCAGCTTGATGGTGAATTTCAGGTCGTCCAGCGCCAGCAAGTCGCGGATGTTCTGGCCCACCGGCGCCTCTTGCGGCAGTTCCAGCAAACCACTGCTTTCGTCCGACAGCTTCAGTTCCTTGGCCGAGCACATCATGCCTTCGGAAACCACACCACGCAGCTCGCCCGACTTGATGACGAACGGTTTGCCGTCCGCACCGGGCGGCAGCACGGCGCCGGCCGTGGCGCAGATGGCCTTCATGCCGGCGCGCACATTGGGCGCGCCGCACACGATGTTCAGGGGCGTGCCGGTGCCGACATCGACCTTGCACACGTTCAGACGGTCGGCGTTCGGGTGCTTGGACACTTCCAGCACGTGCGCCACGACGACGTTGTTGAACGGCGGCGCCACGGCCTCGACTTCTTCGACTTCCAGACCGGACATGGTCAGCAGGTGAGACAGTTGTTCCGACGTCAGCGCCGGATTGACCATGGTACGAAGCCAGTGTTCAGAAAATTGCATATCGTATTCTCTCGCGCGCTTAGAGTGGTATTGCTTGTGTGAGTTGCTTGGTCTTGCTTGGTCTTGCGTGGTTTCGCTGAGTTCAGTTTAATTGAACTGTTTCAGGAACCGCAGATCGCCTTCATAGAACAGGCGCAGATCGTTGATTCCATAACGCAGCATGGTCAGGCGCTCCAGGCCGGAGCCGAACGCAAAACCGATGAACTTTTCCGGATCCAGCCCGAAGTTGCGCACCACCGTCGGGTGCACCTGGCCGGCGCCCGACACTTCCAGCCACTTGCCCTTGAGTGGACCGCTGCCGAAGGCGATGTCGATTTCCGCCGACGGCTCGGTGAACGGGAAGTACGACGGGCGGAAGCGTACTTCCAGGTCGTCCGTCTCGAAGAACGCCTTGACGAAGTTCAGGTACACGCCCTTCAGGTCGGCGAAGCTGATGTCTTCGGCAATCCACAGGCCTTCGACCTGGTGGAACATGGGCGAGTGGGTGGCATCGCTGTCGACGCGGTAGGTGCGGCCCGGCGCGATCACCTTGATCGGCGGCGTGTGGGTGCGCGCGTAGCGTACCTGCATGGGGCTGGTGTGGGTGCGCAGCAGCAAGGGCTTGCCGGTGCTGTCCTTGTCGTCGATGTAAAAGGTGTCTTGCATCGAACGGGCCGGGTGATTTTCCGGGCTGTTGAGCGCCGTGAAATTGGTCCAGTCCGTTTCGATTTCGGGGCCGTCGGCCACGTCGAAACCGATCGAGCGGAAAATTTCCTCGACCCGTTCCCAGCTGCGCATGACGGGATGGATGCCGCCGATGGAGCGGCCGCGCCCCGGCAGGGTCACGTCAATGGCTTCGGCGTTCAGACGCTGTTCCAGCTGCGCATTGGCCAGCGCATCGCGCCGGGCCGTCAGCGCCGTTTCAATCTGCACCTTGGCGGCATTGATCAGCGCGCCCTGGGTTTTTTTCTGGTCCGGGTCGAGTTTGCCCAGCCCCTTCATTTGTTCGGTGATCTGGCCGGTCTTGCCCAGATACTTGGCCTTGGCGTTTTCCAGTGCAGCTGCATCGTCGGCGGCGATAAAGTCAGCCTGTGCCGAGATGACGAGGTGTTCCAGGGAGTTCATGCGGTAATTTTCCTTGAGCGTATTTCGGCTGAAGCTGCGGCTGCAATCCGAAGGGCGCGCGCGCCACAATCAAAAACGGGGCAAAAGGTTTACACCTCTGCCCCGCTCTTTACGTCACCCGAAGGCGACTGACATAGATCTCAGCAATTAAGCAGCGATCTGTGCCTTCACTGCGTTGACAATGGCAGCGAACGCTGGCTTGTCCATCACAGCCATATCGGCCAGGACTTTACGGTCCAGTTCGATAGATGCTTTCTTCAAGCCGTTCATGAATACGCTGTACGTCACGCCATGCTCACGGGAAGCGGCGTTGATACGGGCGATCCACAGACGACGGAATACGCGTTTCTTGTTGCGGCGATCGCGGTAAGCATATTGGCCAGCGCGCATAACTGCTTGCTTGGCAACACGGTATACCTTGCTGCGGCGACCACGGTAGCCTTTAGCTTGTACAAGAATTTTCTTATGACGGGCACGAGCTGTAACCCCACGTTTTACTCTAGGCATAGTAACTCCTTAAATTGAGTGTGAGATTAAGCCGATGGCATCATACGCATGACAGATTTTACATCTGCAGCGTCGACGTTCGTAATACCGCGCAACTGGCGCTTGCTCTTGGTCGTTTTCTTGGTCAGGATGTGACGTTTGAAAGCGTGGCCCGATTTAACGGTTCCACCTGGACGCACGCGAAAACGTTTTTTCGCAGAGCTCTTGGTCTTCATTTTAGGCATGTCAGTTCTGTCGCTGGGGACAGCTCCAATAGCAGGATTGCAGGTGGCAGCACGTCGCTGCTCTTAGGGGCCTGCTTTCACAGTTTCCCCTCCCGTGAAGGAGGAAGCCCGAGAGTTTAACACGACACCTGTACGGCTGCTATAGTAATCGCCACAAAAAAGCGAAAACACCACAGCGCGGCGCCACCATGCACGCCGCCGGGCCATAAAAAAAGCGGATGATCGCTCATCCGCTCTTGCATACGACTGCCGGGGCAGTCTTATTTCTTTTTCTTCGGCGACAGAATCATGATCATCTGGCGGCCTTCCATCTTCGGGAACTGCTCGACCTGGCCATACGGCTCCAGATCGGCTTTCAAACGTTCCAGCATCCGGAAACCGATATCCTGGTGGGCCATTTCACGACCGCGGAAGCGCAGCGTGATTTTCGTCTTGTCGCCCTCTTCCAGGAACTTGATCAGGTTACGCAGCTTGATATTGTAGTCGCCATCATCGGTACCCGGACGGAATTTGACTTCCTTCACGAGGATGATTTTCTGCTTCAATTTGGCTTCGTGCGCCTTCTTCTGCTCCGAATATTTGAACTTGCCGTAGTCCATCAGGCGGCAGACCGGTGGCTGCGCGGTGGGCGCAATTTCCACCAGATCTACGTTCGCTTCTTCGGCCAGACGAAAGGCCTCAGCCAGGCTCACAATGCCAAGCGGCTCGTTTTCCACCCCGGATAAACGCATTTCGGGGGCGGTGATTTCGCCATTGATGCGATGCGACTTGTCAGTAGCTATGTTGTTTCCTTTTAAAATCTGAAGAATCGGCCGCGTGTCGAACTTTGCTTACAGGCATATTGCCCGTTAAGCCTTGGACGCAATCTCTTGTTGGAGACGTTCCACCAGGGCATCGAGGGACATGACTCCCAGATCGACGTTGCCCCGTGCTCGCACAGCCACAGTGTTGGCATCCCGCTCTTTATCGCCCACTACTAAGATGTAAGGCAGTTTTTGGACGGAATGTTCACGTATTTTATAGGTTATCTTCTCGTTGCGCAAATCCGCTTGAACGCGGAAGCCCGCTTTCTTCAATGCGGCCGTGACTTGCTGCACATATTCGGCCTGCGCATCGGAAATATTGAGCACCGAAATTTGCACCGGCGCCAGCCACAGGGGCAGCGCACCGGCGAAGTTTTCGATCAGAATCCCGATGAAGCGCTCCATCGAACCGACAATGGCCCGGTGCAGCATGACCGGCACCTTGCGGGTGTTGTCCACCGCTACATACTCGGCGCCCAGACGGCCCGGCATCGAGAAGTCCACCTGCACCGTACCCACCTGCCATGGACGGCCGAGGCTGTCTTTCAGATGGTATTCGATCTTGGGACCGTAAAACGCGCCCTCGCCCGGCAGCTCGGTCCAGCTCACACCGCACACGCGCAGTGCCGAGCGCAGCGCTTCTTCCGCCTCGTCCCATACCTCGTCGGCGCCGATGCGGTTGTCCGGACGCAGTGCCAGCTTGACATCGATGTTGGTAAAGCCGAAGTCCGCATACACCTCCATCGCCTGCGCGTGGAAAGCCGTCACTTCCGCCTCGATCTGCTCTTCGGTGCAGAAAATGTGGCCATCGTCCTGGGTAAAGCCGCGCACGCGCATGATGCCGTGCAAGGCGCCCGACGGCTCGTTGCGGTGGCACTGGCCGAACTCGCCGTAGCGCAGCGGCAGGTCGCGGTAGCTCTTCATGCCGGCGTTGTAAATCTGCACGTGACCGGGGCAATTCATCGGCTTCAACGCGTACGAGCGGTTCTCGGATTCGGTCGAGAACATGTTCTCGCGATAGTTTTCCCAGTGCCCCGTTTTTTCCCACAAGGTGCGGTCGAGAATCTGCGGCGCTTTGACTTCCTGGTAGCCATTGACCTGGTATTTGTGGCGCATGTACTGCTCGATCTGCTGCCAGATCGACCAGCCTTTCGGGTGCCAGAAAATCAGGCCCGGCGCTTCATCCTGGAAGTGGAAGAAATCGAGCTGCTTGCCGAGTTTGCGGTGGTCGCGCTTTTCCGCTTCCTCCAGGTTGTGCAGGTACAGTTCCTGGTCTTCCTTCTTGGCCCAGGCCGTGCCATACACGCGCTGCAGCATTTCATTCTTGGAGTCGCCGCGCCAGTAGGCCCCGGCCAGCTTCATCAGCTTGAATACTTTCAGCTTGCCGGTGGATGGCACGTGCGGGCCGCGGCACAGGTCGGTAAAGCCGCCCTGGCCATACAGCGACACATCTTCGCCGGCGGGAATCGAGGCGATGATCTCGGCCTTGTAGGCTTCGCCGATGGATTTGAAGTAGGCCACGGCTTCATCGCGCGGCATGACCGAGCGCGCCACCTTTTCGTCTTTCTTGGCGATTTCCATCATCTTCTTTTCGATGGCGGTCAGGTCTTCCGGCGTGAACGGACGCTTGTACGAGAAGTCATAATAGAAGCCGTTCTCGATCACCGGACCGATGGTGACCTGCGCGTCGGGGAACAGTTCCTTGACGGCGTGGGCCAGCAAGTGGGCGGTGGAGTGACGGATCACGTCCAGGCCTTCGGCATCCTTGTCCGTGATGATGGCCAGATCGGCGTTCTGCTCGATCAGGTGCGAGGTGTCGACGACCTTGCCGTCGACCTTGCCGGCCAGTGCCGCTTTGGCCAGACCGGTGCCGATGCTGGCGGCCACTTGCGCTACGGTGACGGGGCCGTCGAACTGCCGCTCGGAACCATCGGGGAGGCGGACTGAAACCATGCTGTTCTCCTGAACAAATGCTGCGTGTGGGGTGGGGAATTCTATATCGACGTTAATGGCTTTGAAGACAAGCGCGACAAAAACGCGGACGAAAAAAAACGCGGGCTAGCCGCGTTTCTTTTTCGTTAGAGCGAAAGAGCACCTCGACTAGTGTCGCTGGAACAACTCCGTCGTAGTTCGCGGTGTCATAACCATGGTGCCTTCCTCGCTCTTACTGTGCTGCAGAGATCACTGAGTACCCCTGCAAACTACTTAACTGGTGGGCGGTGCAGAATTCGAATCTGCGACCCCTTGGATGTCGACCAAGTATTCTAACCAGCTGAACTAACCGCCCGATGCACAGCATTATAGAGAGGGATCTTCGGAATGACAAGGGCTGATTTAAAGTTTGTTTTGAAGAGCCCGAAACAGGCGGAGCAATGCGGCGATCAGTGTGGCTCTAACACTGCGCCGAATTCCATTACACTTCTTATATGAACGCACACGACCACTCCCCCACACCCGAATCAAGCGCGCACCTGCACGCGCATTACGAAGGCGACGCTGTCCACACCCACACCACCGTGGGCCGCAGCCAGCGCTCGCTGGCCGTGGCACTCACGCTCACGTTGCTGTTTGCCGTGGTTGAAGTGGTGGCAGGCTTCGCCTCCAACTCGCTGGCACTGATCTCGGATGCCGGCCACATGGTGACGGACGCGGCCGCCCTCGGGCTGGCCCTGCTGGCCCAGCTGATCGCCAAACGCCCGCCGTCGGCGCGCCACTCGTTCGGCTTCGGGCGCGCCGAAGCGCTGGCCGCGTTCGTCAATGCGCTGGCCATGCTGGCCCTGGTGGCGTGGATCGTATATGAAGCGGTGCAGCGCTTCATGACGCCGCAGCCCGTGCAGGGCGCGACCGTGTTCATCGTCGCCGCGCTGGGCCTGCTGCTCAATATCGCCATGGCGTGGCTGCTTTCGCGCGACGCCTCCAATATGAATACGCGCGCCGCGCTGGTCAACGTGATGGGCGACCTGCTCGGCTCTGTGGCCGCGCTGGCGGCCGGCGCCATCATTTATTTCACCGGATGGATGCAAGCGGACCCCATCCTGTCGGTGCTGGTGTCGATGCTGATTCTCAAATCCACCGTGTCCGTGCTGGCCGAGTCCTACCACTCGCTGATGGAGGGCGTACCGCACAACATCGACTACGCGCAAGTGGGCGCCGACCTGGCCAAGCTGCCGGGCGTGCTGTCGGTACACGACCTGCACGTGTGGGACATGTCGCCGGGCCAGCCCGCGCTGATCGGGCACCTGCGCATCCGTAACCTGCGCGAGTGGCCCGACGTGCTGCACGCCGTGCAAGCCATGCTGCTGGAGCGCCATGGCATCGATCACGTGACCTTGCAGCCCGAGCCGCACGAGCCGCTGCCTTGATGAATCAGCCTGCTGCGAGCGCGAACCCAGCGCGCGGACGCACCAGGCTGAGCATTGTGAATGCCTTGTCAGCGTGCTCTTACCGCGAACCGGCGCGCGTGCCGATGGTCCAATCGCCGGGTCCAACATAAACTACACCGCACAATGCGTCACTCATCCTTCATCATTCCACTCCTGCGCCATGATCCCCTACCAGCCCACTCCCGTCGTGTACGACACCCTGATCATCGGCGGCGGCCCTGGCGGCCTGACGGCGGCTATTTATCTGCGCCGCTTCCGCCGCAACATCATCCTCATCGACAAAGGGCACAGCCGCCTGAGCTGGATTCCGGTTACGCATAACTATCCCGGCTTCCCCGACGGCATCAAAGGCCAAGACCTGCTGGACAACCTGCGCCAGCAGCTCGAACGCTACGACGGTCACGTCACGCAAGGCGAGATCGGCCGGCTGGTGCAGGAAGACGGGGTGTTCGTCGCTTCCTACGAAGGCGGCGAAATCCGCGCGCGCACCGTGCTGCTGGCCACGGGCATTGCCGACTCCGGCATGCCGATGGAAAACTTCGAGGACGCGGTGCGCTGCGGCGCGATCCGCTTGTGCCCGGTGTGCGACGGCTACGATGTGCTGGGCAAAAAGGTCGCGGTCGTCACCTCTAACACCAACCCGGTCGGCCACGCCTTGTTCATGCGCAGTTTCAGTGCCGACGTCACGCTGTTCGAGCGCACCAAGGAAGCACTGCTCGATCCGGCGGCGCAGGCTCAGCTCGATGATGCCGAGGTCAGCTACGTGCTGTCCCCGCTCAAGGGCGTGACGATGAGCGAGCGCATGACGCCCATCCTGCATACGGAGGATGGCGAAGACCGCGAGTTCGACGTGCTCTACCCGATGCTGGGCGAGACGGCGCGCTCGGATCTGGCGATGGAGCTGGGCGCGCAGACGGCCGATTGCTCGGAGCTGGTGGTCGACAGCCATCAGGCCACCACGGTGCCCGGGCTGTACGCCATTGGCGACGTGGTCCGGGGCCTGAACCAGATCAGCGTGGCCACTGGTCAGGCGGCGGTCGCGGCAACCCGCATTCACAACACGCTGCCGCACAAGTTTCGCAAGTAACTGCCAGCAGCCTACCGCGTCCTGACCTGCTCGCGCCGTCGGGCGCGTATCAGCACCGGCACCACCCCTGCCAACAGCAACGCCGCCGTCGACGGCTCCGGCACAGCGGAGACGTTCAGTTGGGCCCGGGTCTGCAAGGTGAGCAACCCCGGTGCCCCGACCGGTCCGGTACGCAGCAAACTGCTCAGGTCTCTGCGCCCTTCCCCATTGGCCCAGTCTTCGCCGCTGCCGAAGGAATCCGGGCCGTAGATGAAGCCAATGATTTGCGCATATCTGGCCGACGTCACGCGCTCGGGCATCGGATCGAACAGGAACTCGGTCGCCCCGATCAGCCTGATCTGCGTGGAAGGTGTCAGCGTAAAGCGCATGACGAGTTTATTCTCGGTCATGAACAGGTGCGCGTTGGGGTCGGCCAATGCGAACGCCGTCCGCGCGCGCAGCCCCGTCGGCGTGGTGGTGCTGCGCGCGTAGCCGCCGAAGCGTTCGATGGCAATGTCTCCGAACGCGGCGCTGTCCTCGCGTTCCAAAACGCTGGCGGCGCCGCTGTACGTGGCCGACGACGTGACCGTCCAGTCGCTGAACTGGACTGCGGGCAGAATATTGTCCGTCAGATCCAGATCGGTCAGTTCGTAGCGCAGGTCGAGCGTCGACGAGGATGCGACGATGGCTTGTTCCGTATTGGCGTACGACATAGTGGTCGCGCAGGCCATCAGACAGGCAGCGGCGCAGTAAGCTGTGCGCATGGCAGGTTCCCCAAGGATGCGGCCACAAAATGTGCGCCGCTATTGATATAGACCTCAGCGACGCTGCGAAGTTGGCGGGCCGAGCCGCGTGCACGGCACCATCGTTCCGGCGCTGGCCAACCTGGCCAGTGCGGACAGCACCGCCACCAGCGCCAACAATGCCAAGCGCAACGCCATGCTAATGCGTCCCTACGCCCGCGGCCGGCAAGCTGACGCTGAAGGTGACATACGGCGCCGCGTAGCGGTACTCGACCGCCCCGCCATGCTCGAGCATGATCTGCTGCGCGATATACAGCCCCAGTCCCATGCCGCCCTTGTTGCGCGCATTGTTGGTCGCCAGCCGCTTGAACGGGTTGTACAAGGTCTTGGCCGTTTCGGCCACGATCTCGTCGCCCAGGTTGCGCACTTCGACGCTGACCGTGTCGCCGTGATCGCTCATGGTCACCTGAATCGGTTCGCCCGAGGTGCCATGGTGATTGGCATTACTGATCAGATTACCCAGCACCTGGGCGATGCGGTCGCGGTCGGCCGTGACCAGCAGCGTGGCCGGCATCGACACGTTCAGCACCAGATGCGGGATCGCCGTACGGAATTCGTCGGCCAGGTCGGCCAGCACCGGCACCAGATCCACGCTGCCCAAGCTGCTGCCCAGGCGCATGCCGCCGTTAATCTGACTCATGTCCAGCACCTGCGCGATCAGGCGCTCCATGCGCCCGCTGGACGCCTTGATGCGCCGGCCCATGACTTCCTGCGAGCCGCCCAGTTCCAGCACCGCCGCGGCCATGCTGATCGACTGCAGCGGGTTGCGCAAGTCGTGGCCCAGCATCGCCAGCAGCTGCGCGCGCGCCTTTTCGTTCTGTTCGTGGCGGCTGACGGCGGCCCGGTTCATTTCGCCCAGCAGCTGGCGCGCGATGATCATCCGGGTCGGCTCCCACGGCTCGGCCATGCCCACCACGGTCTGGCGCCATTCCTGAAACGAGCCGCGCGGAGTCAGGCGCGGCCCCAGCGGACCGTGGGCGATGACCTTGTCGGGCGGGCCGGCCCAGCGCACCGATTCGACCTGCTCCTCGCGCAGCGCCAGCAGCCAGCCCTGCGCCGCTTCGTCGTAGCGCAGGCCCAGCATGCCGACCCACGAGCCGCAGGTTTGCTGCGCCTCGGCCGGCCAGTCGCGCCGGCCCGTGCGCACCACCGTGTCGGTGGTCTCGTCGGCCAGCGAAGCGATCACCGCGGCGACGATGTCGGGCGCGACCGCGCCATGCACATGCAGGCGGCCCCGGTACATCACGATCAGCGCGCTGGCGCCGAGCGACTCGGCGATCTCGCCGGCGCACTGCGCCAGCGCCGTGAGCACGTCGTCGTGATGCAGCAGCGACTCCATCACGTGGGTGCGGGCCTGCGCGGCGGTCTCGATCAGCGCCGAGCGCTCGCGCGTCTCGATCGACTGCACGGTGGAGGCCAGCACCTGCGCCATCACGTCGGCCGCCATGCGGATCGAATACGGCACCCGGCGCGGCTGCATGTGGTGGCAGGCGATCAGCCCCCACAGCCGTCCGGCCACCACGATCGACACGCTCATGGACGCCTGCACGCCCATGTTCTTGAGGTATTCGATATGAATCGGCGACACGCTGCGCATCACGCAGTACGTCATGTCCAGCGGCGCGGCGCGGCTGCGCCCGACCATCGGCACGGCCTTGTCGCCCACGTCGCTGATCAGGCGCAGCGTGCTGCTCACGTACAGGTGCCGCGCCTGCGCGGGAATGTCGCTGGCCGGGTAACGGCGGCCCAGATACGGTTCCAGCGCATCGCTGCGCGCTTCTGCCACCACGTCGCCGCTGTCGTCGTGGCGGAACTGGTAGCCCATCACCCGGTCGAAGCCGGTGATCAGGCGGATCTGGTCGACCGCGGCCTGCAGCAGCGAGGCCAGCGACTTTTGCCGCTTGAGCCGTTCGATGGCGCTGTGCGCCTTGAGCGCGAACATGGCCACCATGTCCGACGGCGCTTCGCGGCATTCGTATTCGACGATGACCACCCCATCGTGCGCGTGGATGATGCAGTCGAACTGCTTCTCGCCCACCGTCGTTTCAACCAGCATGGCGGCGCTTTCGCCATCCTGCATCTCGGCCAGGCACTCGTCGACCATGGCGCCCACTTCCGGCGCCAGTCCCAACGCGTTGAAGGGCACCTGCAGCGCTGGGGCTACCTCCAGCGCCAGCAGCTGCTGTGCATTGGCGCTCCACGACACCAGTTCGACGGCGTTGTTAAACACCAGCAGCGCACCGTGGGGCTGGATGCTGCCCGGAAGATGAATCGGCTCATCGGCGCAGTTGTCGAGAGTGACGGGCTGGTTGGTGCGGTTGGCGGCGGAGGCGATAGGTTCAGTCATGGTGAAAAAGGAAATATTGTGATCGCGCCGTGTGCACGGCGCGTTGACAGTGTACTTCCTGACCATGCCCGCACACGGTTCCGACTGGTACGACCATCACTCTCGCCCGCGTTTCGTGGCTGGCGCGGCACAATGTGGCGTGCCGCGCCGTGGTAACTGCGGTAGGCGGACCGTTATTTCGCGATCAGATCCATGCGCCGCTGCAGACGCGCCACTTCCTGCGTGTCGCCCGCACCGTCGGCGCGCTGACGCGACACGCCCAGCCATGCCAGCAATGGGCGGCGCCAGCCCTGGTCCGACGCGGTCTGCGTGGCGACGGCGATGTCGGCCGGCGTAATTCGCTGCGCTTTCATCAGCGCACCGGCCGCCACCAGCTGCGATAACGGGTCTGCCATGGCAGCCAGCGCCGGCGCATTGCCGATCACGGCGCGATGCTGCTCGGGCAGCAGGGTGACATCGAGCCCTTGCCAGTTCCCGCTCAGATAGGCGGCATAAGCGCGTTCGGCGGGCGTGGCATCCTGCGCCAGCGGCGCGAAACCGGGACAATCGTCAAACTCCAGCGCGGCCACCCGCGTGGCGCAGCGGTACAGCTCTGCATGGGCCACCAGATCGGCGCGGCCGGTGCTGGTCATTTCGCTGCGGGCGCGCGCAAACTCGGTGTCGGCGATGCGGCTGTCGCCTTTCAGGTAGGCGTCGCTGTGAGCGGCCAGCGCGCTGCTGGCGTTGGTTTTCCAGCTGGGCTGCACCGGCTTGGTGCCGCAGCCGGATAACTGCAGTGCCAGGACGGCGGCGAGCACCAGTGTCGAACACGTTTTGGTATCGGTCATGGCAGTTTCAGCTCCGTCTCGCGTGCAAAGGGCCACTTGCGGTTGATTTCATCGATCAGCCGCGTCACCTTGCGCAGGCTGGCATCGACCTCGCTGCGCAGCGAGGCCAGGTCCTGGGTCGCCACGCGCGCGTTCGCACCCACCGCCTGCGCTTCGACCAGCACCGCATCGACCTTCTTCAGACTGGCGCTGGCGTCTTTCAGCATCACCTGTAGATGGATCACCGCCGCCTGCGAATCGTCCATCAGGCCATTCTTGGCAAAGATGCGCTGATCGGCCTTGACCAGCAAGCCATTGACCCGGTCCAGCGTCACCACCAGTTTGCGCGCATCCTCCTCGCTGCCCAGCGCGCCGCCCAGCAGGCCATACTTGCCCGTCATACGGTCGGTGGCCGTTTTGATGTTGGCCAGGCTGGCATTGATGTTCGAATCGCTGCGCGTCATGTTGTCGAGGTTTTCCAGCAAGGTGCGCGCAGTGGCCACCAGCCGGGGAATTTCGGCCGTCGTGTCGCCCCGCAGCACGGTGCGCACGGCGCCCTCTTCCAGCGGCGGATCGGTCAGGATGCCCGTGTAGGCGCGGATGCGGGTTTCGCCCACCAGGCTGCGCTCAACGGTAAACACACTCGACGTCTTGAGCCACTTGGCGTCCTTCTTCGGCACGTCGACCAGGATGCGCGCCTTGCCGTCGGGGCTCAATTCAACCCGCTGCACGCGCCCGATGGGAAAGCCCGAGAACGTCACGTCCATGCCGGGAATGACGCCTTCCGAATCGTCCGACACCAGCACCACGCGCTGGGTGGCCTCGAACACGCCACGCGCGTACATCACGTACAGCAGGAACGACGTCACCAGCGCCGCCATCAGGATCAGCAGGATGATGGCCTTGACTTCGACGTGCGCCACTTCGCCACCCCGCTCGTCATCGGCTTCCTCCACGCCCTGCTCACGCTTGCGATCGCCTTGCGGTTCGGTCATGCACCCTCCTCTAGATATATTTGATTGCCAGCGAGGCCGCTTCGATCAGCAGCAGCACGAACAGCAGCCGCACGGCGCCCGGCTGCACGGTCGACGAGCGCCGCAGGCCCAGGCGGTGCGTCTCCAGGATCGCGGCGGTAGGAATCACTGCCACCGCCAGCCCGAAGAACACGGTCTTGAGCACGAAGCCGATGGTGACAGCGGGATCGAAAATGCGCCCGACCGTGCGGGTATAGTCGGCCAGGCCCCACGGCGACACGCCGTATACGCTCACGTAGGCCAGCACCAGCACGATCACGCTGCTGACCATGGCCAGGCTGTTGACGGCGAACGAATTGGCGATCACCTGCGGCACCAGGTCCTGGCGCAAGCGCTTCTGGGCCCGCGCGGAACGGTCGGGCGAGGCGGCGGCCGCCACGGCCAGCGCGTCGCCCGCATTGAAGGCCAGCCCGGCGCGCAGGGCGACGAACATGGCGGCGGTCAGGGGAATCAGTTCCAGCACCAGCACCCGCACCACCATCTCCAGCGCATAGCGCGACAGGCCGTAGCTAACGGCGGTGACGACCACGATACGGATCAGCACCAGGCTGACCAGCGCCGCCAGTGCGGTGAACCACGGCAGCACTTGCCAGGTGCTGGTGTAGATGTAGCGCCAGGTGGTCAGGCGGCTGCTGCGGCTGTAGGTGGAGGGCGAAAACGCCATCACCAGCGCCATGGCGCCCAGGTGCATCATGTACCCCCAGCTGCCGATGGTGCGATAGGAACCACGCCACAGCAGCCGTGGCCACTCGGCGGGTTTTGCGTACAGGATCGACCGGGGCAGTGGGCGCATGGGGGCTACTGGCGCCGCGCTTCCTGCACGCCGTGCACTTCGTAGATCGCCCCCAGCGCCTTTTGCAGCTGCGCCGTCGAGCCGATTTCCGCCGTAAAGGTCATGCGCGCCTGCCCTTTGGCGCTCTGGGTGTTCACCCCGATCACGTTGATTTTCTCGCGCGAGAACACTTCCGAGATATCGCGCAGCAGGCCCTGGCGGTCGCTGGCCAGTATGAACAGGTCGACCGGATAGACGGTGTCCTGCCCGGCCCGGCCCCAGTCGGTATGGATCACCCGCTCGGGCGCCTTGGTGCGCATCTCGGCGAAGTTCTTGCAGGTGGCGCGGTGGATCGACACGCCTTTGCCGCGCGTGACGAAGCCGACGATGCCGTCCGGCGGCGCCGGTTTGCAGCACTTGGCCAGCGCCGTCATCAAGCCTTCGGTGCCAACCACCAGCACCCCCGATTTGGCGCCCTGGTCCACGCTGGACGCGCGGCTTTTGTTCAGCACCACGGCGTCTTCGACGGGCGCCACTTCGCCGTTGTCGTGCAGTGCCTGCTCCACGTGGCGCAGGCTGAATTCTTCCTTGCCGACCGAGATGAACATGTCGTCCACCTTGGCAAAACCCAGCTTGTGGGCCAGCGATTCCAGGTTGACGGCGGTCTTGCCTTCGCGCTGGAGCGACTTTTCCACCAGCGTGCGGCCGTGCGCCAGCGTTTCGGCCAGATCGATGGCGTTGAACCAGGCGCGCACCTTGATGCGCGTGCGCGAGCTGACCGTGTATTCGGGACTCAGCCAGTCGCGCGACGGGCCGGCCGTGCCGGGCGCGCCCTTGGCAGTGATGATCTCGCAGGTCTGGCCGTTGCGTAGCAGCGTGTACAGCGGCACCATCACGCCGTCGACGCGCGCGCCGCGGCAGCGGTGGCCCACTTCGCTGTGCAGGTGGTAGGCAAAGTCGATGGGCGTGGCGCCGACCGGCAGTTCCAGCACGCGCGCCTGCGGCGTGAGCACATAAATGCGGTCGTCCAGGGTGGTCGACTTGAGCTTTTCGACCCATTCGCGCTGGATTTCTTCCTGCCCTTCGCCCACCACCGCGTCGGCCACGTCGGTCTTCCAGGCCAGCAGCTGGCGCAGCCAGGCGATCTTCTCGTCGTAAGCCTGGCCCTTGAAGTCGGAGTTGCCCTCTTCTTTATAGCGCCAGTGTGCGGCGATGCCGTACTCGGCGAAATTGTGCATTTCCTGAGTGCGGATCTGCACTTCCAGCGGCCGGTTGTCGTCGGCCGTGACGACCGTGTGCAGCGACTGATAGCCGTTCGGTTTCGGACGCGAGATGTAGTCGTCGAATTCCTTCGGAATTGGCGTCCAGATGTTGTGCACCACGCCCAGCACCGTGTAGCAGGTCTTGTCGTCGGCGACGATCACGCGGAACGCGCGCACGTCATACAGCTCGGTGAAATCGAGCTCCTTGCCGCGCATCTTCTTCCAGATGCTGTAGATGTGCTTGGGCCGCCCGAACACCTCGGCGGCGATGCCGGCCTCGGCCAGTTCGGTTTGCAGGCGCAGGATGGCCGATTGCACGAAGCCTTCGCGCATCATGCGCTTTTCTTCGAGCATCTTGGCGATGCGCTTGTAGGTATCGGGCTCGATGAAGCGGAACGACAGGTCTTCCAGCTCCCACTTGAGCTGCCAGATCCCCAGCCGGTTGGCCAGCGGCGCGTACAGGTCCAGCGTCTCGCGCCCGTAAGCGCGCGTCATGTCGTTGAACAGCTTGATGTCGGCGAAGTAGCGCAGCGACGTCACGCACGAGGCGAGGCGCACCAGCACCACGCGCATGTCGGTGGCCATGGCCAGCAGCATTTTGCGCAGCGTTTCGATCTGGGCGGCGGCCTGCTGGGCCGCGTTCTTGCCCCGGCCGACGCTTTGGTGGCCGACCGTCATGTCGCGCAGGCGTATCAGCTGGCGCACGCCCGTGACCAGATCGGTCGCCTCGCGCCCGACCCGGTTTTCCAGGCCCGCCACCGCTTTCGGGTCGAGCACCGTCAGCTCGAACATCAAACCGGCGATGCGGGTTTCGGCGTCGCTGCGCAGATAGGCCAGCGTGGTCGCCACGCCCACGGCGAACTCCAGCGCGTTCTGGCCCGAGCTGCAGACGCGGTCGGCATACGCCTCGCTGGCGTAATCGAGCGCGGTCTGCACGCGGGCGCAGTCCTCGGGCCCGAGTCCTTGAACCAGCTGGGTTTGCGCGTTGCCGAGCGTGGCGATCGATACCATGGTGGCCTAGCGCAGCGCGGCGACGACAACCACCTCGACGCGGCAGGCCGGATTGGCCAGACGCGCTTCGACAGTGGCGCGCGGCGGCGTGTGGCCGGCGGCCACCCATTCATCCCACACCGCGTTCATGCCGGCAAAGTCGGCCATGTCGGCGATGTAGATCTGGCACGACAGGATGCAGGTCTTGTCGCTGCCCGCTTCGGCCAGCAACCGGTCGACGTGGCCCAGCACTTCGCGCATCTGGCCGCCGATGTCGGCGTCGGTCTGGTCGGCGATCTGGCCGGCCAGGTACACGGTGCCGTTATGAATGGCCGTCTCGGACAGGCGGGGTCCTACGTGATTGCGTG
Source organism: Janthinobacterium lividum (assembly GCA_943372275.1). Lineage (GTDB taxonomy): Bacteria > Pseudomonadota > Gammaproteobacteria > Burkholderiales > Burkholderiaceae_D > Telluria_A > Telluria_A lividum_A. The sequence goes on from CALRYE020000073.1 coordinate 26,578, forward strand.
TGATTTCCATGTTCTTCTTCGTGATGATTCTTTGTAAAGACGAGCAGCTGAATGCAACAATAACCTAAGCGCCGAGCAAAAACTGCCGCGCAATCGCGATCTGGTCGTCGCTGATGAACGTGGGCGCATGGCCCACGCCCGGAATTTCCACCACGGTGGCCTGGGGCCCGCGCGCGGCCATGGCCGCTGCCGTATCACGCGAGAGCAGGTCCGAATCGGCCCCGCGCACCAGCAAGGTCGGGCAGCGGATCGCGTCGTACGCGGCCCACAGCGCCGCCTCGTCGGCCTTGGCCGTGTCGATGGTAGCGGCGCGAAACGGCAGCGCCAGCCCCAGGTCGTGGTGGCGCACCCACTTGCCGTCGTCGTCGCGCCGCAATACGTCATTGGCCAGCTTGTGCCATTGCTCGTCGCTGTGGGCGCCGAACGACAGCGACACGCTGCGCACGAAGCCGGCCGCCTCGTCGAACGTCTCGAAGCGCAGATCCTGACCGATGTAGTCGCCAATGCGCAGCAGCGCGCCCGGGTCCAGCGTGGGGCCGATATCGTTGAGCACCAGCTTACCGATCGGGTTGTCCGGCAGCGATGCGAAGGCCATGCCGATCAAGCCGCCCATCGAGGTGCCGAACCAGTCGACATGGCTGTCGGCCGGGGTATCGGCAGCAGCGCCGGCGGGCGCGGTCACGCGCGCAACCAGCGTGACCATGTCGCTCACGTACT
>CALRYE020000074.1:0-27256 GCA_943372275.1 Janthinobacterium lividum
CCCCACGTAGTTCGCGTCGAACAGGAATACCGAATCGATCATCGCCGCTGCCATCGCGTCAGCCGGTGAACGGTGGCAGCACCTTGACGTTCATGTGACCGCGCAGCAGGGCGATGTGATAGCGGTGCACGCAGTTCATCTGGGCGAACCCGGTCTGCGAATAGAACACCACGTCGAAGCGGTCGGTAAGGTCGCGCAGCTCGAATGAGGCGCGGTGGCGGTCGAAGGCGTTGGTGGTGGCGTCCTGCGGGTGGGCCGACGGCCACACCAGCAGCATGTAGTCGGCGCGGTAGAGGGCGAAGTTGATGATCGAGATGATGTCCGACAGCAGGAAGTGTTCGATCACGTCCAGCGCCACGATCATGTCGTACGTTTCGTCGAAGCCGGTGCGGAAGTAATCCATGATGTCGGCGTCGATGATCGCTTCGTAGCCGCGCGTCTTGAGGGTCGGTTCGTCCTCGGCCGAGAAGATCTTCTGTACAGCGCGCAGGCTGACCGGGTAGCCGGCGCCCTGCAGCATGTTGCCGAACTTGCCCTGGCCGCAGCCCAGTTCAAGGATCGCTTTCGGCTGAACCAGGCCGACGACTTTGGCGATGCATGGATCGAAGGCGGATGCCGAATTACCTAACATGGGAGCTCCTCTTGAGGGTGGATGGCGGCTGGCAGTGCCAGCGGCAAAGTATGGTTTGATTCCGAAGTGAATGTCAAGCAAGCCCCGTGGTCGTGGCGCGGCATGGCGCGCCGCGCGCTTGGGTCGGTACCGCGCGGATCATGCGCGCTTTTGTGTTAACGTACTGGCGCAGAGCAGAAATTTACGAGAAAGGAAGACCATGTTGCGTGCGTTCGCCGCCACCGCCACGTTGCTGATGACTGTTGTTTTGCCGTACGCCGAAGCAGCGCCGCCAGCCTCGTCGGACACGGCCAGGTATGGCAAGGCCGCGACCGACGCCTTTTACGCGCGCCAGTTCGACTCCATATGGGAGCGCATGAACACGCGCATGCGCGAGGCCATCAAGTCGCGCCAGGCACTGGCCGCGTTCGGCGCCCAGGTCGGCAGCCAGCTCGGCAGCGAACGCGAGCTGCTCGACGAGACCTCCACCGCCCAGGGCGAGACCGGCGTCTACGAGCGGCGCGCCCGCTTCGACGGCTATCCGGGCGCGGTGCTGGTGCGCTGGGCCTTCGACGAGAAGGGCCAGATCGCCGGCATGACGATCCAGCCCGATCCGAGCGCGCCGGCGCCGTCGGCGTTCGTCGATTACCAGACCAAAACCACGCTGCGCCTGCCGTTCAAAGACGAGATGCTGGTGTTCTGGGGCGGGCGCGAAGTGGCCAACAACGCCCATGCGGCCGTGGCCAACCAGCGCTACGCGCTGGACATCCTGATGAGCCGCGAACAGCGCACCCACAGCGGCGACGGCAAGCGCAACGAAGATTATTTTTGCTACGGCCGCACCATCGTGGCGCCCGCGCCCGGCAAGGTGGTGGCGGTGCTTGACGCGGTGGACGACAACGTGCCGGGCCAGATGAACCGCCGCGAGCTGCTGGGCAATCACGTGGTGATCGACCATGGCAACAGCGAGTTTTCGATGCTGGCTCACCTGCAGCGTGGATCGGTGCTGGTCAGGCAGGGCGAGAAGGTCGGGGCCGGGCAGGCGCTGGGCGAGTGTGGCAACAGCGGCAACTCGTCGGAGCCGCATCTGCATTATCAGTTACAAAACGGCCCCGTGTTCGGCACGGCCGCGCCGCTGCCGGCGCAGTTCGTCGACTACCTGGCCGACGGCCAGCCGGTGGCGCGTGGCGAGCCGGTCAAGGGGCAGGCGATCAAGCCGGCGAAGTAGCGCATGGTTTATCAGACGCCTGACGAACCGGGCTTTCCACCACCATTGCCAGCTCCGTCGTCCCCGCGAAGGCGATGACCCCTAGCACGCATCCGTCAATCGCTTGATGATGCTACGTCGTGGTCCAACCGTGCTATGGATCCTCGCCTCCGCGAGGAAGACGGCTTTCAGGTTGGTGGTGGATGGCAAGATTGAATGGTTCGGCACGGGCGCTGCCGTTCGCATCGTCCACGTGCAGCTCATGCAGATCATGCAGCAGTGCAGTACCCATGAGCTCCCGCTCAAAATACGCTATCGTCCGCATCAACCCTTCCTCCAGCTGTACCAGCGGCTCCCACCCCAGCCGCTCGCGCGCCAGCGCGATATCCGGGCGCCGCTGGCGCGGATCATCCTGAGGCAGCGGCGCGAACACGATGCGCGAGCGCGATCCCGTCAGCCGCACGATCCCCTCGGCCAGTTCCAGCATGGTGAACTCGACGGGATTGCCGACATTGACCGGCCCGGTCAGCCCGGCCTCGCTATCCATCAGCCGCAGCATGGCCTCGATCAGGTCGTCCACATAACAGAAGCTGCGCGTCTGACGGCCATCGCCGTAGATGGTGATGTCGCGCCCCTGCAGCGCCTGCACGATGAAGTTGCTCACCACGCGCCCATCGTCCGGATGCATGCGCGGCCCATAGGTATTAAAGATGCGCATCACCTTGATCTGGATGCCGTGCTGGCGGTGATAGTCGAAGAACAAGGTCTCGGCGCAGCGCTTGCTCTCGTCGTAGCAGCTGCGCACGCCGATCGGATTGACCCGCCCCCAGTAATGCTCCGGCTGTGGATGCAGCTCCGGGTCGCCATACACTTCGCTGGTGGACGCCTGCAGGATGCGCGCCTTGACCCGCTTGGCCAGGCCCAGCATGTTGATCGCGCCGTGCACGCTGGTCTTGGTGGTCTGCACCGGATCGAACTGATAGTGCACCGGGCTGGCCGGGCAGGCCAGGTTGAAGATGCGCCCCACCTCCACATACAAGGGAAACGTGACGTCGTGGCGCAGCAGCTCGAAGCGCGGATGGCCCAGCAGGTGCGCGATGTTGCGCTTGCTGCCTGTGTAGAAATTGTCAACGCACAGCACGTCTTCGCCGCGCGCGATGAGTCGGTCGCACAGGTGCGAGCCGAGAAAGCCGGCGCCGCCGGTTACCAAGCTGGTCTTCATGATGGTCTTCGCAATTGCGACTCCAAAGTTGTCATGCGCCCGTTTTGACCGATGGTAGCGGGGCCGTTCATGATGCGGCGCGCCATTGCCCCGCTCCATTGCTTGCGCTTCCGACAGCGTTGTTGGGCCGCGTCGAAACGTTGAATTGGACCCTTAGTCCCTCCATGTTTATTGATTCAGAGCACCTTTACTCGGGTAGAATCATCCGTGATCCAAGGGCCTCCACGCGCGGCATCGTTACTTGCAATTTTTTTAGGGCTGCCGTCATCCACGATGAGCAACAACTTTTCCCACTCAGTCGTTCAGTGCCTCACCGCGATTGCCCAGCATCACGGTCTGCAGGTCAATCCCGAGCGGCTGATCGAGCAGTACGCAATCGGTAGCGAGGAGCCCGCTCCAAGTCTGCTGCAACGCATGGCCGGCGACATGGGCCTGAAGGTCAAGAACGACAAGCTCAGCTGGGCTGGTCTGCTGGCCCAGGGCGGCGTGTTCCCGCTGATGGCGCGCCTGGCCAATGGCAGCGGCGTGATCGTCGTCGGCGTGCGCAACGAAGGCGCCGAACGCGTCGCCATCCTCGACCCCACGCAGGACAAGTCGGGCGTGATCCTGGTCGACCGCGAGCAGTTCTGCAGCCGCTGGAACGGCGACGTGGTGTTCATGAAGCGCGAGCACGCGATCACGGACCTCAATCAACCGTTCTCGCTGCGCTGGTTCATCCCCGAGATCCTGAAACAGAAGGGCGCCTTCCGCGACATCGCGCTGGCCGCCATCGCCATGCACATGCTGGCACTGGCCTCGCCGATCTTCTTCCAGCTGGTGATCGACAAGGTGCTGGTGCACCAGAGCGTCTCGACCCTGTGGGTGCTGGGCGTGGGCATCATCATCGCGCTGGTGTTCGACTCCGTGTTCGGCTACCTGCGCCAGATGATCACCCTGGCCGCGACCAACAAGATCGACATGCGCCTGACGCGGCGCTGCTTCGCGCACCTGATGTCGCTGCCGATCGATTACTTCGAGACCACCACGGCCGGCGTCGTCACGCGCCACATGCAGCAGCTCGAAAAAATCCGCTCGTTCCTGACCGGCCGCATGTTCTTCACGGCGCTCGACGCCACCGCGCTGCTGATCTTCCTGCCGATCCTGTTCACCTATTCGGTCCAGCTGGCCATGATCACGCTGGCCTTCACGGTCGCCATCGGCGCCGTGGTGGGCGGCATGGTCCCGACCTTCAACCGCCGCCTGAACGCCCTGTACGCGGCCGAAGGCAAGCGCCAGGCCATGCTGGTCGAGACCATCCACGGTATGCGTACCGTCAAAGCGCTGGCGATCGAACCGACCCAGCGCAAGGACTGGGACCAGCGCTCGGCCGAAGCGATCACGATGCACTTTCGCGTGGGCCGCATCTCGATCACCGGCAACGCCATCACCGATTTCCTGGGCAAGCTGCTGCCGGTGGTGATCATCGTGGTCGGCGCGCAGGGCGTGTTCGACCAGACCCTGACGGTGGGCTCGCTGATCGCCTTCCAGATGATCGCCGGGCGCGTGGTGTCGCCACTGATCGCCATCGTCGGCCTGGTCAATGAATACCAGGAGACGGCCCTGTCGGTGCGCATGCTGGGCGAAGTGATGAACCGTGCGCCGGAAGGGCGCATGGGAGCGGGCGGACTGCGTCCGCAGCTGGCCGGCGAGATCCGTTTCGAAGACGTGACGTTCCGCTATCCGGGTTCCAGCAACACGGCGCTGGACCGCGCCACCTTCACCATTCCGGCCGGCTCCGTGGTCGGCATCGTGGGCCGCAGCGGCTCCGGCAAGACCACGCTGACCAAGCTCATTCAAGGCATGTACTCGGTGCAGGAGGGCCTGGTCCGTTTCGACGGCACCGATGCGCGCGAGATCGACCTGGCCCACTTGCGCCGCCAGGTCGGCATCGTCATGCAAGAGAACTTCCTGTTCCGCGGCACGGTACGCGAGAACATCGCCGCCACCAAGCCGGATGCCACCTTCGAAGAGATCGTCGCCTCGGCTGAAGCGGCCGGCGCCTCCGAATTCATTGAGCGCCTGCCGCAGGGTTACGACACCCTGCTCGAAGAGAACGCCGCCAACCTGTCCGGTGGCCAGAAGCAGCGCCTGTCGATTGCCCGTTCGCTGCTGGCGCGTCCGCGCGTGCTGATTCTCGACGAAGCGGCCAGCGCGCTGGACCCCGAGAGCGAAGCGATCTTTATCCGTAACTTGTCGCGCATTGCGGTTGGCCGCACTGTCGTGATGATCTCCCACCGCCTTTCGACCCTGGTCAATGCCGACGCCATTCTGGTGATGCAGCAGGGCCGTCTGGTCGATAGTGGCCGTCATGAAGAACTGCTGTCCCGATGCGAGACCTACCAGCACCTATGGAATCAACAAACAAGCCACCTGTAAGCGACGGCAAGCCAGCGCTGGGACCGGATCTCGAGTTCCTGCCGGACGCCGACGAAATCGAGCGCAGCCCGCTGCCGGGGTATCTGCGCCATACCTTGCTGATCATGTTTTCGGCGCTGATCATCTTCGTCATCTGGGCTTGCCTGTCCGAGATCGACAAGGTGATCATCGCGCGCGGCCGCCTGGTCAATCCGCTGCAGAACATCGTGGTGCAGCCGGCCGAGACGGCGGTGGTCCTGTCGGTCAACGTGCGCCTGGGCCAGGTCGTCAAGAAGGGCGACGTGCTGGCCACGCTCGACCCGACCTACGCGCAGGCCGACGAGGCGCAGCTGCGCATGCGCTTGCGCAGTCTGGACACGCAATCGCGTGGACTGGAAGCCGAACTGACGGGCGCCAAGGGCGGCGCGGGAGAGGGTGATAACGACAGCAAGCTGCAAGCTCAATTGTCGAGCGAACGCCAGGCTAACTACAAGGCGCAGATCGGCAAGCTCCAGGAAAGCGTGGAGCGCTTGAAAGCCACGCAAGAGACCAACAAGCGTGACCAGGAAGGTCTGGCGCTGCGTCTGAAGTCGCTCAAGGAAGTCGAGGCGATGTACGACACGCTGGTGGCGCAGAACTTCGGCGCCAAGCTGCATCTGCTCGAAGCGCGCGACAAGCGGCTGGAAGTGGAGCGCAATCTGCAGCTGACCATCAGCCGCGAGCTGGAAGTGCGGCGCGAGCTGGGTGCGGCGCAGGCGGAGATGTCGGCGTTCCAGAAGGGCTGGCGCCAGAAGCAGATGGAAGAATTGCTGACCACCTCGCGCGACCGCGATTCGGTCAACGAGCAGCTGGCCAAGGCCGACAAGCGCCGCCAGCTGGTGACCTTGACGGCGCCGGCGGACGCGGTGGTGCTGGAGATTGCCAAGCTGTCGGCGGGATCCATCGCGCGTGAAGCGGAGACGTTCTTTACCCTGGTGCCGTTGGGCGGGGATATGGAAGCGGAGGTTCAGATCGATGCGGTCGATGTGGGCTATGTAAAGCTGGGCGACGAAGCGGAAGTCAAGTTCGACGCTTTCCCGTTCCAGAAGCATGGCAGCCTGAAGTCGACGATCCGGGTGATCTCGGAAGACGCATTCAAGCGCGACAACGTGGCGCCGGGCGGGGGGACGGACTCGTATTACCTGAGCCGTGTGAAGCTGGGCAAGCAGCAGCTGAAAAAGCTGGGCCGCCGCGAGCGCCTGCTGCCGGGCATGACCCTGACGGCCGAAGTCGTGGTGGGCAAGCGCACGGTGATGTCGTATCTGCTGTGGCCACTAACCAAGGCGATGGACGAGTCGATTCAGGAGCCTTGATGCGGTGAAGTGCGGTTTGAGTGCGGCTTCTCCGAAGCCGTACTGACTTAGGCGGCTTCTTCGAAGCCACGCGCTAACCCCTTCCACCGCCCCCCAGCTCACGTCATCCCCGCGCAAGGCTCGGCGCCCCCGCGTTGACCCATGCTGAGCATGTTTTATTGGACGTGCTTGCTCAGTATGGGTCCCCGCTTGCGCGGGGATGACGGTTCGAACGGTGGTGGTTAACATAAGCTGCGCGTTCTGCGACAGACACTACGTTCCCAGCAACGCGCGTGTGTGCTGCGCAATCATCCACTCCTCATTGGCGGGCACCACCCACACCGCCACCCTGCTGGACGGCGTGCTGATACGCGCCATGCCGGTCGCGCCAGCGGCATTGGCCGCGTCATCCAGCTCCACACCCAGCCACGCCGCATCGCGGCACACCGCGCCGCGCACAGCGCTGCTGTTCTCGCCGATACCGCCTGAGAACACCAGCGCATCCAGCCCACCCAGCGCCGCAGCCTGCGAACCCAGCTCGCGCCCGATCCGGTAGACCATCAGATCGATCGCCAGCCGCGCGCGCGGGTCTGTGCTCGCCTCCAGCGTGCGCATGTCCGACGACACGCCCGACACGCCCAGCAACCCGGACTGCTCGTACAACAGCTTCTGCACCGCGCCCACATCCATCCTGAGCTGGTCGATCAGATACAGCACCACGCCCGGGTCGAGCGAGCCGCAACGGGTTCCCATGGGCAGGCCCTCGATGGCGGTAAAACCCATGGTACTGGCCACGCTGCGCCCGCCCGCCATCGCACACATGCTGGCGCCATTGCCCAAGTGAGCCGCAATCACCTTGGCGCCGGCCAGTTGCGGGTCGGCCTCCGGCAAGCGGCTGGCGATGTATTCATACGACAGCCCGTGAAAACCATATCGGCGTATGCCCTGATCGGTGATCGAAGGAGGCAGTGCGAACGCCTGCGCCAGCGCCGGCTGGCCGGCGTGGAACGCGGTGTCGAAGCAGCCGACGTGCGGTACGTCAGGCATCAAGGCGGCAATCGCGCGCACCGCCGCCAGATTGTGCGGCAGGTGCAGAGGCGCCAGCGGTATCAGCTGATCCAGCTGCGACAAGGTGGCTATATCGAGCAGCTGGGGGCCGCTGTATCGCGCGCCGCCATGCACGATGCGGTGCCCGGTCGCGACGATCCGATACCCCTTGATCTGCTCCGTGACAAAGCCGATCAGGTGCTCCATGCCGGCATGATGATCCAATGGCGTGTCGGCCCAGGTATGCGCGCCGATGGCCCGGCCTTGCGCATCTTGCGCACTGAAGCGGGTCGGCCCGCTGTACAGGTTTTCGATCTTGCCCTTGAACGTCAGGTCAAGCTGCGCCCCGCTGAACAGCGAAAACTTGATGCTGGACGATCCGGCGTTGATGACGAGGATGCTGTCGTTCGGGGCGCTCATGTCAGCGGCCCACAACAGGCGCGCTCGCAAGGCGGTGCGCCGCCACCAGCACGGCCACCGCGCACGATGCGAGCCTGGCCTCCACCGAATCGGCACGGCTGGTCAGCACCAGCGGCACGCGCGCACCCAGCACGATGCCCGCAGCAGCAGCGCCGGCCATGAACGTCAGGCTCTTGGCCAGCATGTTGCCCGACTCAAGGTCCGGCGCCAGCAGCACATTGGCGCGCCCTGCAACGGGCGAAGCGAGACCCTTGATGGCCGCCGCCTCCGGATCGATCGCGTTGTCCATGGCCAGCGGTCCGTCCAGCGTGGCGCCGGTGATCTGGCCCCGGTCCGCCATCTTGCACAACGCTGCCGCGTCGATTGTGGCCGGCATCTTGGCGTTGACCGTCTCCACCGCGGCGAGGATCGCCACGCGCACGTCGGCGAACTTGAGGATATGCGCCAGGTCGATGGCGTTCTGAACGATATCCTTCTTCTCGTCGAGCGTAGGGTTGATGTTGATGGCCGCGTCGGTGATGATCAGCGGCTCGCTGCGCCCGGGTACGTCAAGAATGAAACAGTGGCTTAGCCGGCGCGCGGTGCGCAGGCCGTTGGTGCTGTCGACCACCGCTGCCATCAGTTCATCGGTATGCAGGCTGCCTTTCATGACGACAGCCGCTTTTCCCTCGCGTACCAGCTCGACCGCGCGCGCGGCGGAGGCGTGGCTGTGCTCCGTGTCGATCAGTGGCAAATCGGCGATATCCAGGCCGGCTTCGTCGGCGGCGCGGCGGATCCGCGCTTCCGGTCCCACGAGGATGGGCTTGATCAGGCCAAGGCGCATCGCATCAAGGGCCGCTTCCAGCGCGAAGCTGTCGCAGGGATGGGCAAGCGCAACGGTGATCGGCCCCGACTTGCGCGCGGTTTCGATCAGTTGCTGGAAATACTGGGGCACGGGCAGCGCGTTGTCCATTGCAAGCCTTTAAGTTGATGAGTGAAATGATCATAACATCAACTATTTTTTGGCTGGCGCAGGTTTGACGCGCTGCAGCAGACGCGGTGCGTGCTCCCCAAGCGATGGGTCAGTAAGCGCTGGCTTCGAGCAACGCCACTGGCACTTCCATCGTGCTCAGACAGTTGACGTGAATGTACAGATTCAAAAACCGCTCAGCCATGTGCGCCGGCACCTTGTGCTCCAGCTCGACCCGCTCGGCCACCCACTTGAGCAGCGTGAACAAGGTCTCCATGTAGTGGTCGAACTGCGCCCACTTCATCACAAACATGTTGTAGCAGCTGATCGAATTGACCTGGTCGAAATACGCTCCGGCCGCCGCATACTCCGGCCCCAGCGCCTTGCAGCCTTCGATGAACAAATCCCACTCCGGCAGTCCCACGGCGCGGTACTGATCGGCCACCGATGTCTCCATCGACCGGCGGCGCGGCACGATCACGTCGGTGTAGGTCATGATCTCCTTGATCCGGTCCACGCTGGCCGGCGACGTCAATGCTTCCAGATTGGCTTCGGTCGGGTCCACATGAAACGTGCTGCCCGGGGTGAAGTACGGCCCGTTCGGCACCACCCAGAAGAAACGGCGGAAATGCGGAAAGCTGACCAGATCCGCATCCGTGGTGTTCTTCCAGACCCAGTACATGGCCGTCATCTCGGCCCACTGGCTACTCATGTGCGCCACGTTGTCGCCCGTCGCATCGGTCACATACGCCCGCCCCTGCGGCACAAAGCCGCCCTTGGCCATGACGGGAAAGGCAGGGCGGTCCGGCGGCAGCGGGAAGTCGCGGCTGGTGATGATGTAAGACTTCAGATTCAGTTCACTCATGTCGATGCATCCTTTTAGTTTGGGTTGACTGCTGCCAGGGAACGCAAGCCATCTTCCAGCGCGACCGCAGGGCGCCAGCCGGGCAGCGCGTCGCCCTGCCACGGCACCATCACCTCGCGCTCGCGATACGGCCGGCCGCCCCATTCGACGTCCACGCGCGCGCCGGTGACGGCGCAGAACCGCGCCACCAGATCGCGCAGCGCGATGGGTGCGCCCGAACTGACGCCGTACACGCGGTGCGCGCCGCCGGCGTCGAGCAGCGCTTCGGCCGCCTTGAACGCGGTAATCACGTCGTCCACATGCACCAAGTCGATCAGCTGCTCGCCGGGCGACATGCGCAGGGTGTCGCCGCTGGCGGCGGTTTTGCGCAGCAGGTGGAATAGCTTAGGGCGCACATCGTCCGCGCCGTAGGTATCGAACAGGCGCAGCGTGATCGCCTTGAAGCCTTCGGCCTGCACGTAAAAATCGACCAGCGCCTCGAATGCCTGTTTGGTCGCCGCATACAGGCACACGGGGTTGTAATTGCCACCTTCGAAGTTCTGCCACGACGTGCCGGTGTTGACCAGCCGCCTGACGCCGGCGACCTTCATTGCTTCAAGCAGCTGGGCGCCGAACACCACATTGCTGTGTATGAGGTTGTCGACATCGGCCGTCGTATGCTGCGACAGAAACAGCGATGCCAGATGAAACACCACATCCGGCTTGACGGCGTTCAGGCAGCGCAGCAGGCTGTCCATGCCGCCGTCATACAGGTGTTCATGCTCGCCGCTGCCAGCCTTGCGCACGATCGTGTGCACCTGCCAGCCGTCGGCGGCCAGTTGGCGCGCCAGATGCGAGCCGATAAAGCCGGTGGCGCCGGTGACCAGCGCCACCCGTGGGGAATTACTCATAATTGAACGGGCTGTCGAACTCACCGAAACCGGCAAAGCCGGCATCACGGTCGGAGATGATGGGGCTGGCCGTCGGCCAGGCGATGCCGGCCGAATCCCAGCGCACGCCGGCGTCGTTGTGCGGCGCGTACACCGTCGACACCTTGTACACCATGATGGCCTCGTCGCTCAGCGCGCAAAAGCCGTGCGCCATGCCCTTGGGGATATAGATGCTGTTGGCCTTGTCGGCACTGAGCTGGAAGGTCGCATGCTGGCCGTAGGTGGGCGAGCCGACGCGCAGGTCCAGCACCACGTCGAGCACTTCGCCCTGCACGCAGTAGACCAGCTTGACATGGTCGTGCGGCGGGGTCTGGAAGTGCAAGCCGCGGATCACGTTGCGGTGCGAGACCGAATAGTATTCTTCCGCAAAGTCCGTGTGCAGCCCCAGCTCGCGGAACGCCGCTTCGTGGAACACCTTGACGAACCTGCCGCGCGCATCGCTGAAGGCTTTCGGCTGCAGTTCAACGCAGCCGGACAGCTTGCTGGGAACCAGCTCGAACACCTCAGAACCCCACGCCGAAATAGGCTTCGATCTTGTCGCACACGAAGCTGAGCATGCCTTCGTCCAGGCCGGGATAGACGCCGACCCAGAACGTGTTGTTCATGACGATGTCGGTGTTTTCCAGCCCGCCGACAACGCGGTAGGTGCGTCCTTCGAAGTACGGCTGGCGCGTCAGGTTGCCAGCAAAAAGCAGGCGCGTGCCGATCTTCAGGTCGTCCAGGTACTTGAGCAGTTCGACCCGGTCGAAGTCGACATCGTGGCGCAGGGTGACGGGAAAGCCGAACCACGACGGGTCGCTGCCGGGAGTCGCTTCCGGCAGGATCAGGAATTCTTCGCACGACTTCAGGCGCTCTTTCAGGAACCTGAAGTTGCGCTTGCGCGCTTCGATCAGGTCCGGCAGGCGGTCCATCTGGGCCAGCGCGCAGGCGGCCTGCATGTCGGTGATCTTGAGGTTGTAGCCCAGGTGGGTGTAGGTGTACTTGTGGTCGTAACCCTGCGGCAGGGTGCCCATCTGCCAGCCGAAGCGCTTGCCGCAGGTGTTGTCGCAGCCCGGGCCGCAGTAGCAGTCGCGACCCCAGTCGCGGAACGATTCGATGATGCCGCGCAGTTCCAGGTCCTTGGTGAAGACCATGCCGCCTTCGCCCATGGTGATGTGGTGCGCCGGGTAAAAGCTGCAGGTGGCGATGTGGCCGAAGGTGCCCACGTGCGCGCCCTTGTAGGTCGAGCCGAGCGCGTCGCAGCAGTCTTCGATCACCCACAGATTGTACTTTTTGGCGATCGCCATCACCGCGTCCAGGTCGAACGGGTTGCCCAGCGTGTGGGCGATCATGATGGCGCGCGTCTTGTCCGTCACGGCCGCTTCGATCTTTGCAGGGTCGATGTTGTAGGTCGGGATGTCGACGTCGACGAACACCGGCACCATGCCGTTCTGGATGGTCGGGTTGACGGTGGTCGGAAAGCCTGCCGCCACGGTGATGACTTCGTCACCGGGTTTGAGCGCGCGCGCGCCCAGCTTGGGCGAGGTCAGCGCGGTGAACGCCAGCAGGTTGGCCGACGAACCGGACGTGGTGGTCAGCGCGTACGGCACGCCGACGAAGTCGGCGAAGCGCTTTTCGAACGCCGTGTTGAAGCGTCCCGTGGTCAGCCACGCGTCGAGCGACGCTTCCACCATGTTCTTGACTTCCGGCGCGCCCAGTACCTTGCCCGATGGCGGCACCACCGTGACGCCGGGCTTGAATTCGGTCGGCGCGAAGTGCAGGGCACTGTACTGTTCGACCAGGTCGAGAATTTGTTGTTTGAGTGCTGCCTTGTCCACAGTGGGCTCCTGCTGGTTATTTGATGAAAGTGTCTTTGGTGTCATGTTGAAAGCGCCGGATCTGCGCCAGCGTCTCGGCATGCATGTCGGCGCCGTCGCGGTGCGCGCGGTGCCAGCCGGTGATCGCGGCCAGGGTCTGGTCCAGCCGCCACGTGGGCTGCCAGCCCAGTTGCGCCTTGGCCTTGGAGCAGTCGAGCTTGAGGTAGTGGGCTTCGTGCGGATGCTCGCCGCCGTCCAGCTCCCAGCGGGCGCCTTCGCCCCACGCCGTGGTCAGTTGGTCGACCAGCCATTGCACCGGCATGGCGTCGCTGTCGTGGGGGCCGAAGTTCCAGCCTTCGCCGAAGCGCACGCCGTCGGTGTGCAGTTTTTGCGCCAGCAGCAGGTAGCCCGACAACGGTTCGAGCACGTGCTGCCACGGGCGGATCGCATGGGGGTTGCGGATCGAGACGCTCTCGCCGGCCACGATGGCGCGCAGGATGTCCGGCACCAGCCGGTCCATGGCCCAGTCGCCGCCGCCGATCACGTTGCCTGCGCGCGCGCTGGCCACGGCCAGGCCGTGTTCGGCGTAGCGGTCGGGGTGGAAGAACGAGTTGCGGTAGCTGGACGCGACCAGTTCGGCGCACGCCTTGCTGTTGCTGTACGGGTCGTAGCCGCCCAGCGTTTCATTCTCGCGGTAGCCCCAGGCCCACTCGCGGTTCTCGTAGCATTTGTCGCTGGTGACGTTCACCATGGCGCGCACGCTCCTGGCGCCGCGCACCGCTTCCAGCACGTTCACGGTGCCCATTACGTTGGTGGAGTAGGTCTCGACCGGATCGGCATAGGAGTGGCGCACCAGCGCCTGCGCGGCCAGGTGAAACACCACTTCCGGTTGCTGCTCGCGCATGACCTGTTGTAGCTGCGCCAGGTCGCGGATGTCGCCGATCACGCTGGTCATGCCGCGCGCCACACCGGCCACCTCGAACAGGCTGGGGGTGGTCGGCGGCGCCAGCGCGAAGCCGGTCACTTCGGCGCCAAGTTCCTGCAGCCACAGGGCCAGCCAGCTGCCCTTGAAGCCCGTATGCCCGGTCAGTAAAACGCGTCGGCCCTGCCAGAAGGCGGCGTTCACGCCCACACCTTCCAGGGCGCCCGCTCGCTGGCCCACAGTTGTTCGAGATGCTGCTTGTCGCGCAGCGTATCCATCGGCTGCCAGAAACCATGGTGATAAAACGCCGACAGTTCGCCGGCAAGCGCCAGCCGCTCCATCGGTTCTTTTTCCCAGATGGTCAGGTCGTCGTCGATGTAGTCGATCACCTTGGGCGACATGACGAAGAAGCCGCCGTTGATCCAGCCGCCATCGCCTTGCGGCTTTTCCTGGAAGCCGTCCACGCGCGCGCCCGACAGGCTGAGCGCGCCGAAGCGGCCCGGCGGCTGGATGGCGGTGAGCGTGGCCAGACGGCCGGTCTCGCGGTGGAACTTGATGGAGGCGCCGATATCGACGTCGCCGACACCGTCGCCGTAGGTAAAGCAGAAGTCCTCGTCGCCCAGGTGGCTGCGCACGCGTTTCAGGCGTCCGCCCGTCATGCTGGCGTCGCCCGTGTCGACCAGGGTCACGCGCCAGGGTTCGGCGTGCTGGGTGTGGATTTCCATGCGGTTGTTTTGCATGTCGAAGGTGAAGTCGGACATGTGCAGGAAGTAGTTGGCGAAGTACTCCTTGATGATGTAGCCCTTGTAGCCGCAGCAGATCACGAAGTCGTTGATGCCGTGCGAAGAGTAGATCTTCATGATGTGCCAGAGGATAGGCTTGCCGCCGATTTCGATCATCGGCTTCGGCCTGATCGATGTTTCCTCGCTGATCCGGGTGCCCATGCCACCCGCAAGAATCACTGCCTTCATCGTCGCGCCACTCCCCGGTTTGGGTTGTTATAGGTATTCATCGTGCTGACTAATATCTCCACTGCGCTATGCAGTATGGTTGTTGGTACGCCACCGGTCAAGCGCGGCAACTGGCCGCTTGCCCGGGGGGTGTTGTCGGTGTGAGACGGTGTGCGTCAGCGTACCGCCAGCACGCCGTCTTTCCAGGTCCACGGCTGCACGGTGGAGCCCACCGGGCGTACCGATTCGCTGTGCGCGGACGGCTCGGCGGCCGCGTACTGCGCCATTGCGTCGACCAGCTGCGCCACCCGCGTGCTGACGCTCGGGCTTACCGATCCGCTTGCGGGCAGGCTCGCACCTGCACCGCCAGCGGCAGGCGTGGCTGCGGCGGCAGGGCCGTTGGCAAACCACACGTCGGCGCTGGCGTGGCTGTTGCCCTGCGTGTCCTGCCAGCTCGACATCAGCGCCACCAGGTTGCCGTGATTACGCAGGCTCACCGCTTGCGCCTGCACCGCGATGCTGGCCACGCCCAGCGCGGCGAGCGTGTGCAGTTCGCCCGATTCGCTGATGCCGTCGCCGTTGCGGTCCACCCACATCTGCAAGCCGGTATAGGCTGAATCGGCCGCGGTGATGGCGCCGTCGGCGTCGCTGTCGAGCAGCGCCAGCGCGGCATAGCCGTCGTGCGCGCGGCTGCCGTCGAGCAGCACGGTGGCGCTGCCAAACAGTTCGCCGCCGTCGTCGATGCTGCCGTTGGCGTTGCGGTCCATGACCAGCAGGCCGTCGCCCGCCGACACCCAGCCCGTGCGCACCGGCTGGCCGTTGGCGTACAGGTCGAACACGGCGCCGCCCGCCAACTCGGTGGTCTGCACGCCATCGCCATTCAGGTCGAACACCAGCGGCGTGGCGTAGCGCACCGAGGCCGGATCGAGCGCCATGGTCTGGGCCAGGGTCATGGCGGCGACCTGCGGATCGGTCAGCGCGGCGATCTGCGCCAGGCTCAATGCGCCCGCTTGCGTGAGCGTCATGGCGGCAATCTGCGTGGTACTCAGCGCCGCCACCTGCGTGGGTTTCAAGCTTGCGAACTGGCTGGCCTTGAGTGCGCCGATCTGGGCTGCGCTGAACGCGCCCAGCTGGTCCAGCGACAGCAGCGGGATCTGGGTGGTGCTCAGCGCCGCCACCTGCGCCCCGCTCAGGATGGCGATCTGCCCGAGCGTGATGGCGCCCAGCTGGTCGCCCGTCAGGGCGGCGATCTGCGTGCCCTTCAAGGCGGCGACCTGGCTGTTGCTCAATACGCCGATCTGATCGTTGGTCAACGCCGCGATCTGCGTGGCGCTGAGCGCTGCGATCTGGGTCGCCTGCAACGCGCCGATCTGGGTGGTGGTGATGGCGCCGATCTGGTCGATATCGAGCGCGGCCAGTTGCGCCAGTTTCAATCCGGCCAGCTGGCCGGAGGTCAGATTCTCCACCTGCGCCAAGGTCAGGGCGGCGATCTGGCTGGTCGCCAGGTAGCCGATCTGGGTGACGGAGAGCGATTGCATCTGGCGCGTCGACAGCGCGCCGACCTGGTCGGCATCGAGCACCGACAGCTGCGCGCCCGTCAGCAGGGGAATCTGGGTGCTGGTCAGTGCGCCCATCTGGTCGGCCGACAGCAGCGCCAGCTGGCGCGTGCTCAGGGTGTGCATCTGGGGGCCGGTCAGCGCCGCGATGGCGCTGGTGGTCAGTGCGCCCAGCAGCAGCGCCGGCAGGTTGGCCAGCTGCGCTACCGTCAGCCCGCTTACCTGCGCGGTCGTTATCGCGCCGAACTGATCGACGCTGATGCCTTCCAGCTGGTCGAGCGTCATGGCGCCAATCTGCGCGCGGGTCAGCGCGGCGAACTGGCCTGCCGTCAGCGCCGCCATCTGGCTGCTCGACAGGGTGGCGATCTGGCGCACGCCGAAGGCGGCAAGGTCCTCCGGCTCGAGCACGCCCAGCTGCTCCAGCGTGAGCGCGGCGGTTTGCTGGGTCGTCAGCGCCGCGGCCTGGCTGCTGGTCAGGGCGACGATCTGCGCGCCGCTCAAGGCGCTCACCTGCGTGGTGTTCAGTACGGCGACTTGCGTGAGCGCCAGCGCGGCGACCTGCGCCTCGCTCAGCAAGGCCAGCTGGATGGTGTTCAGGCTGGCCACCACGGCATTCGACAGGGCCCGCGTCTGCGCCGTATCGAAGGCGATGAACTGCGTCTCGGTCAGCGCGCTCACTTGCGTGGACGTCAGGGCGCCGATCTGGGTGCTGGACAGCTGCGCCAGCTGGTCGATGGATAAGCCCAGCGCCAGTGCGGCCGTGCTGATGGCGGCGGTCTGGCGCGCGCTCAGTGCCTGCAACTGGGCGCTGTCGAACGCGCCAAGCTGGTTTGCGTCCAGCACGGCGATCTGGCGCGAGGTCAGCGCCGCCACGTCGCGTGTTTCGAGCGCGGCGATCTGCTCGGTGCTCAAGCCCGCGATCTGCGCGCTGGTCAGCGCTGCGGCCTGCCGCGTCGACAGCGCCGCGATCTGGCTGCTCGACAAACCGTCGGCGATCTGGCTGGTGCTCAGCGCCGTCAGCATGACGGTATTGAGTGCGCCGACCTGGCTGGTGGTGAGCGCGGCCAGCTGCTCGGTAGTGAGGACTGCGGCCTGGGTACTGGACAAGGCCGCCGTCTGCGCCGTGGTCAGCTGCGACAGCGCCGTGGGACCCATGGCCAGCGACAGCTGCTCGGTGGTCAGCGCGGCGATGGCCGCAACGCTCAGTGACGCCAGCTGCTCCGAGTTAAGGGCAAGGGCGCTCAGCTGGGTGGTGTTCAGGCTGGCCACCTGCGCCGCGCTCAGCGCTGCCACATCGGCCGTCTCAAACGCGCCGAGCTGGGCGTCGCTCAGCACCGCCAGCTGGCGCGTGGTCAGCGCGCCGGCCTGACGCGCGGTCAACGCCGCGATCTGGCCGGTGCCGAGGGCGGCGATCTGACGCGTGCTCATGCCGGCCAGCTGGGTGGTGCTCAGCGCTGTGATCTGCGCCGTGTCGAAGGCGGACGTCACGTCGGGGTCCAGCGCGCCCACCTGGGGTGCGCTGAGCGCGATCGTGCCCAGGGCATTGGTCTGGGCCAGCGTCAGCGACGCCAGCTGGGTGGTGGTCAAGCCTTGCGCCTGGGTGCTGGTGAAGGCGGCCATTTGCGCCGTGGTCATGGCGTTCAATTGGGTAGTGGTGATGGCCGCCACCTGTGCGAGCCTGAATGCGCGGGTGTCGATAGCCGCCAGCTGCGCGTCGGTCAGGCCGGCGATCTGGCTGGTGGTCAGGGCGGCCAGCTGCGCGCTGGCCAGCACGCCGATCTGCACGGTGCTGAACAGGGCCAGCTGCGTGGTGCTGATGCCTGCCAGCTGCGCCGCTTTGAGTGCGAGCATGTCGGTCGTTTCAAGCGCGCCGATCTGGCTGGCCGACAGCGCCGCGAGCTGGCGCGTGGTCAGCGCCGCCGTCTGGGCGGTTGTGAACAAGGCGATCTGGCTGGCCGACAGCGAGGCGATCTGGTTGGTGGTAAAAGCAGCCACCTGCACTGCGCGCAGCAGCGCGAAGCTGGCGAACGATGCCAGCTGGGCGTCGGTCAGCGCGGCGATTTGCGGGATGCTCAACGCGCCCAGTTGCACGCTGCTCAAGGCTGCCAGCTGCGATGTGGTCAACGCCGCCGTCTGCACGGTCGACAGGTACGCCACCTGGATGCTGGTAAGCGCCGCGATCTGCGCGTTGCGAAGCGAAGCGATGGCGCTGTCCGACAAGGCGCGCAGCTGCCCATTGCGCAGCGCGGCGACGTCGCGCGTTTCCAGCGCGGCCAGCTGGTTCAGGGACAGTGCGGCGATCTGGCGCGTGGTCAGGCCGGCCACCTGCGCGCTGGTGAGGGCGGCGATCTTGACGTCGTCCAGCACCGCCAGCTGCGCCAGCGACAGGGCCGCGACGGCGGCCGTGGTCATGGCGGCAAGGCTGGCGCTGCGGATGGCGGCGATCGCGTCGGTGTCCAGCGCGGCGATCTGGCGCGTGGTCAGGCCGCCGGTCTGGCGCGAGGTGAGCGCGGCGATCTGCGCGGTGGACAGCGCGCCGGTCTGGGTGGTCAGCAGCGCGCCTACCTGCAGCGCGGTCAGCGCGGCGATCTGCGCCGCCGACAACACAGCGATATCGTCCATGCCCAGCACGATCAGGGCCGGGGTCTTGATGGCGGCAATGTCGGCGGTCTCGAACGCGGCGATCTGCGTCGTGGTGAAGGCCGCCATCTGGCGCGTGGTCAGCAAACCGATCTGGGTCGATGTGAGCGCGGCGATCTGCAGCGTGGTCAAGGCCTGGGAAATCTGGGTGCTGGTCAGGCCGGCCAGCTGCGACGCGCTCAGCGCGGCCACGCTGGCCGGCGCCAGCGCCGCCACTTGCGCGGTGGTCAGGATGGCCACCTTGGTGGCCAGCAGCGATGCCAGCTGGGTGCTGCGCAGGATGGCGATGTTGTCGGTGCTCAGTGCGCGCAGCTGGGAGGTGGTCAGCGCCGCCAGCTGGGCGCTGGTCAGGGCGCTGGCCTGGGCGCTGGTGAGCGCGTCCATCTGGCGGGTCGACAGTCCGACGATCTGCCTGACGCCCAGCGCCGCCAGCTGGCTGGTGGACAAGCCTTCGCTCAGCGCCGTCGTCGACAGCGACGCCAGCTGGCGCGTGGTCAGCGCGGCGATGGTCGTGGTGCGCAGCGCGCCGATGGCGGCCGGGTCCAGCACGGCCAGCTGCCGGGTGGTCAGGGCCGCGCCCTGCAGATTGGTGAGCGCGCCCACCTGCGGGTGCGACAGTGCGCCCACCTGGCTGGTCGTCAGGGCCGCCACCTGCAGCGCGCCCAGGGCCTGGATCTGCGTGGTGCTGAGGCCCTGCTGCAGCTGGCTGGTGTTCATGGCCTGCAGCACGGTGGTGGTGAGCGCGCGCAGGTGCGTGGCGCTCAGTACCTCCATCTGGCTCAGGCTTAGCGCCTGCATGTCGAGCGTGCTCATTCGCGCCACCTGGATGGCGGTGAGGCTGGCGATTTGAGAGGTGGTCAGATTGACGAACAGCGATGTGGGCATAGTATTCTCCTGTTGAAGATAATATGCCGGCCCCCCGCGACTTAAAGACCCGAGCAGAAGGGGACAACGGTGCCATCTCAGCTGTTCGATGCAAAAACCGCTATCATTCTTATATGTTACAGACCCCCGCATCCTTCGAGCCGCTGATCACGGCGCAGTCGCACCCCGACCCGATCAATTTCATCTTCATCGGAAGCCGCCTGCTGGTCCGGGAGGACGACGGCAGTCTGCCGCACGGCCATAGCGGCCTGCCCGCGCTCGACCCGGGGCGCCTGCATCCGGTGGGCCTGCTCGATGGCCGCTACTGCCAGGCCGCGTGGGCCGACAGCGAAGAGGCCGCGCCGCCCGGCTTCGTGTTTACCCCGCTGCGCGCGCTGTTCGGGGTGATGAACGACGACTTGCTGGGCGTGGCCGCGCGCGCCGTGCAGATCGCCGAGTGGGCGCGTACGCACCGCTTTTGCGGTGCCTGCGCCACGCCGATGGCGCAGGTGGCGCGCGAGCGCTGCTACTCCTGCCCGGCCTGCGGCAATCAGGCCTACCCGCGCATCTCGCCGGCCATGATGGTCCTGATCCGCAAGGGCGACAAGGTGCTGCTGGCGCTGCACACGCTGGCCAAGACCGGACGCTTCACGCCGCTGGCGGGCTTTCTGGAGGCGGGCGAAACGATCGAGGAAGCGGTGCACCGCGAAGTGTTCGAAGAAGTCGGCCTGCGCGTGCACAACCTGCAGTACTTCGGCAGCCAGTCGTGGCCCTTTCCCCATTCGCTGATGATTGCGTTCACGGCCGACTATCTGGATGGCGAGATTCGCACCGACCCGGCCGAGATCCTGGAAGCGCGCTGGTTCGGGCCGGGCGACGAGTGGCCCGCGCGGGTGCCGCACATCTCGGTGTCGACCATCCTGGTGGACGCGTACCGCCCGCCCGGCCACTGAAGGACCAGCCGCGCCGGTCGCGCTACTTGCCGCGTACCTGCACCGTGCGCTTCATCAGGTCGAACCAGAACGGCGCGCCGAACAGGGCGGTGGAAGCGGTCAGCAGCCAGCCGCCCACCGACATGGCGAAATTGTCATCGAAGCGGGGCGGGAACTGCTGCCAGCCGATCGGCAGCGTCATCAGCGCATCGAGCGTGCGTGCATCGACCTGCCCGCTGGCCGAGCCGATGTGCGCGGCCAGCGCGGGGTGCTGCCACAGTGAGCGGAACAGGTGGATGCTGTCGATATTGAAGAGCACCGCCAGCAGCAGCGACAGCGCCAGGCTGACCAGCATCGAGCGCCGCTTGTACGACGCCGACACCCGTTCCATGGCGCTGTTGAACCAGGTCGTCAGGGCCGCTTCGAACAGCAGCGGCTGGCCCTCGGCGCGCTGGTAAAAGCCCTGCAGCGCGCGCTTGGTGGGCGCGTCGCCGATGGCGTCGATGTCGCGTCCCAGTTGGGCGAAGTCGCCCGGGATGGTCTGCAGCGCTTCCATCAGCGCGATAGCGAAATTGCGCGGATCGATGTAGGCGGGCTTGTAGGCCAGCGCGTGGGCTTGGCCGGCATCCGGGTCGTGCGGGTTGACCAGCGCATGGCTGTACACCGCGCGCGCCAGGCCGGTGAAGGCGCGGTCGCCCAGCATGCCGCGCACGCCGTCGACCAGCATGCGCGCGCGCATGCGCAGCGCCGAGGCCAGCGCTTCCTGTACCGTGCTGACGATCAGCGCCACGGTGGCGTAGCAAAACGTGAGGCCGATCGCAACTTCCAGCACGGTGCTGCCGAACATGGTGAACTCCGCTAGTCGAAAGCGACAAGGATACGCCAGCCATGGGCCTTCCGGACGAGTCCGCAACAGGCCGTGCGCGCCGTCCGGCAAAAAATTCCAACGGCGCCGGCCTGAATCTGCAAAAACCGGGAACCTGTTCCGAATCGTGGCCTCCAATGAGTTTGGCCCGTTGGACTGGAACCGCAATGGAACGGCAGGAATTCGCCAGCGATATTTCGCGCGAACAATTCGAACCCATCCGCAATATGCTCGAAACGGCCCGGCGCCGCACGCGGCCGCGCAAGCACGACTTGTACGACGTGTTTTGCGCGGTGCTGTACCTGCTGGAAACGGGCGCGGCGTGGCGTAGCGTGCCGCCCGGGTTTCCCCCGTGGCGCACGGTGCACGAGTATTTCAGCCAGTGGACCAGCGCCAGCGGCAACCAGCCCACGCTGCTGGAAACGGCCCTGCTCGCGGTGGACCGGCCGCTGGCCGTGGAGCGTCTGCGCGCGTTGCTGGCGCTGCGCTAAGGCCGGCACTCACTCCGGTTCCAGCGTGGCCGCCAGCCAGTCGACGAACACCCGCACCCGCGCCGACAGGTGGCGGTTGTGCGCGTACACCACCGACACGGGCATCGGGCGCGCGCGCCATTGCGGTAGCACTTCGACCAGCCGGCCCTGTTCAAGCAGCATGTCCACCCCCGTGCGGGGCGCCTGGATCATGCCCAGTCCTGCCCGGCAGCTGGCCAGGTAGGCTTCCGAACTGGTCACCGACACCTTGCTGCGCATGGGCACGGTAATGTCGACGCCGTTCTCGTGGTATTCCCAGTCCAGATCGCGGTTCGCCTGGCTGGAAAAATACTTGACCTCGTAATGGGCGGCCAGATCGGCCGGGGTCTGCGGCGTGCCGTGCTCGGCCAGATAGTCGGGCGAGGCCAGGTTGTACAGCTTCATTTCGCCGATGCGGCGCGCCACCAGCGACGAGTCGCGCAAGGTGCCCACGCGCACGGCGCAGTCGATGCCTTCGCCCACCAGGTCGACGATGCGGTCGTTGGCGCCGATGCGGACCTGGATGTCGGGATAGGCGCGCAGAAATTCCGGCAGGCGCGGGATCAGCTTGTTGTGCGCCATGCGCTCGGGCAGGTCGACCCGCACCATGCCGCGCGGCTTGTGCCCGGGGCCCACGAACATCGTGCCCAGCTCGTCGAATTCGGCCAGCAGGCGGGTGCAGCGTTCCAGATACAGGCTGCCTTCCACGGTCAGGCTGACCTTGCGTGTGGTGCGCTGGAGCAAGCGCGTGCCCAGCTGTTGCTCCAGCCGCTGCACAGCGTTGGTAACGGTCGGGCGCGGTAAATCCAGCTGCGCGGCGGCTTGGGAAAAACTGCAGCATTCGGCCACGCTGCGGAAGATTTCCATCGTCCTGATCTGGTCCATGATTGTTAGCGTGTGGCGAATTATCTGATAGCGAATCGGGTATTTATTGCGCGAATCGATAATAGCATAATGCCTCCACCAACCATTGACCAGGAGTGATGATGAGTACAAATTTCAACACCAACGCCAGCACCGTTCCGCTGAAGACCGTCCAACTCGGCAGCACCGGCCCGCGCGTGGCGCAGATCGGTCTGGGCTGCATGGGCATGTCCGACCTGTACGGCCCGGCCGACCGCAGCGAAAGTGTCGCCACCATCCACGCCGCGCTGGACGCCGGCGTGACCCTGCTCGACACGGGCGACTTTTACGGCATGGGCCACAACGAGCTGTTGATCCGCGAGGCGCTGACCGGGCGCGCGCGCGACGCGGCCGTGGTCAGCGTCAAGTTCGGCGCCCTGCGCGATGCCGACGGCAACTGGCTGGGCTACGATGCCCGCCCGCAGGCGGTCAAGAATTTCGCGGCCTATTCGCTGGCGCGGCTGGGTACCGGCCACATCGATATCTACCGCCCGTCGCGCCTCGACCCGGCCGTACCGATCGAGGACACGGTGGGCGCCATCGCCGAGCTGGTCAAGGCTGGCCATGTGCGCCATATCGGCTTGTCGGAAGTGAACGGCGAGACCTTGCGGCGCGCCCATGCGGTGCACCCGATCGTCGACGTGCAGATCGAATATTCGCTGATTTCGCGGGGGCTGGAAAACGGCTTGCTGGCGACGGCGCGCGAACTGGGCGTGGGCATCACCGCATATGGCGTGCTGTCGCGCGGCCTGATCAGCGGGCACTGGTCGCCCCAGCGGGCCGGCGAGGCAGACTTCCGCGGCCGCGCCAGCCCACGCTTTCAGGGCGCCAACCTGGACAACAACCTGGCGCTGGTGGAACGCTTGCGCGCGGTGGCCGACGACCTCAACGCCAGCGTGGCGCAGGTCGCTATTGCCTGGGTCATGGCGCAGGGGGACGATATCGTGGCACTGGTGGGAGCGCGGCGGCGCGACCGGCTGGCCGAATCGCTGGGTGCGGCGCAATTGACGCTGTCGGATGCCGACCTGGCACGGCTGGCCGAGGCCATTCCGGCCGACGCCGTGGCCGGCACGCGCTATGCCGCGCCGCTGATGGCGCACCTGGACAGCGAGCGGGGTTGATCGGGTCGGGCGGGTCGGCTGACCGGGCCCGTCAGCGTCCGCTTATTGGGGCGCGGCAGCGGGCGCGGCGGCCGCTTCGAACACCAGCTTTTCTTCATCGTTGAGCTGGAACACGCCGACCGGCTGGCCCAGCGCGTTGGGCGCGGGCGCCGCCAGCTGGGTACAGTTGCCGGTGTCGAACTGCCATAGCTGGGTACCGGCGCGCACCGTGTAGACGTTCTCGTCGGGGGTGAACAGCTCCAGGGTCAGCTCGTCCACGGGTAGCTTTGCCAGCGGAAACTGGCGCTGGCAGTCGGGCATGTTCGATGCCACCAGGGTCACGTCAAGTGCGTCGTCCCACAAATACAGCTGCTCGGCGCGCACGGTCAGGGCATGGTCGCTGTCGCCGATGTAGTAGCTGGTGGACTGCTTGAAGCAGCCGGCAAGCAGCAACGCGGGCAAGAGTAGCAAAAGACGGCGCATGTGATGTTCCCCGTGTGCAATGTGTGAGTGGCAGCGCGAGTATAAAGCACTTGGGCCCTGCCTAGCTCAGTTTGGCCTCCGCCGCCGCCGCTTCCTTGCGGCGCCAGAAGCGGTCCAGCAGCGGCTTGACGCTGGTGCCGTGGACCACGATCGACAGCATGATGGTGACCACCACGATCTGTATCAGTTCGCGCGACAGGAAGTGCGGCATGCCGTGGTTGATCGCATACATCAGGTAATACACGGAACCGATGCCGCGCACCCCGAACCAGCCGGTGATCATGCGCACCCGCAGCGGCGTGCCGGAGCCGGCCAGCCCCAGCATCACGCTGACGGGGCGCGCCACCAGGAACAGGAAGGCGGCCGTGCCGACGGTGCGCCAGGTCCAGTCGTGCAGCGAGACCATGCCGCCCAGCAGCAGCACCAGGGTCAGTTCGGACAGGCGCTCCAGGTGTTCCTTGAACACCAGCGACTCGGCGCTGACGGTGAGCGGGGCGTCGGCATCCGAGGTGTGCTTCCTGGATTCGTCGGCCGGGGTTTCCGGCACCAGCAAGCCCTGGCGGTCCTTGTGCGCGCCGGACAGCACCAGCTCGGTGTGACGCAGGGCCACGCCGGCGAAGAACACGGCCAGGAAACCCCACGAATGGCACAGCACGCTGACGCCGTAGACCAGGGCGATCAGGCCCAGACCCACCAGATCGTCCAGCACTTCGTGCTTGGGATCCTGGCCGCGCAGCTTCCAGCCCAGCCGCGCCAGCCCGGCGCCGCCGGCCAGACCGATGGCGATGGCCGACACCGTGGCCCAGACCACGTCGACGGCAACCCACTTCCAGCCGTAGTCGCCCAGCTCGTAGACCCCCAGCAAGCCCAGGCCCAGCATCACGAACGGAAAGCCGGAGCCATCGTTCATGCCGGCTTCGCAGGTCAGGGTAAAGCGCAGCTGATCCCGGTCGTCCGCATGGCGCACCTGCACGTCGGTGGCCAGCACCGGGTCGGTGGGCGCGAGGATGGCGCCAAGCAGCACGCCGGCGCCGATCGGCATGCCCAGTACAAAGTAAGCGAAGGCGGCGATCAGGCCGACGGTGATGGTCATCGAGACCCACGCCAGCCGCACCGCCGGCGCCCATCGCTTGCGGTTGATCGGCACCGGCATCTTGACGCCGGCCGAGAACAGCGAGATCAGCACGGCGATCTCGGTCAGGGTTTCCAGCAAGTGCGATTCGGCGATGGGGTCGAACGAGAAGATGCCCAGTGCCACCGGGCCCAGGATCAGGCCGACGCACATGTAGACGATGCTGGAGGTGAACGGCAGCCGCGATAAAGTGGTGGTGGCCATGCCGCGCACCAGCAACAGGCAGCCTATCAGGATAAACCAGTGAATCGTAGTCATGTGAACGTTGTAGTGAGGCGATCGGTGGGCAGGCGCGGTGCAGTGCCACCGATTCTACAGATGAACGGAAGTTGTCCGCGCTCTACAGGCCGGCTGCCGTGTGGCAGCGCGCCGCGGCAGCGGGCGGCGCGGCTCAATGCTGATAGGCGCCGATATCGAAGCCGGTCGCAGCCGAGCGCGCCCGCCCGGCGATGTCGCGGGGCAGGACCAGATCCGCGGTGCCGCGGCCGATCGCCGGCGAGCTGGCGCGCAGGCGAAAATCGGGGGCGCCGCGTCGGCCGTAGCGCACGAACTGGGGTGGCTGGGAGACCGTGTTGCTGTGGGTAAGCCCGTTGGCCAGGCGCCAGTCGGCAAGCGCATTCTGATAGACCAGATTGTTGCGGTAGGCATTGTTGCGACCGGTATCGCCCAGTTCCCAGATGCCGTACTGGTTATCGACCACGATGTTGTTATGCACGCTGGTGCCATCGTTGGGACCCCGCGTGTGGTAATAGTCGCCGCCGCCCACCAGGATGCCGGTCATCGCGCCGGACACGGTGTTATTGCTCACAATCACGTTGCGCGCGTCATGCCACATCTGGATGGCGGCGCCGCCGATGCCGTACACCACGTTGTTGTGGGCGCGGGCGGTGGTGCTGATATAGATGCCCTGCACAAAGCGGCAGCCGGGCGCGCCGATCTGGTTGACGGTATTGCCGATCACGTCGTTGTGCACGCCCTTGTAGTAGCTGTCGACGCCGATGCCGGAGCCGCCCGCGCTGGTGCAGGCAGTCTGGCGGGCGATGTGGTGCACGTGGTTGTCGCGCACGACGTTGTAGGAGCCGCCGATGTAGATGCCATGGGTCCATTTGACGCCATGCTGGGAGACGCTGCCGTCGATATCGAAGCCGACGATGTCGACGTAATTGCCGCGGTTGTCCCAGGCCGTGTCGTTCTGGCTGCTGATGGGCGGCACGATGCGCGCGCCCCACTTGTTGGTCGACACGTAGTAAATGCGCTGGTGCGCGGTGCCGCTCATGACAGTCTTGAAGCCGCCCCGGTAAGTGCCCGGCGCCACGTGGATGGTGGTGCCGGGCAGGGCGTTGCGCGAGGCGCGCAGGATGGTCTGGAAGGGCGCCTCGCGGGTGCCGGGATTGGCGTCGGAGCCGGTGGTGGCGACGTAGTAGTGGTACGTCGGCGGGGCGATGGATGGAGCAGGCGCGCCCAGGGCGCAGGCGGGCAGCATGCAGGCCAACGCGCGCCAACCATGCGGCAGTAATGCGGATAGCAATGCGTCCATCGAGTTGCTCTGATGACGAATTTTGGATGCGGAAATGATGCCCCGGGCGAGGCCGGGCGGGCCCTTGCCGGGATTGCTCCCGGAATAAACACA
>CALRYE020000075.1:0-26535 GCA_943372275.1 Janthinobacterium lividum
GTCGCGCAGGGCCGTGACCGACACCAGCGCTGGGAAGCGGGTGCCGTCGGCGCGGATGTAGGTCAGCTCGTAGATGTCTTCGATGCCGCGCAGGGCCTTGTAGACCAGGGCGTCGAAGCCGGGCGCGATACGCGTGTCCAGCTCGGTGCTGAGGGCGGCGGCGCGGCCGATCAGTTCCTGGGCGTCGGAAATGTCGGCCGGGGTCAGCTTGTCGATGACGTCGGCGGCCGCGTAGCCCAGCATGCGCTCGGCGCCCACGTTGAAAATCTGGATCACGCCCTGGGAATCGGTGGCGATGCTGGAAAAGTTGGCGCTGTTGAAGATCGCATCCTGCAGCGCGCCCGACTTGAGTAGCGGCACTTCCAGGCGGGCCTGGTCCTCCACGGCGCGGATCTTGACCAGCCGCGTGACCTTGACGAACAGCAGGGCCAGGAACAGCGTCAGCAGCGCCACGACGATCTTGATCAGGGTGGCCGGACCATCGGCGTCGGTGTGGACCAGCGCAATGCCGGCCACGACCAGCAACACGGCCAGGGTGGTGGCAAAGCCGGTGGCCATCAACTGTTCGATGGTGGATTTCTTAAACATAGCGGGACTCCCCCTGGCCATCGCGGTTATCGGACAGCAGACGGGCAAATTCCTTCTTGACGACGGCGTAGCATTCGCACACGCCCTTTTCCAGGCCCTGGCGGTCCAGCACGGTGATGTGGCCGCGCCGGTAGCTGATGTAGCCGTAGCCCTGCAGGCGGCCGGCCGCCTCGGTGACGCCCTCGCGGCGCACGCCCAGCATGTTGGAAATGAGTTCCTGCGTCATGGTCAGCTCGTTGCGGCCCAGCCGGTCGAGCGTGAGCAGCAGCCAGCGGCACAACTGCTGCTCGACCGAATGGTGGCGGTTGCACACGGCCGTCTGCGACATCTGGGTCAGCAGCGCCTGGGTATAGCGCAACAGCAGGCGCATGGCGTGGCCGGCGCGGTTGAATTCTTCCAGCAGGAACGCGGCCGGCAAGCGGTAGCCGTGGCCACCCGTCTGCACCACGGCGCGGCTGGGGGTCGAATTGCCGCCCATGAATAGGGAAATGCCCAGCACGCCTTCATTGCCGACGCCGGCAATTTCGGACGAGCCGCCGTTTTCCAGCAGATAGTGCAGGGAAATGATGGCCGTGGTGGGGAAATACACGTATTGCAGCTTGGCGCCCGATTCGTACAGCACATCGCCTAGCAGCAGCGGAACCAGTTCGAGGTGGGGGGCCAGGCGGGCGAGCTCCTCGGGCAGCAGGGCGGCGAGGAGGTGATTCTGTTGGGGCACGTGCGTACTGGACATTCAGGACCTGTTTCCAGTGACGGAATATATGTTGAGTGGAGGCACAGGGTACCACGCCCCCGCTTCTCTTCAATGTCAAATATATTGCACCCGGGAATGTCCGTCCGTTCGGTACCGTACATAGCGCTTCGCGCCCTGGCACTTAGCCGTGCGCGACACTGTTTACTACGATAAACGTATTTACAGGTTGAGTGTGGCGGCGTGCACATGGACCGCGTCGGCCAGACCCGGATTGTCGCGCAGGCGCACCTCGCGCACCTGGCGCAGGGCGATCGCCGCGCCATTGCCAGCGCGCGGCAGGCGGGCGTTACCGATGCTGGCGCCCACCACATTGCTCAACAAGAAGGCCGGGCGCAGATCCGGCGCCAGCGCGCGAAACGCCACGTGCTGCACCTCCAGCCCCGTCACATGGCGGGCGAACAGCGCGTGCGCGGCGGTGATGCCGAACATGCTCGGCTCCGGATAGCTGGACTCGTTCTCGGGCATGGCGCGGGCCGCGTCGGCGCTGGTGCCGCCGCCCCGGTGCACCACGAACAGGTTACTGATGCGCACATCCTCGACCGGGTGGCCGGGCACGCCCGTGACGCTGGAGCAATAGCGCGCGTCGGCATTGGACACCACCACGTCGCTGATGTTGATGCGGCGGATCGCGCCCACGGGTGTGCCGTCCGGCGCGCGCATGCGCCGGCCCAGCCGGATGAACAGGGGCGCGCTGGTCAGGTCGCGCATGGCCAGATTGGTCACCGTGACGTCTTCGATCACGCCGCCGTCGACCGATTCGATGGCCAGGCCACGGCAGCGCTCGAACACGCAATTGGCGATGGTGATGTTGCGAAAGCCGCCGTTGGACTCCGTGCCCATCTTGATGCGGCCGGTCACGCCGTCCAGATCCGGGGCTTTTTCCTGGGTGCGCTTGAAGGTGCCGTCCAGATAGGTGCCCAGGTCGAAGCCGGACACCTGGCAATTGCTGATCGTGACGTTTTCGGTGAAGCGCACCGCGCCCAGCGCGTACGAGCTTTTCAGGCAGATCGCGTCGTCGTTGGGGGAATTGACGGCGCAGTTGGCGATGCGCACGTTGTGGCAGCAATCGATGTCGAAGCCGTCGCGGTCGGTGTCGACCCGCACGTTGTCGATGGTGAGGTTGTCCACGCCGGTGGCCAGCAGGGCGAAGTGGCCGCCATTGAGCAGGCTGAAGTCGCGCAGCAGCACGTTGCGGCAATTCTTCAGGGCGATCGCCTTGTTGCCCTTGCCCTTCATGTCGGCGCCGAATTCCTTGCCCTCGACTTTCTCGCCGTGCGGATCGGTGCCTTTCAGGCTCAGCGGCATGTCGCCCGGCTTGGGTAGGCGGCGCGGACCGGGCCCGCCATGGGTCAGGCCGGCGCCGTGGATGCGGCCCGGCCCCGTGATGGCCACGTCGGTCAGGTTCTCGCCCCAGATCAGGCTGTTGTGCCAGTGGCTGTGGCCGAAGTCCTGGTACATGTCCCACGGGTTCGGCTCGGCCTCGTCGTAGGCGCCGCCGTGGCGCGCCGGGTCGGCCCCGGTGAGGGTGGCGCCCATGTCCAGATACAGGGCGATGTGGCTGTGCAGGCGCACGGAAAAGCTCAGGTAATTACCGGCCGGGAAGCGCACCGTGCCGCCGCCGGCCGCTGCTGCGGCCGCGATGGCGCGGTTGATGGCGGCCGTGTCGAGCGTCTTGCCGTCGCCCTTGGCGCCGAAGTCACGCACGTTAAAGCCCGCCTGCACCGGCGCCTGGGCCAGCGCCGCGCCGGCCGCCAGCGGCAGACAGGCTGCCAGCGCCAGCTGTCCGCCCAGCTGTCCACCCGATTGCAGGAAACGGCGGCGGGCGTGCACGGGCGCGGCGGCGGAAGGAGCGGGGACGGGCTTGGACATAGGCATGGACATGGGCATGGCAACGATCACGATAGGTGGTGGGCGACACGCGAGGCTACCGCAAATCCCCTGCCCTGTTGGCCATCTGCCAAGCAACTTCATGATCGATTGCGGCCATAGGCGGCAATGCTGGCCCTTTCTCACCAAGCGGGCGCCCTCGCCAAATTACTGCAACCGATCGGTCGCCTGGCCTGAACCTGTGCACTACAACGCGTCATCAGCTTGTCATATCATCAACATACTATGGCGGCCTTAGATCACAGCGGAGATGGCAATGAAACTGAAACAGATGGCAATCCTGACCGGCCTGTGCACGGGCGCATGGGCACTGGCTGGCTGCGGCGCGGACGACGTGCCGGTCCAGCTCAATACTCTCGATGGCAAGCCGACCCTGGTGGTCGCCCACCGCGGCGCCGGCGGCGCGCTGCCGGAAGAAACCGTGGAAGCGTACGCGCTGGCCATCGAGCAAGGCGCCGACGCCATCGAGCCGGACGTCATTTCCACCAAGGACGGTGTGCTGATCGCCCGTCACGATCCGAACCTGGCCTACAGCACCGACGTGGCCCAGCATCCGGAATTCGCCGCGCGCAAGCGCACCATGAAGGTCGACGGCGAAACCCAGGAAGGCTGGTTCGCGGGCGACTTTACGCTAGCGGAAATCAAGACCCTGGGCGGCATCGCCACCGACGCCGAGCGCCCCCAGCAATTTAACGGCCGCTACAAGATCGCCACCATCGCCGAAGTGATCGACATGGTCAAAAAGAGCGGCAGGAACATCGCCATCTATCCGGAAACCAAGAACCCCACCTTCCACCGTCAGATCGGCCTGCCGCTGGAAGACAAGCTGCTGGACCTGCTCACGGCGGCCGGCTGGAACAGCAAGACGGCGCCGGTGTTCGTGCAGTCGTTTGAGCCGGGCAGCCTGAAGTACATGCGCAGCAAGGGCTCGACCGTGCGCATGGTACAGCTGATCGACGCCGACGACGTGGACCTGAAAACCGGCGCGCTAACCTATGCGCTGCCGTACGACCGCCCGTACGACTGGGCGCTGGCCGGCGACACGCGCCTGTTCGGCGCCATGGTCACGCCGGCCGGCCTGGCCGAGATCAAGACCTACGCCGACGGCATCGGCCCGTGGAAGCGCTACATTGTCAGCGTCAAGGGCACGGTCGGCGCCGACGGCAAGGTCAGCGACGTCAACGGCGACGGCAAGGTCAACGAAGCCGACACCAGCGCCCTGCCGGCCACCACGCTGGTGGCCGACGCCCACAAGGCGGGCCTGTTCGTGCATCCGTACACCTTCCGCAACGAAAAACGCCGCCTGGCCGTCGACTACAAGGGCGATCCCAAGGCCGAGTACAAGGCGTTTTACGCGCTGGGGGTGGACGGGGTGTTCGCCGACTTCGCCGATACGGCGCTGACGGCGCGCACCGAGTATCTGAAGGAAATCGGTTACAGCCAGTGATCGCTAGCGGTCGAAACTGAAGGTTATCTCGATCCGGTCGTTGTGAGGCGCGCATCGTGCCGGTTTTGTTTCGGTCGATGTTTGTGGGCATGTCGGATTGAGCTTGCGAAAAATCAAACTGACTATCGGTATTCGCGCCTCCCGCCATAAAAGGCTTACAAATTGACACTGTGAGAAGACAACGCCTACAAATTTGATACAAACTAACGATCCTTAACGGACTAACAACGTTGGTAGAGCTTGCATAGAATAGTATAATTGCAACCCGATTCAGCGAAGTGCGTGCTCATGTCTCAGATTTTCGTGTTGCCTTCCCACCTGTGCGTCAAGCCGAAACGCGCCGTGGTGCGCCCGTGAGCGGCGCCGCCATGCAGGAGAGCCCTTCCACGTTACCGCCCGCGCAACCGCCGCATCACCTGCACCTGGCGGGCGCGCCGGAATCGCCGCGCCGGCGCCTGCTGCACACGGTGGCCATCGGCGCGCTGCTGGCCGCGCTGGTGCTGCTGTGCGCCTGGCAAGTCATGCGCCTGTCTGGCTATCCCCTGTGGGTGCCGTTCGCGTACTACGAAGGCGACGTACTGGTCATGCTGATGTATATCAAGGGCCTGGTGCATGACGGCTGGCCCCTGACCCTGACCCAGTACTCCGCCCCGTTTGGCTATCCCGGCCCGGCCTTCCCCCAGCAAACCAGCTTCGACTGGCTGCTGATCAAGATACTGTCCGTGTTCACCCAGGAACCGGGCAAGCTGATCAATATTTTCTGGCTGCTCACCCTCGTCATGAGCGCCTGGACCACCACCTACGCCGCCTATCAGCTGCGCCTGTCGGCGGCGCTGGCCTGCGTGGCCGGCGTGCTGTACGCGTTCCTGCCGTTCGCCTTCATCCGCATGACCCATCACCTGAACCTGGTGTACTACATGGTGCCGCTGATGTGCCTGCTGGCGGTGATCATCGCCGCCGGTCCCAAGGTGGTGCGCAACCCGGTCTGGGCCCGTAACATCTGCCTGGCCGCGTGCGTGCTGCAGGGCTTCGACTACATCTATTACAGCTTCTTTGCCGCCGTGCTGTTCGGCATTGCCGGCCTGCTGGCGTTTCGCCGCGGCCGCTACGCCAGCCTGCGCCTGCCGCTGCTGGCAATGACCTTGATCACGGCCGCCACGGCGCTCAATCTGGCCCCGGCCCTGTACAGCTGGCACACCGACGGCAAGCCGCCCGAAATGGGCTACAAGTCGCCGGCCGAGGCGGAAGTGTACGGCGTCAAGCTGCGCCGGCTGCTGGTGCCGCACGTGGACAACCCGATCGCGCCGCTGGCCAAGTATGCCCAGAAAGACCGCGATGCCCATTTCCCGCTTGAGAACGAGAACGTCACGGCCCGCCTGGGCATGTTCGGCGCGCTGGGCATGCTGCTGATGCTGGCATTGCGCCTGCGCCTGCGCCCAGGGGCGCCGCGCCAGGAAAATGCCTCGCTCGACAGCGTCAGCGCGCTGGGGCTGGCCACGTTTTTGATCATCACCATCGGCGGTCTGGGCGCCATTTTCAATGTCCTGATCGCCCCCGACATCCGCGGCTACAACCGGTTTTCCGTGTATTTGTCGTTCTTCGCCATCCTGACGGCGGCCCTGTGGCTGGAAGCGCGCGTGCCCCAGCAGCGCGACTGGCGCCGCTGGGCCGCCTATGGCGCCATCGGGCTGTTCGCCCTGCTCAGCCTGCGCGACCAGACGCTGGACGTGGCCAATCACCGCAACACCCAGGCCGCCAGCGCGGTGCGCGCCGGCGTCGAGCGCGGCCTGGTCGAGCGGCTCGAGCAAGCCATTCCGGGCAAGGCCTCGGTGCTGCAACTGCCGTTCACGGGCTTTCCGCCGATTTCCGAGTTCGAAACGTTCGTCTCCTACGACCATGCACGCTATTCGCTGTGGTCCAAGCGGCTGCACTGGAGCTGGCCGTCGTTCAGCCAGCAGCACCGCGCCTGGCAGGACAAGCTGGCCGCGCTGCAGGGGCCGGCCTTGCTGGAGGCGGCCATGCTGTCCGGCTTCGACGTGATCTGGATCGACCGCAGCGCCTACAAGGACCGCGGTGCGGCGCTGATGGCCAGCCTGTCCGGTGAGGGCGTGCAGCGCATCGACCTGGGCGGCGACACCATCGTCGCGCTCGATGTGCGCGCGGCCCGCGCGGCGCTGGAGCAGCGGCTCGGCGCGCGCACGTTCGCGGCCCGCGCGCATGAATTGCTGCACGGCTTTGCCATCGTCGAATGGAGTAGTGGCTTTCACGCCGAGGAAGTGGGCGAACACGGCAAACCGTTCCGCTGGGCCCGTCAACAGGCTAAAATCCGCCTGCGCAACCCCGGCGACGAGGCCATGGACATCTGCGTCGGGTTCGTCACCGCCGTGCCCAACGGCGGCGTGCTGCGCATCGACAGCGGCGCCGCGCCGCTCGACATTGCCGCCGGCTCTGCCTCGCAGACGGTATCATTCCCCCTTCGCCTGCAGGCGGGCGAAGCGCGCACCTTGAAATTCAGCACCGGCGCGGCGGCCCTGCAGGCTCCCGGCGACCCGCGCGAGCTGTATTTCTTCATCAAGTCGTTCGAGGCGCGCGCGATGACCCAGGGCGGCACCTGCCCGGCCGCCCGCTGAAGGCGGCGCAGGAGCGCGGCGGCACGACACCCATCATGCAGTGGCTTAATATGCGGCTGCTTAATATCTGGAGAGAAACTTGGATTTGAAATCAAAAAAAGTGCTGGTCACCGGCGCGGACGGCTTTATCGGCAGTCACCTGGTCGAAGCGCTGCTGGCGCAAGGCTGCGACGTGCGCGCCTTCGTGTTCTACAACTCGCTTAACAGCTGGGGCTGGCTCGACACGCTGCCCCAGGCCACCCTGCGCAACCTGGACGTGTTCGCCGGCGACATCCGCGACCCGAACGGCGTGTATGAAGCGATGAAAGGGGTCGACGTGGTGTTCCACCTGGCCGCGCTGATCGCCATTCCGTTCTCGTACCACTCGCCCGACTCGTACATCGACACCAACATCAAGGGCACGCTGAACGTGCTGCAGGCGGCGCGCAAGCTGGGGACCGAGCGCGTGCTGGTCACCTCCACCTCCGAAGTGTATGGCACGGCCCAGTACGCGCCTATCGATGAAAAGCACCCGTTCCAGGGTCAGTCGCCCTACAGCGCCACCAAGATCGGCGCCGACCGCCTGGCCGAGTCGTTCTTCCGCTCGTTCGACACGCCGGTGGTGATCGTGCGCCCGTTCAACACCTACGGTCCGCGCCAGTCGGCCCGCGCGGTCATTCCCACCGTGATCACCCAGCTGCTCGAAGGCCACACCGAACTGCGCATGGGCAGCCTGACGCCGACCCGCGACTTTAACTATGTCAAGGACACGGCGGCCGGCTTCATCGCGCTGGCCGAGTCGGATGCGGCGATCGGCCGCGAACTGAATATCGCCACCGGCACCGAACACACCATCGGCGACGTGGCGCAAACCCTGATCAACGAGATCAATCCGGATGCGCGCATCGTCACCGACGAGCAGCGCCTGCGCCCGGACGCCTCCGAGGTGTTCCGCCTGATCGGCGACAATACCCAGATCACCACGCTGACGCCGTGGCGCCCGCAGTACGATCTGACGGCCGGCCTGGCCGACACCGTGGCCTGGTTCCGCCAGCCCGACAATCTGGCCCGCTACAAAGCGTGGCTGTACAACCTGTAAATCGAGAGCGCATGAGAGCCATTATTCTTGCTGGCGGCAAAGGCACCCGCCTGCGCCCCTACACCACGCTGATTCCCAAGCCACTGGTACCCCTGGGTGGAAAGTATTCCATCCTTGAAATCATCTTGATGCAGCTCAAGCGCGACGGCTTTACCCACGTCACGCTGGCCGTCAATCACCTGTCGCAGCTGATCATGGCGTATTTCGGCGACGGCTCGCGGCTGGGCATCAAGCTCGATTACTCGCTGGAAGAAGGCGAACTGTCCACGATCGGCCCGCTGACGCTGATCGACGATCTGCCGGATAACTTTCTGGTCATGAACGGCGACATACTGTGCGACCTGGATTACCGCCAGTTTTTCGAGCATCACGTGGCCACCGACGGCCAGATCTCCGTGTCGGCCTACCGGCGCCAGGTCAAGATCGACTTCGGCGTGCTGCGCTTTAATGAGGAACAGCAGCTGACAGCGTTCCAGGAAAAGCCATCGTACGACTTCGATGTGAGCATGGGCATTTACTGCATCAACCGCACAGTGATCGAGGCGCTGCCGCGCGGCAAAGCCTACGGCTTCGACAACCTGATGGTCGACGGCCTGGCCAATCACGGGCGCATCGACATCCGCCCGTTCTCCGGCTACTGGCTGGATATCGGCCGCCCGGACGACTACGAGTACGCCGACGAGAACTTCGCCGAACTGGCCGTCAAGCTCGGGATTCCGTGATGACGACGCAGGCTGCCGCGCCGGGCGCCGGGTCCGGCGCTGTGTTCGGCACCGTGCTGGTCACGGGCGCCTCGGGCGCGCTGGGCCGCGCCGTGTGCGCGCGCCTGCGCGCGAACGGGCAACGCGTGCTCACGGCCGGGCGCGGCGCCGGCAACGACGTGGCGCTCGACCTGACCGCGCCGCACACCATCGCCGCGGCGCTGGAGCACAGCCAGCCCGATCTGATCGTCCACCTGGCGGCCTGCTTCGACAACGACTTTGCGCTGGCCTACGCCATGAACGTCGAGGCCAGCCGCCATCTGCTCGACGCCGTGCTGGCCGCTCAGCGCCCGGTGCGGGTGGTGCTGATCGGCTCGGCCGCCGAATACGGCGTGGTGCAGCCGCACGAGAACCCCGTCAGCGAAACACGCGTGCTCACGCCCGTGTCGGTGTACGGCATGACCAAGGCATGGCAAACCCAGCTGGCGCACCTGTACGCCGCGCGCGGGGTCGATGTGGCGGTGGCGCGGGTGTTCAACCTGTTCGGCCCCGGCATGTCCGAGCGCCTGTTCGTCGGCCGCCTGCAGCAGCAGATCGACGCCGTGCTGGCCGGTAGCCAGAGCATTATCGAACTGGGCCCGCTGGGCGCCACGCGCGACTATCTGTCCACCGACGAGGCCGCAGAGCAGGTGCTGGCGATCGCCGCGCACGCGCCGGCCGGCACGGTGCACAACGTGGCCAGCGGCGTGCCGGTCACCATGCGCGCGCTGATGGCGCGCACCCTGGCCGCGCACGGGCTCGATCCGGCCATCGTGCGGGAAGCCGAACAGCTGTCGAACCGCAGCGGCTACGACGTGCCGGTCATTTATGCGGACATGAGCAAGACGGGCGCGCTGATGCAGACGAAGGCATGAAAATGTGGGGCATGCAAATGTGGGGCCTGGAGATATGGGTAGCGAAGACATGATGAAAACGAAATTAACGGTTGTGGTACCGGTGTTTAACGAAGAACAGGTGATCGCGCACTTTCACGCGCGCACCCGGGCTGCCGTGGACCGGCTCGACAATGTCGAGGCGTCGCTGCTGTACGTGGTCGACCGCTGCCCGGACAACACCATCGGCGTGCTGCGCGGCCTGGTGGCGAGCGACCCGCGCGCCAAGGTGCTGGCCATGTCGTCGCGCTTCGGCCACCAGATGTCGCTGCTGGCCGGCATCGAGCACGCGCTCGACGCCGACGCCATCGTGATGATGGATGGCGACCTGCAGCATCCGCCCGAACTGATCGCCGAGCTGCTGGCCAGCTTCCGCCAAGGCAACGACGTGGTCTACACGGTGCGCAAGGATACCGAGGCGATCAACCCGCTGCGCAAGCTGATGGGCAACCTGTTCTACAAGCTGCTGGGCAAGTTGGCCAAGGTGCCCATCAACGCCAACGCGGCCGACTTCCGCCTGATTTCGGCGCGCGTGGCGCGCACCCTGTCGACCGGCTTCCAGGAGCGCAACATGTTCCTGCGCGGCCTGTTCTCGTGGATGGGCTACCGCCAGGCGTGCGTGGAATACGTGGCGGAAAAGCGCTTCGCAGGCGAATCGAAATACTCGCTGAGCAAGATGGTCCAGCTGGCCACGGCGGGGATTTTATCGTTCAGCACCAAGCCGCTGCAGATGGGCATTTTCTTCGGCATGGGTTTTGCCGCCATGGCCTTCCTGTTCATGCTGGTGGCGGTGGCCAACTTCTTCATCACGCGCGATCTGCCCAGCGGCTGGACCACGCTGGTGTCGCTGCTGCTGCTGTTTAACGGCGTGCTGCTCATCGTGCTGGGCACGGTGGGCGTGTACGTGGGCGCCATTTACGAAGAGGTCAAGGGGCGCCCGCGCTACATCGTCGAAGAAATCATCACCTGCGCCGAGACCCGGGTGCTGGAGCCGGAACTGCTCAAGAGCGCGGCCAGCCTGTGAGCGAACACCGCCCGATGCTCAAGAACAATTACAACTACAACTACAACTGCAACAGCACCAGGACCCACCATGGCTGATCCGGTCAATTTCGACGATTACACCGACGATTACAACCGCCTGCTGAAGGAAAAGACCCAGTTCTTTTCGTCCAGCGAGGTGTACTTCGCCCAGTACAAGGTCGATATCGTGCGCCAGCGCGCACGCGCCAACGTCAAGCGGGTGCTGGAATTTGGCTGCGGCATCGGGCGCAACATCCCGTTCCTGCAGCAGGCGTTTCCGGAGGCGAAGATTGTCGGCTCCGATATCTCGCCGGTCAGCCTGGAGACGGCGCGCGCCGACAATCCGGACGTCGAATTCCTGCTCGACGACGGCACCCAGGCCGACCTGGGGCTGTTCGACGTGATTTTTGTCGCCGGCGTGTACCACCACATTCCGCCCGCCATGCGCGACCTGGTGACCAACAATATCCGCCAGCGCCTGGCGCCGGGCGGTGCGCTGTTCGTGTTCGAACACAATCCGTACAACCCGGTCACCCAGC
Source organism: Janthinobacterium lividum (assembly GCA_943372275.1). Taxonomy (GTDB): domain Bacteria; phylum Pseudomonadota; class Gammaproteobacteria; order Burkholderiales; family Burkholderiaceae_D; genus Telluria_A; species Telluria_A lividum_A. Next base: position 11,580 of record CALRYE020000075.1, read on the forward strand.
GCATCGTCTCGACCTGCCCGTATGACGCCGACGCGGTGCTGCTCAAGCCGGCCGAATTGATGCGGCGCCTGCGCGCGGCCGGGCTGGCCGTGCAGTGCCGGCGCTTTTGCCTGTTCATTCCGCCCAGCCTGCCTGCGCTGCTGCCGCTGGAACGCCGGCTCGGCTGGCTGCCGCTGGGCGGCCAGTACTGGGTGCAGGCCGGCCATCCGGCCGCGCGGTAGCAACCATGCTTCAATTGGTAAAGTATGTGGTGGTCGGCCTGGCCAACACGGCGCTCGGCTACGCGATCATCTTCGGTTGCATGTACTGGCTGGGCCTGGGCCCGGTGCTTAGCAATGTGATCGGTTACGCCCTCGGCCTCGTCGTTTCCTACCTGCTGCACCGCAAGGTGACGTTCCAGAGCACCCAGACCGGGCATGCCGAAGCACTGCGTTTCCTGGTCGTGTTCGGCGTTGCCTATTCCCTCAACCTGCTGATGCTGATGCTGCTGATCGACTACTGGCACGTGCACAAGGGCTGGTCGCAGGTCATCGCCGGCGCCGTGTACGTGATCGCGTCGTTTTTGATGCAGAAGTTTTATGTTTTCAGGTCCGTCAAGGCGCGTGCAGCGCATTGACGGACCGGGCCGCTGTGGCCGCCTCTATTCCTTCCGTTACACCCGGTCCACCGTCGAACTGGCGCCCAGCGTGTAGCGCTGGGGCAGGCGGCTCAGCAGTGCCACGCCGATCGCCCCCAGCACCATCAAGGTCACGGCGATGATCTCGGCCTGGGTGGCCTGATATCCCATGAAATGATACGGCGGATTGACGCGGATCTGCTCGATCAGCAGGCGTTCGGCGCCGGCCAGGATCAGGTACACCGAAAACAGCCAGCCCGACTGGAACGGGTGCTTGCGCAGCGCCCACAGCACGGCGAAGCAGATAAAGGCCATGACGGTTTCATACACGGGCGTCGGATACACGCCGGGCAAGGCAATGACTTCGCCATAAATATTGTTTTCGTACGTCTGCGCCCACCACCAGGTCGGCAGCCAGTCGGGCTTTAATGCCATGTTGGCGGCGATACCCCAGTCGCCGTCACCGGAGACCTGGCAGCCGATGCGGCCGATGCCGTAGCCCAGCATCAGGGCCGGCGCGATGGCGTCCATCAGCGGGCGCCCCGGCAAGTTCCAGCGGCGCACGCAGATTAGGCCGGCAATGGTGCCGACGATCAGGCCGCCGAAAATGCTCAGGCCCGAGCGGCTGAAAATCATGCCCCACGGGTCCAGCATGAACTGGTCGGTGTGCTCCAGGATATGGAACAGGCGCGCGCCGACGACACCGGCGATGGTGACGGTGAAGGCCAGGTCGGTGATCAGTTCGGCGGGCGAGACATTCATGTCCACGCTGGTGCCGTCGTCCTGGCGCACCTTGCGCCGCGCCGAGCGGATGCGCCCGCTGTCGAACAGGCGCCGCACTTCGGCCTTCATGCACTGGGCCGCCGCCAGGACGCCGAGCGCGACAAAAATGCCGAACATGGCGAACGGCAGCGGCAGGTCATACCCCGTCAGGGCTCTGACGAGGTCGCTTAAATACGGATAAGACATGGACATGGAAAAACCTTCGGTCATGGGGCACGGCACTGGGTGGCAACCTACACGGGTTGGCCGGGAGGTGCTCATTATAGTTGGACAGAATTAGTTGTACGCAATGCATGACAGCCGTGCGCGGCGAGCGCGCCGGCCGCCGCGACGACCACCCAGCGCGGGCTTGGTTCCGCGCGCGCGCCGCGTTCGAAGCGCCGCCTTACACGGCGCAACAAACCCTGCCGTGCGCAGGGTCAAATCGACCCTGACTGGATACTCTGGTGCCGCAAAGGCTATACTTCGGGCCGCAGTCCAGCCATCGCTGAGGCTGGGCCGCCGGCGCCGCGCCGGCCGTTACATCAACTACGGAGTTAATAGTGTCAGAACGCAATTGGTTACTTCATCCAGTGTACGCGACGGCGATCCTTATCAACGCGGCGGTCATGGCGCTGGCCTGGTCCTGGGCCGGCGACCCGGCGGCGCTGTCGCGCCTGCTGGTGGAAGACCGCCTGGTCGAATGGATGCAGTTCCTGTGCTTCGCCGTCATCGCCGTGCTGCTCGGCATGGCCGCGCTGGAACGCTGGAAACGCGAGCCGCGCCTGACCCTGCACTTCCTGGGGCTGGCGGGCCTGTCCCTGATCGTCGCCCTGGCCGCGCTGGAAGAGATCAGCTGGTTCCAGCGCGTGATCGGGGTGGAGTCGCCGGAATTTTTCCGCGCCAACAACCGCCAGTCGGAAACCAATCTGCACAACCTCGCGGTGGGTAACGCCAGCCTGCACAAGACAGTGCTGCTCAAACTCATTTTTCTCACCGGCATCACCCACAACCTGATCCTGCCGCTGCTGGCGCGCTGGAAGCCGGGCGTGCGCAACTGGGCCGAGTCGCTCGGCCTGTATCTGCCGCCGCTGTCGGTGGCGCTGGCCTACCTGGCGCTGGTGACCGTGTCGCACCTGGTCATCGACCATCCGCGCAAGGGTGAATTGGGCGAAATGTTCGGCGCCGTGCACTACCTGGCGACCGTGTTCATGGCCTATTTTGTAGGGGCCGCCTATGGCCGTCCGGCGGTGATCGAGAATCCGGCCGACCGGCGCCGCGTGGGCACGCTGTTTTGCGCGCTGCTGGTGTTTCTGGTCATGGTGTCGTGGCTGCTGAGCGCCATGTCGATGCAAAGTGCCGCCGCCGCCGGTGCGCCGCCGGCCATCGAACAGAACGACTAAGCCGCCGGCCCCGGCGGCAGCCCGGCGCTTGGTCAATGCGCCATGCTGGCGCCACGGGGTTGCCATGGTGTTGCGTGGCACGGAATGCCGGACGTCTTTTTGACCGGAAGCAAAGTTTATTGATAGAATGGCCGACCCTCATCGGGTTTTCCCCGGAACCTTGCTGGATTGCTACTGGCGGATTGGGGAAATGCAGCGGCACGCGCCGCGTACCCGACGCCGGCATGGCGAACTAGAATAGGTGACCCGGAGCTTATGTCCACCCCGCACAGCGCAGGCCCGATCGGTTTGCATGGCAACGACTTCGTCGCCGATCCCGACATCCTGCTGTTTCCCCAGCAGCCCGGCGCGCTGACGGGCACCCGGCGCGCGCCGCTGATGCTGCTGGTGCTGTGCTGCGTGGCGCTGGTGCTGATCGTGGTCGCCGAGCTGCATCGCTGGTCCGGCCTGAACCGCCTGGCCACCGCGCCCGTGGTGGCCACCAGCGCCGACCAGCGCGCCCCGACCCTGACCCGGATTGCCGCTTCCCTCATTCCCGTGCCGCCCGGCGCGCCGTCGGCCCATGCCAGCTCGCTGGTGACCCTGCCCGGCAACAAGCTGATGGTGTTCTGGTGGGCCGGCAGCCGCGAAAGCGGCCCCGACGTCAAAGTGTATTCCTCGCGCTGGGCCAACGGCGTATGGGCCGCGCCGCGCGAAGTGGCCAGCCGCGCTTCGCTGGGCGACGCGCTCGGCTTCGGCGTGCGCCGCATCGGCAACCCGGTGGCCTGGGCCGGCCGCGACGGCACCATCCACCTGTTCGTCGTGGCCACCGGGCTGGGCGGCTGGGCCGCCTCGCGCGTGGTGCATGTGGTCTCGGCCGACGAAGGCATCACCTTCACCGTCAAGCGCGTGCTGCCGCTGTCGCCGCTGTTCAATACCAGCGTGCTGGTGCGCACCTCGCCCGTCGGCCTGGACGACGGCGGCTGGTGGCTGCCCATGTATTTTGAACTGGGCATCAAGTACCCCATGCTGATGGCGTTCGACGCCGACGGCGCGCCGCGCGCCCTGACCCGCATCGGCGCGCGCACCACGACCTTGCAGCCGGCCCTGGTGCCGGTGTCGGCGCGCGAAGCACACGCGCTGATGCGCGATGCCAGCCCGGACGGGCTGATGCAGCAAGCCTATACCCGCGACGGCGGCGACAGCTGGGAAGACATGCCGGCGTCGACGCTGCCCAATCAAAGCACCTCGGTGGCCGCCCTGCGCGTGAATTCCGGCACCATTTATCTGCTGCACAACTACGTCATCGCGGGCGCCCGCTCGCGCAGCATCCTGCGCCTGTCCAGCTCGCGCGATGCGCGCACCTGGCAACCCGTGCTCGACGTCGAGCGCGGCGCAGAAGCCGAAGAGTTTTCCTATCCCAGCCTGCAGCAGATCGGCAATGAACTGCACATCAGCTACACCTCGCGGCGCAATGCCATCGCCCACCATGTGTACCGCCTCGACCCTGCCGAGGCCCCCCTGTGAGCCTGCCTGACCTGGCCTGGCAGGTGCTGTACGGCCAGCTGGCCTGGGGCATCGTCGCCACCGCCGTGATCGTCTTTTTGCTGCCGCGGCGCTTGCGGCTGGGTCCGGCCGCCAGGCTGATGCTGCTGGCCGGCAGCGTGGCGCTGCACCTGGTGCCCGGCGCGGCCTCCCCCGCCTACTGGCTGGGACTGGCGTTCCAGTACCCAAGTGCGGTGCTGACCGGCATCTGTCTGGCACGCCTGTGGCCGGCGCGCCAGGCCGCGCTCCCCCGAGCCGCCTTGCCCACCGGCCTGGCCGCCGCCATCGTGCTGGCCGGCGCCGCGCTGTACCTCGAGGCCATCGGCCTGCTCTCGTTCGGCCTGTACGTGGCCGGCTTCGGCCCCACCGGCGCACCGGTGGCCGTCGTGCTGCTGGCCGCCGCCTGCGCCGTGGCCGTGCTGCGCGGCGTGAGCCGCGCCTACGCCCTGGCCGTGCTGGGCGCGCTGACCCTGTTCGCCGTCACGCGCCTGCCCACAGGAAACCTATGGTCGGCGTTGCTGGACCCCTTCCTGACCGCCTGGGCCATCGGGTCGCTGTGCCACGCCGGCTGGCGCGCGGCGCGCGGCTCACGCCTGACGGCGACGCCGACGGGCGACCACGCCCACCGCGGCTAAGCCCGACAGCATCAGCAGCACGCTGGTCGGTTCCGGCACGCTGGCGGTGATCGAAAACGCATCGCCGACCTGCAGGTTGGCCGTCTGCAACAGCCAGTCGACCTGATTTGGCTCGGGAAATACGTTACCGAACTGGAACTCGGCCGGCTCCGGGGTGCTGAAGGCGATCGTGGCCGAGGTGCTGGTCAGGGCCACGTTGCCGACCGTGCCGAAGGCGGGCGTGATGGTGCCGGCGGCGGCGAAGGTGATGCCGTTGAGCGCCACGCTGAACTGCGAGAAATTGGCGCCGGACAGGTTGCGAAACAGCGCGTTCAAGCTCAGCGGGCCTTGCAGGTCGCCCTGCTCGATGACGAAATTCAAGGTGGTCCTGGAAAAATCCTTGACGTCCAGGTCGAACGCGACCAGCCCGCCGGTACTGTAATCGGTCACGTTGGCTGCCGCGCCGCTGGTGCCGGTGAACAGGGCGGCGTTGGCGCTGCCCGACAGGGCCAGTGCGGCCAGGAATGGGACAAACAGGGTGCTCAGTTTCATGGTGTGCTTTCTAAAGTGGGTACTTGATGACCAGTGCTGGTGTTGCGCAGGACACGTGCCAGTGGCACCTTGCCCTGCGCTGCGTGCCAGGATTACAGCGGACCCTTGGCCCACGGGCCGGAGATGGCGAAGGTGACGCCGGGGGTCTGGATGTTGACGAACAGGTAGCGCCCGGTCGGATCGAAGCAGGCGCCGGCGAACTCGTTGGCGCGGCGGTCGCCGGCCAGCGAGGTCAGCTTGCCGGCCGCGTTGAGTTGCTGTTCGGTCAGCACAATGTTGTTCTTGGCGAAGATGTAGGCGTCGCCCTGCCCCGTGACGCCCATCAGGCGCTGGCCGAACCCGAAGCTGTCGTTGGCGGCGCTGGAGGCGTCCTCGCAGATCAGGATGGCGTTGCGCGGGCTGACGGTCAGGTTGTCGCCCATGTTGCCCACCAGCTGGCTCGGGCTGGAGTAGATGCACTTCAGGATCTGGGTGGCCAGATCGAGTTCCCAGATGGTGCCGCGCTGCACGGCGCCGCCCGAGGTGTCCATCACGTACATCTTGCCCTGCGCATACCAGATGCCTTCGCCGCGGTTCATGCGCAGCGCGCCCTGGGCGAACCCCTGCACGAACGGGCCGGCCGCGTTGCTGATGGTGGTGCCCGACGGCCCGGTGATGCTGCCGCGGTTGGCGTCCGGGTCGGCAATGTTGACCCACTCCAGCTCGTACGTGACATTGACCGCCGCGGTGGCCAGGTTGGCATTCGAGATGCCCTTGACCTTGGCCATCTGCAGCACGCCGCCCATGGCCAGCGAGCCGGGGTAGCCTTGCTTGATGTCCGGTACGAAGCGGTAGAAGCCCGACTTGCCGGAGCTGTCTTCGGTCTGGTACACGTTGCCATTGGACGGGTCGATGGCGGCGGCTTCGTGGCCGAAGCGGCCCAGGCCGACGAGCGGCTGGCCGGTGGTCTGGGCCGGATCGGCCGTCACTTCGAACACGTAGCCGTGCTTCTTGCCGCCGGCGCTGACGTTGTCGGAACTGACTTCCTCGCACGACAGCCAGGTGCCCCATGGGGTCACGCCGCCGGCGCAGTTGGTCTGGGTGCCGCCCAGGCTCGGCGTCATGCTGACCCAGTTACCGTCGCGGAACAGCAGGTTGGTGTTGCCGCCGCCGAATTTGTTGGTGGTCGTGGCGCTGGTGGTGCCGCTGTCGTAGACGGCATGGGCATCGATGAAGCTGGCCGGCGAGGCGCCGCCGATTTCGTGGTTACGGATCAGCACCAGTTCGGTGCTGCGGCCGACCTTGCGCGACACCACCACGCCCATGCCGTCATGGCCGCCAGGGCACGGCTTGCCGTCGGTCATCATGTCGCCGCGCCAGCCGAAGCTCTTGTAGGTGAAGCCGGCCGGCAATTGCAGCAGCGGCAGGCCGGTGATCAGGTCGTTGACCGGGGCGATCGGGCCGTACGGGCTGGCGATCAGCGTGGTCGTGCCATTGGCGGCGAGCGCCTGCTGCGATTGCAGGGCGGCGAAGGCGCCCACGAATGGCAGCGCGGAGGCGCCGGCGATGCCCTTGAGCAGATTGCGACGCGTGGACGAGACATTGGTAGAGTTCATTGCTGGCCTTTGTTCAGACATTGGGAGTGCGCCGGCCGGCGCCAGCGTCACAGGACGCGAGGCGACAGCCACGATTGGTATGGGGTAATTCAACGGCGTGCTGGCGGTGGGCGGCGCTGACCGGCGGGGTCAAACTGATGCCTTCTCGACATGCAGGATGCATTAAAACAAACATAAATGACGGGACCATGACAGCACGATGACAACGGCGTTGCAGCGCACGGGCAAGGGCCGCATGACTGTCGGGGCTGCGCCGGCGCGCCCGCCGTATTGACCTGCGTCAGTCGTGAAGGGCGGCGCGGCACACACCTTGGGCCGTGGGACGCCACGGCGCTGATAGACTTATTTTCATGGTCACTGGAGGAGAATCTGCGATGCCAACCATCACGGTCATGATCTCGCCCGACGGGTCCGACGGGGCTGATGGGGCTAATGCCAGGGTGCGGCTGGAACTGGCGTCGCCACAGCGCGCCGCCATGGTCAGCCCCCTCGTGCTCGCGGGCCTGAGCCTGGGGCTGCTGGTGCTGTATGCGGCCTACCAGGCATACCAGACCACAGCGCCGGCCCCGCTGCGCCGGCTGGCCTATTCCGCAACCGATGGCACGGCGCCGCAGCCGGCGGCGTTGTCGCCCAGTTCCGTGGACGAGTGCCTGGTCGACATCACGGCCGTCACCCGCGACGAAGACTTGCCGCCGGCGCGGGGAGGAGTCGCATCATGACGCATGCGTTGGTCTGGCTGCCGCAGGTACTCGAAGCGGCAGGATTAAAGGTGGCCACGGTCAACGGCTGGGACCAGCGCGGCGTGGGCGACATGGGGCCGGTGCTGGGCGCCATGTGCCACCACACCGCCGGCTCGCGCAGCGGCAACATGCCCAGCCTGACCACGCTGGTCAGCGGGCGCCACGACCTGCCCGGCCCGCTGGCGCAGCTGGGGCTGGGGCGCGACGGCACTTATTACGTCATCGCCGCGGGGCGCTGCAACCACGCGGGCACCGGCCAGTGGCAGGGCATCAGCAGCGGCAACAGCAATTTCATCGGCATCGAGGTGGAAAACGCCGGCACCACCGACGACCTGGCGTGGCCGGCCGTGCAGCTCAATGCCTGCCGGCGCGGCGTGGCCGCCATTCTGAGCCACGTGGGGCGCGGGGTCGAATACTGCGTCGGGCACAAGGAATACGCGCTGCCCAAGGGGCGCAAGATCGATCCGCTGCTGGACATGGATGAGTTTCGCAGTTCGGTGGCCGCGCTCCTAAATGGCGGCGCCCACCCGCCGGTGCTGATCCCCTCAAAAGAACCGCTGCCCGCGGGCGACGGCAAGGAGGCGCGGCCGACCCTGCGCCGCGGCGCCAGTGGCGAACTGGTACGCTATGTGCAGGCCAAATGCGGGGTGACGCAGGATGGCCAGTTCGGTCCGTTGACGGAAGCGGCGGTACGCCAGTTTCAGCGGCGTTATGCGCTGGTGCCCGACGGAATCGTCGGACCACTCACCTGGCGCGCGCTCGATGCGGCTTAACGCTCGGCAATCAGCTTGGGAAGCTGCCTGGAAAGCGGCTTGGGACTGCGGCTACACCCGGCTTGGGACTGCGGCTACACCCGGTTGATGCGCACCAGCCGCACGGCGGCCAGCGTGCGGATGACCAGCCAGCCGGAATCGAACTCCCACCACTGGGTCGAGGTTTTGGCCGAGGCAGGATTGGCGTGGTGATTGTTGTGCAGTTCGGCGCCGCCAAAGATGATCCCGATCGGGAAGAAATTGCGCGACGCATCCTTGGTGTCGGTGTTGCGGTAGCCCACCCGGTGGAACAAGCCATTGATGAAGCCGGACGCCCAGAACGGCAGCAGCGAAATCTGGAACAGCCACAGCAGTAACCCCGTGGTGAAGCCGAACACGGCGATTTCGATCGCCAGGAAGGTCAGCGCGCCGCGGAAGCGGTACTTGGTATAAAAATTCAGATCCATCCAGTCTTCCGTCATGCCCACGCCGTAGGCCTTGACCAGATCGGCGTCGCGCACGGCCTTGCGGTACAGCAGCGTGCCCTTGGTCAGGATGGTCCACAGGCCATGAATGACGGGGCTGTGCGGGTCGTCCACGGTGTCGCACTTGGCGTGGTGCTTGCGATGCACGGCCACCCAGGTCTTGACCGTCACGCCGTAGGTGGTCAGCCAGATCCACATGCGGAAGGCATGGCACAGCACGGGATGAAAGGTAATGGCGCGATGGGAGCGGGCCCGGTGCAGATACAGTTCGCTCGCCCCGACGGTGGTGGCGTAGGACAGCGCCATCAAGGCCAGCATGGCGTTGGGCGACAACTCGATTAATCCAGAATACACAGCATTCCCCTGATAGCGGCGATAGAGACAGACGGCTGACTGTCTTGACGTCAGCTTACAGGTTGAGCAATGTTTTTGAAGCAACGAACAGAGCGGCTTTTCGACCATATTTCGTTTCCAAACTGCATCTGCCAGCGCCCGGTGACGCGAATGTCACAACCGTAAAGTTTCTTGTAGTCATTTATGTAAAATACGCATGGAAACTTATCGGGCCGTTTATGATGACTGGACAGCCGTGCGTCCGCGCGGCGCGTGCATTCGTCAAGGAACGTTATGACCCTCCCGGTGACCGGTCGCTTTCTCAAGTTGTGGCAAAAATTTCTGGTCTTGAGCCTGACGGCGGTGCTGGTCGCCGCCATCCCGACCGTGCTGTACACGCGCGAAGCGGCCAAGGCGGTCACCGCCTACCATGGCGAGCGCGACGGCATGCAGGCGGTCTCCGCCAGCCTGCGCATGATCCAGCTGACCCAGCAGCACCGCGGCCTGTCGGCGCTGATGCTCGGCGACGTCGCCGGCGGCGCGGGCAAGCGCGAAGCCAAGCAGGCCGAAGCGGACGCCAGCTACGCCGCCGTCGATGCCATCGTCAAACAGTTGCAGGAACCGGCCCTGAGCCAGGCCTGGGGCCAGGTCTTGCGCAGCTGGGAAACCCTGCGCGCCGATGTGGCCGGCAAGCGCCTGACCGTGCCGGAAAGCTATGCCGCGCACACGGCACTGGTGCCCCGGCTGCTCAAGGTCAACGACCTGATCGGCGACCACTATGGCCTGAGCCTGGACCCGGACAAGGACACCTACCAGCTGGTGCAAGCGATTTTCTACCAGCTGCCCTACCTGACCGAGGAAGTGGGCAAGACGCGCGCCAAGGGCGCCGGCCTGCTGGCCAAACACGAAGCGTCGCAGGAAGACCGCCTGATGCTGATGGCGACCGTCGCCCGCGTGGCCGACCGGCTCGACCAGACCGTGACCGCGTTCGGCAAGGCCGTCCATGCCAATCCAGCGCTGGCCGACACGCTCGGCGGCCCGATGGCGCAGATGGCGCAGTCGACGCAGCAGGTGTCGGAGCTGGTCAACGCGCACATCATCCAGCCCGCCACGCTGAGCTACGCGCCGGACGACTACGTGCGCATCACCACCCAGGTCATCGACGGCCAGTTCGCGCTGATTGCCTCGGCCACCCGCCAGATCGACGCCCTGCTGGCGCAGCGCATCGCGCAGTTCGAGCGCACCCGCTGGACCATGCTGGGCGCGATGCTGCTGTTGCTCGGCGGCGCCGGCTACATGGCCATGCTGATTTCGCGCTCGGTCACCGTGCCGCTCGAGAACGCCATCGCCGTCGCGCGCAACGTCGCTACGGGCAATCTGGTCAATGATTTCGATGTGGGCAAGCCGAACGAGGTCGGCCAGTTGCTGCGGGCGCTGCGCCAGATGAACGACAGTCTGCGCGGCATCGTCGGCGAGGTACGCAGCAGCATCGACAACATCAACGCGGCCACGCGCGACATCGCCAGCGGCAATGCGGATGTGTCGAACCGGCTCGAAGCGCAGGCCTCGAACCTGGAGCAGACCGCCGCATCGATGGAGGAACTGACCTCGACGGTCAAGCAGAATGCCCAGAATGCCCATCAGGCCAACGAACTGGTGCAAAGCGCCTCGGCCGTGGCCAGCAAGGGCGGCGCGGTGGTGTCGCAGGTGGTGCAGACGATGGCCGAGATCAACGTCAGCTCCAGCAAGATCGTCGACATCATCTCGGTGATCGACGGCATCGCCTTCCAGACCAATATTCTGGCGCTCAATGCGGCGGTGGAAGCGGCCCGCGCCGGTGAACAGGGACGCGGCTTCGCCGTGGTCGCCAGCGAAGTGCGCAATCTGGCGCAGCGCTCGGCCAGCGCGGCCAAGGAAATCAAGGACCTGATCGGGCGCAGCGTCCAGACCGTCGCGGCCGGTAACGACCTGGCCGATCAGGCCGGCGTGGCGATGACCGACATCGCCAGCAGCGTGCTGCGCATGACCAGCATCATGGCCGATATCACCGTCGCGTCGAGCGAGCAAAGTACCGGCATCGAGCAGGTCAACCAGGCCGTCACGCACATGGACGCGATGACTCAGGAAAATGCCGCGGTGGTGGAGCAGACCGCGGCCGCGTCGGCCAGTCTGCAGGATCAGGCTCAGGCGTTGGTGGAAGCGATCAGTATTTTTACGACCGGCAATGAGCCGGCGAATGCGCGGGCGGCGGCCAAGGCGTCTGGCGCTGCGACCCCGCGCCGCTTGCTGGCATGACAGACGGCCACGCCAAGGGGTAAGTCAAACAAAAGAGCGGCATGCATGCCGCTCTTTTTTTGCCGGTCGGTATGACCGAATTATCTCAATTTGTACACGACCCGGCCCGACAACGCGATGGTGCCGGCGCCGTTTGACAAGTCTTCGGTGCCGCTCAGAACGCCGCCGCCCAGGGCGCCGGCATAGGTGCCGCTACCGCCGGTAATGGTGAACGTGCCGCCGTTCATGACGTAGGCCGTGCCTACGCCGGTCGGCAGGAACTGGCCGCCGTAGTTGGCGAAGATCTGGTCGCCGTTCGGGTACAGCAGAATAAACTTGCCGTTGCTGAAGGTGAATACATAGCCAGACTGCGCGAAGCAATCGCCACCGACGAACGACACCGGGGTGCCGTCGGCCACTTCGCCGTGACCGGCGAGCTTGCCGCCCAGCTGCGAGGCGCACTGGGGAGCGGGTCCGACCTTTTCGTTAAAAACACCTTTGACTTCCAGCGTTTTGGACACGAGGGTACCAGCCGACGCGCCGAACGAGGCGGCCATGAGGACGAGGCTGGACAGGAGGCGGACGGTAACATTCTTCATTGCTTTATTCCCTTGGCTGTTAAAAAATTGATATGCCCACATCCTAAGATAACAAAAGCAATTTTGTTGCGCGCACGCGAACATTTTTCACTTTGTTGCAATATTTCCACGATTGCATCCGTGACCAAGGAAGCGGCTCCCCAGATGCCGCGTGGTCCGGTAACGCACGCCCAACCCGTTAGAATGCTATTGATAAATAATTAATAGAAAGCAGACGTCCATGGCGCTGACCGCATCAGAGAGCAAGCCGCCATTTCCCGCCTCCGGCTTGATCATGAGCCTGGTACTGGGCCTGATGCTTGGCACATTCAGCGTTCAAGTGCTCACGGATCCCAACGTCGGCTATAAAACCATTCCATACTTGTTGGGACAAGGCAAAGACCACCACGCTGCCGGTAGTGCTGCGCGGCCTGTACCCGGATGCGCAGCGACTGGCGCCCGAAGCGGCGCCCCGGTTTATGAATTACTACTATCCCGACCGGGTTGAAGTAGCCCCGGTTATCACCAGACTGGACAGCTTGGGGAGTGAGGCGCGCAACCTGCGCGACTCGACGATCTGGGTGGCGACCCATAACTTGACCGAGCGCGCGGTCGTCCGGCTGGAGATCGATGGCGTGACCATCGGCCTCGACGAATCCATCGAACCCTTCACCCTGGGGTTTTGCCGTGCGTTCGGCAATCCGCTGATCCACCGGCTGGCCGGACCGCTGCGGATACGTTGGCAACATGCGCAGAGCGATGCCAAGTGGCATGAAGCGACCCTGCTGGTTCCCGCATTTCGCAGCACGCGTGCGCCGCCGGGTGTGCTGGAGGAGAACAGGCTGCATCTGTTCCTGCTGGCCGACGGCGGCTTGAAAGCCCAGCGCTCCCAGTATCGAAACAACGGCGGCGGGCGCAGCAGCGTGCGCTTCACGACGCCCATCGTCCCTTTTGATGTACCGCCAGGGTGCGGGGTGGCTGACGTCTATAACGACAGCGTCCAGCGGATCGCGGATTAACTGGGCCGCGCCCGGGTGCTCCGGTAGACTAGCGTGATGAAACTAGTGCTTAAAATCTGCGGAACGCTGTGCCTGCTGCTGGGCATCCTGGGAATCTTCCTGCCCCTGCTGCCGACCACCCCATTCCTGCTGCTGGCGTCGGCCTGCTTCGCGCGCAGCTCCACGCGCGCGCACAACTGGCTGCTGAGCCACGGCGTGTTCGGCGAGTACCTGCGCAACTATGAAGCGGGACGCGGCATTCCGGCGCGCGCCAAGGTGCTGGCGCTGGTCATGATGTGGAGTTCGCTCGCCTACGCCGCGTGGCGCTTCGAGCCGTTGTGGCTGCGGCTGCTGTTGCTCGCCGTGGGCGCGGGCGTGAGTTTCTACCTGCTGCGGCTGCCCAACTTCGTCAGGCCGGCGCCGGCCGACTGCTGAGTCAAGGATCCGTTAGTCCTCGCCGGCCTGGTGAAACACCAGGTCCTCGACGCGCCGGCCATTGCACAGGTGCTCGTCGATGATGCGGTCCATGTTGGCCGGCGTGACGTCGTAGTACCAGGTGCCGTCCGGCTGCACGCACACGATCGGCCCGCCCTTGCAGGCGGCAAAGCAGCTGACCCGGCTGCGCTTGACGCGCAGCGCGCCTTCCTGAATGCCGGCCGCCTTGAACTTGTCGCCCAGGCTGTCGAACAGCGCCTGCGACGCGCCGTCGGCACTGCAGCGCGTGCCGGTGCACACCAGCAGATGGCGGCGGTAATTGCCGATCGTGGGCTTGAGCGGTTTCGGCTCGGGCGCAGCGGATGACGCGATCAAGGGGGTGTCGGTACTGCTCATGCGTTGCTCTCCGGTGACGGCGGCTGGACGTTGCAAGGGGAGTCCGCCTGCGCACCCCATGCATTTTCATACACAATGTCGGCGATCGCGCGCCGGCTGTCCCAGCGTTCGGTCTGCAGCATCGGTTCGGGATAGAACGCGGCGACGTGGCCCACGCACAGCAGCGCAATCGGCGCGCTACCTTCGGGCATCTTGCACAGCGCCCTCACCTGCTCGGGATCGAACATCGACACCCAGCCCACTCCCACGCCTTCGGCGCGCGCGGCCAGCGAAAAATTCTGGATCGCGCACGACGCCGATGCCAGATCCATCTCCGGCATGGTGCGCCGCCCGAACACATAACGCTCGCGTCCGTCCACCAGCCCCACCACCAGCAGTTCGCCGCAGGCCAGGATGCCCTCGACCTTCAGGCGCATGAATTCGTCGGCGCGCTCGCCGATGCACTCGGCGGTGAGCGCGCGTTCGGCCTGCACGTGCTCGTACAGCGCGCGCCGCAGCGCCGGGTCGGAAATGCGCACAAAGCGCCATGGCTGCATGAAGCCGACACTGGGCGCACAATGGGCAGCGTCGAGAAACCGGCCCAGCTGTTCAGGGTCGATCGGACCGGGAAGGAAATGACGCATGTCACGCCGCGCGCGCATGACGCGGTACAGCGCGTCGACTTCGTGCTGCTCGAACTGGTGGGGATGTGTCATGCGTGATGGCGATGATGCAGTAAAGCCGCGAGGCTGAGGCGCGAGATTATGCCAGACCGCACCCGCCCCACCATCATGCCGCGGCAAAACCTAGTTGCCAGCCCCCCGGTGCGCCCATCCGGTCGTGCGCTTTTCCACGATGGCGAACAGCTCGTACATCGCCATCGCCATGGCGCCGATGACCATCAGGCCGGCAAACGCCAG
>CALRYE020000076.1:0-26508 GCA_943372275.1 Janthinobacterium lividum
GGCCGCATTCTGGTCAACGGGTTCCCGACCGGCGTGGAAGTGGCCAGTGCCATGGTGCACGGCGGCCCGTTCCCGGCCACGTCGGACTCGCGCATCACCTCGGTGGGCACGCTGGCCATCGTGCGCTTCTTGCGCCCCGTGTGCTACCAGGATTTCCCTGAAGCCCTGTTGCCTGAGCCGCTGAAAGACGCGTCGCTCAAGCCATAGACAGCAACCAATAAACAGCAACCAATAAGCTGTCCTGTAATCCACATCGATACCTATACCCACTATAACGGAGACAAAGATGAAGAAATTACTGACCGCCGCCGCTGCCGCCATGCTGCTGGCCATGTCCGCCGGACCTGCCAGCGCCGACGCCAAGAACCCGAAAATCGGTTTCTCGATCGACGACTTGCGCCTTGAGCGCTGGGCCCGCGACCGCGACTACCTGACCGCCGCCGCTGAAAAGCTGGGCGCCAAGGTGTTCGTGCAGTCGGCCGACGCCAGCGAACAGCGCCAGATCGCCCAGATCGAGAACCTGATCTCGCGCGGCGTGGACGTGCTGGTAATCGTGCCGTACAACGCCACCGTGCTGAACAACGCCGTGCGCGAAGCCAAGAAGGCCAAGATCAAGGTGCTGTCGTACGACCGCCTGATCCTGAACGCCGACATCGATGCCTACATCTCGTTCGACAACAAGCTGGTCGGCGAAATGCAGGCCACCAGCATGGTCGCCGCCAAACCGAAGGGTAACTACTACCTGCTGGGCGGCGCGCCGACCGACAACAACGCCAAGATGCTGCGCGAAGGCCAGCTCAAAGTGTTGCAGCCGCTGATCGACAAGGGCGACATCAAGGTGGTCGGCAAGCAGTGGGTCAAGGAGTGGAGCCCGTCGGAAGCCATGTCCATCGTGGAAAACGCGCTGACGGCCAACGGCAACAAGATCGACGCCGTGGTCGCCTCGAACGACGGCACCGCCGGTGGCGCGATCCAGGCCCTGTCGGCGCAAAAGCTGGTGGGTAAAGTGGCCGTGTCGGGTCAGGATGCCGACATTGCCGCCGTCAAGCGCGTGGCAGCCGGCACCCAAACCATGAGCGTCTACAAGCCGATCAAGCTGCTGGCGACCGAAGCGGCCAAGCTGGCCGTGCAACTGGTGCGCAACGAAAAGCCTGCCTACAACTCGCAGTACGACAATGGTTTCAAGAAAGTGGACACGCTGCTGCTGAAGCCAGTTCCGCTGACCAAAGCCAATCTGAACGTGCTGGTGACGGACGGCTTCTACACCCAGGCCCAGATTTCGGCCAAGTAAGCCGGACCGACACAGCCGTTTTTGAGAGACGAGAATCAGATGTCCGGATATTTGCTTGAAATGAAGGACATCGTCAAGAAATTTGGCGGTGTCCCTGCGCTTAACGGGATTGACATTGCGATCAAGCCGGGCGAGTGCATCGGCTTGTGCGGCGAGAATGGCGCCGGCAAGTCGACCCTGATGAAAGTGTTGTCGGCCGTGTACCCGCACGGCACCTGGGACGGCGAGATTTCGTGGCAGGGCCAGCCGTTAAAGGCGACCTCGATCCGCGATACGGAAGCGGCCGGCATCATCATCATCCACCAGGAACTGATGCTGGTGCCCGAGCTGTCCGTCACCGAGAATATTTTTCTCGGTAACGAACTGACCTTGCCGGGCGGGCGCATGAATTACCCCGCCATGAACCGCCGCGCCGAGGAATTGCTGGCTGAACTCAAGCTGCCGGACGTGAACGTGGTGCTGCCCGTGATGAATTACGGCGGCGGCCACCAGCAGCTGATCGAGATCGCCAAGGCGCTCAACAAGAACGCCAAGCTGCTGATACTCGACGAGCCATCGTCGTCGCTGACGGCGGCCGAGATCAAGGTGCTGCTGGATATCGTGCGCGGCCTGAAAGCCAAGGGCGTGGCCTGCGTCTACATTTCCCACAAGCTCGACGAAGTCGAAGCCGTGTGCGACACCATCGTGGTCATCCGCGACGGCAAGCACATCGCCACCACGCCGATGCCGGAAATGAACATCGACCGCATCATCGCCCAGATGGTGGGGCGCGAGATGAACCAGCTGTATCCGAAGCAGGACCACGCACTGGGCGAAGTCATTTTCGAAGCCAACAACGTGACCTGCTACGACATCGACAAGCCGGAACGCAAGCGCGTCGACAATGTGTCGTTCACCTTGCGCAAGGGCGAGATCCTGGGCGTGGCCGGATTGGTCGGGGCAGGGCGCACGGAGCTGGTGACGGCGCTGTTCGGCTCCTACCCGGGCCGCTACGAGGCCGAAGTGCTGCTCAACGGCAAAGCCATCGATACCGCCACGCCGCAGCGCGCCATCAAGGCCGGGCTGGCGCTGGTGCCGGAAGACCGCAAGCAGCACGGCATCGTGCAGGACTTGTCGGTCGGCCAGAACATCACGCTGGCGGTGCTGGATCAGTTTTCCAGCATGACGCGCATCGATCCGGAAGCGGAACTGGTCACCATCCGCGAGCAGATCGCGCGGCTGGGCTTGAAGACGGCCAGCCCGTTTTTGCCGATTACCGCGCTGTCGGGCGGCAATCAGCAAAAGGCCGTGCTGTCCAAGATGCTATTGACCCGCCCGCAGGTGCTGATCCTGGACGAACCGACCCGCGGCGTGGACGTGGGCGCCAAGTATGAAATCTACAAGCTGATGTTCGAGCTGGCCAAGCAAGGCATGTCGATCATCATGGTGTCGTCGGAACTGGCTGAGGTATTGGGCATTTCCGACCGGGTGCTGGTGATGGGGGAGGGCCAGCTGCGCGGCAACTTCGTCAACAACGACCTGACCCAGGAAATGTTGCTTGCCGCCGCACTGGGCCAGCACGACGCCAACGCCGCCACGCATGCGTAACCGTACGGTAACCGCGCGGTACGAGCACAACCTACAGATAAGTTCACATGACTAACTTTAATATCAAGCGACTCTTCACTGAGTACAAGATCCTGGCGCTGGTGATTGCCATCGCCCTGATCTGGGCGTTTTTCAGCTGGAAAACCGAAGGCGGGTTCATCTCGCCCCGTAACTTGTCGAACCTGATGCGCCAGATGGCGGTGACGGGGATCGTCGCCTGCGGCATGGCGTTCGTGATTATTGCCGGCGAAATCGATCTGTCGGTGGGATCGTTGCTGGGGCTGTTGGGCGGCATTGCCGCCGTGCTCGACGTCAGCCACCAGCTGCCGCTGGAACTGACCCTGGTGCTGGTGCTGGCGTGCGGCTTGTTCCTCGGCTTGTTCAACGGCTACCTGACCGCGTATGTGGGCATTCCCTCGTTCATTGTGGGACTGGGCGGCATGCTGGCGTACCGCGGCGTGGTGCTGGGCGTGACCGGTGGCACCACGGTGGCCCCGGTGTCCGAGCCGCTGGTGTACCTGGGCCAGGGCTATTTGTCGGTGCAGTTCGGCATCGTGCTGGGCGTGGTGCTGTTTGCGCTGGCGGCGGTGCTGACCTGGCGCCAGCGCGCCAACCTGGCGCACCATGGCTTGCCGGTGGCGCCCCTGTGGCGCGACGGCGTGCGCCTGGTGGCCATCGGCGCGGTGATCTTCGCGTTCGTGCAGACGCTCAATTCCTACGAAGGCATTCCGCTGCCGGTGCTGCTGCTCTTGGTTCTGCTGGGGATCTTCAGCTACGTGGCCACGCAGACCGTGTTTGGCCGCCGCGTCTACTCGGTCGGTTCCAACATGGAAGCGACGCGCCTGTCCGGCGTGAACGTGCGGGCCGTCAAGATGTGGATCTTCGGCATCATGGGCTTGATGTGCGCGCTGGCCGGTATCATCAACACGGCGCGTCTGGCGGCCGGCTCGCCGTCGGCGGGTACCTCGGGCGAGCTGGACGCGATTGCCGCCTGCTTCATCGGCGGCACCTCGATGCGCGGCGGTTCGGGCACCGTCTACGGCGCGCTGATCGGCGCGCTGGTGATGGCCAGCCTCGACAACGGCATGTCGATGCTGGACGTGGACACTTACTGGCAGATGATCGTCAAGGGCTTCATCCTGACCTTGGCCGTATGGGTCGACGTGGCAACGCGCTCGGGCCGTCGCTAGCACAGGCGCAGTCGGGTACAGCACACCCTCCAACATGGTCGATTGGTACGCTGTTCCCCCATTGACCATGTTGCTAGGAAAACGCTGACCGCGCGCGTTTGATGTTGTAGAACTTTCAACGTTTCTGGTATTCTGCGCTCTCGATATGTTCTGGAGTTGCCATGAAGCGTCAGCTGCTTGTATCCGTCGTTGGTCTTACCCTCGCCCTGTCCATGGCCGCCTGCAAGCGCAAGGAGGGCGCCGCGCCCGAGGCTGCGCCAGCGGCCACTTCCGCCCCGCCGGTCGAGAGCGCCGCTGCCGCGGCGCCCGCGGTGGCAGCGCCTGCAGCGACTGCCGGCAAGCCGTTCGACATCGCTTCCGTCCCCGTCAGCACGGCTGCCGTTCCGCCGTTTCCGTATGTGAGCATGCCGGCCGGCACCGACCCCGGCGCGCACAACACCACCGTCGACTTCGAACGCGCTTATGTATTGGCCGGCACGGAAGTGCGCAAGGTCGAAGGCAAGATTTCCGAACGCTTCGCGTCGCTGGGTCCATTGAAGATGTCGCCGCTGGGCATCCACCGTAACTACGAACAGGCCCTCAAGGCGCTTGGCGCGGTGCGCGTCGATACGGTGTACCCGGGCGACGAGGAATTCATCAAGGCGAACGGCGGCGACCGCGACGCGCTGTTCAAAAAGCTGCGCATCATGAACCTGCAGAAGTCCGACGAGGCCGACACGCCGGGCTTCGAGCAGTACTTGCTGCGTACGCCGACCACGAATATCTGGATTGCCTTCCACCTGTTTGATAACGACAACAGTGTGTGCGTGCAGGTGATCGAGGAAAAAGCGCTGGAACAGACCGTCAAGCCGCTCGCCGCCGCCCAGTAAGCGATGCGCTGATAACGCGCCAGGCCGGGCGGCTTGCAGGGATCGACCCGGCGCCTACGCCGGCAGCTGCTCTCCCAAGCACTGTTCGTTGACGCGCTCGGCCAACATCGCCCAGGCCGTCACCCAGCGCGCGGCGATCACGCGTTCCCTGCGGTCCTGCGCGCCCAGAAAGCGCTCGATGGCAATCGACAGACGCCGCTTGGCGTAGCGTAAACGTAGTCGCATGGCAGTTCGCTCCATTGCATAGGGAATTGCTCTAAATTATAGAGCGTCCGTGCTCAAAAAAGTTACTGTTTGTATGAAATATTACATACCGTTATTGCCGTGTATCTTTTGCGGCCTGCATCAGGCAGCCGGACAGCTGGTCGAAGTGCTGCAGCGCGGCCGGGGTCAGTTCGATCTGCTTGCGACGCGCGTCGGCGGTGTCGCTAAGCACGATCCAGCCCTTTTCGCGCATCGACTTCAGGCGCGTGTGCACCGTGGCCGGGGCGCCGAACTGCTGCATGCCCATCATGTCGCGCACCGACAGGCGCTGGGTGTCGCTGGCGCGGGCGATCAGGCTGAGTATGCGTTCTTCAAGCGGGTCCAGGGCGGGCAGCGTGGGCAAGCCGCGCAAGGCTTCGGCCAGCTGCAGAAAACGCAAATAGATATCCGCGGGACGGGTTGGTTTTTTCATCGACATAAAGTAGGCGCTCTTACGGTTTTTTAGGTAAGCTGCGCGGGTTAACTTCGAAGAATTCTACACTAGTTCCATGGCGCAACTGAGACTAAACCTGTCGATGATCGTGGCGACGATCGCGCTGTTTTCGGCGATGCTGGTTGCCAACGAGCTGCTTTTCTTGCCGCTGGAATTCGCCCCTGGCATCAACTGGATCTATCTGCCGGCCGGCATGCGCCTGCTGTGTCCGCTGCTGTTCGGCGGTGCCGGCGCCCTCGGACTGTTGATCGCGTCCGGCCTGGTCAACTACTTCCACTTCTTCCCCCAGGATGGTGTGCGCTCGTTCATGGGCGCCATCCTGTCGTCGGCCGCGCCGTATCTGGTCTACCTGGCGGCGCGGCACCGCTATGGTCTGCAGGCTTCCCTGGCCAACCTCACGCCGCGCCGCCTGCTGCTGTGCGCGCTGGGCTGCTCGGTGGCCAATCCCTTGCTGCTGCACCTGTGGTTTCTGCTCCATGGCGACCAGGTCGACCTGGCGCGCGGCTTCGCGGTCATGGTGGCGGGCGACCTGGCCGGCACGCTGATCGTGGTGTACATCGCCAAGGCGCTGGTGTCGCTGGTGCCGCTGGTGCCGCGCTCATGATGCGCGTGCTGACCATGCTGGCCGCGCTGTGCCTGACGGCGGGCGCGGCGGGGCAGGCCCCGATCGCCGAATCGCGCGCGCCCAGCACCGCCGAGCAAGCGGCCTTCCACGCCTACTATCAGGCGCGCTATCCCGACGATCATGCGGCCCAGCCGCGCTTCGTCGTCACGCGCGCCGCGGCCGGCGCGCCGTGGCGGGTGGGCGCGGTGGTCGACGCCAGAGCGCGCCGCGGCGCGCGCAACCTGTGCCGCATGCGCCGCATCGAGTTCGTGTTCGACAAGGCCTGGCGCGCGCTGGAGCCGGAACGCCAGCTGGTGTGGCTGCAGGCCGGCGCCTGCGCGGCGCCGGCGCCGGCGCAGCTGGCGCATTTAGTAGAACTGGTGCAGCGCATGCCCGACGCAGACGTGATCGCGCTCCTGGCCAGCCAGGCCCGCATGCTGCCGCGCGCGCGCCTGATCATGGCAGGTAACAGCAGCTGCGCCAGCGCGCGCTCGTTCGCCTTCAGCCTGGCCGCGCTCGACGTGGCGCCGCTGCCGGGCACGGCGGAGGAGATGGCCACGCTGGTGTACCGCAGCGACCGCGGCACCAGCGTGCGCGTGTGGCTGCGCAAAAGCGGCGCCGAACTCGATGCCTGGAACGTCAGCTGCGCCGCCGCGCCGCTTTAGTACCCGATCTCTAGAGCAGGGCACTAGAATGGCCACGTTCAACATCGCTTGAAGGAGCGCTCATGGTCAGGAAACT
Source organism: Janthinobacterium lividum (assembly GCA_943372275.1). Lineage (GTDB taxonomy): Bacteria > Pseudomonadota > Gammaproteobacteria > Burkholderiales > Burkholderiaceae_D > Telluria_A > Telluria_A lividum_A. The sequence continues at coordinate 6,980 of CALRYE020000076.1, forward strand.
CAATAGCGCAGCGGGCGCGGACACCGGCGCCAAGGTCAAGCGCGCGGCCGTGGCGCGCGACCCGGATGCGGCGCTGGCGGACGCGGTGCGCACTTCGGCCCAGCAGATCTGGCAGGCCGGCCTGGGCGCGTTCGCCAAGGCGCAGAAGGAGGGCAGCAACGACTTTCGCACGCTGGTGCGCGAAGGCACCGACCTGCAGCAGCGTTCGCGGGCGCTGGCCGAAGGCGAAGCCATCGCCGAATCCACGGCGGCGCACGAGCACGGCGAGCAGACCGGCTCGTGGGACAAGCTGGAGCAGGTGTTTGAAGACCGGGTGGCGCGCGCGCTGTCGACCATGGGCGTGCCCAGCCAGACCGATATCCAGGAACTGTCGCTGCGCATCGAGCAGTTGAGCCGCGCCGTCACGGCGCTGACCCAGCATCAGGCGCCACCGGCAAGCGGGGCGAGGGCAGGTGGACCAGCCGACAAAGCTGCCGGCAAAGCGGCGGGCAAAGCATCGGCCAAGGTCGCCGCCAAGCGCGCTCCCAAGGCGGCATCCAAGGCGGCATCCAAGGAGGCATCCAAAGCCGCAACCAAGCGTGTGGCGAAAAAGACCAAGGCTGCGGCGTAGGGCTTATCGGTGCTATGCTTGCATCAGAAAAAGAGAGAGAACGCCCACCCATGCAACCAAAAGCGCCACGCCGCACCCGCGAACGCATCCTCGAACTATCGCTGCGGCTGTTCAACGAGTTTGGCGAGCCGAATATCACCACCACCGTGATCGCCGAGGAGATGAATATCTCGCCCGGCAATCTGTACTACCATTTCCGCAACAAGGACGACATCGTCAATTCGATCTTCGTGCAGTTCGAAACCGAGATCGAGCGCATCCTGACGGTGCCGGTGACGCGCCGCTCCAACATCGAAGACGTGTGGCTGTACCTGCACCTGATGTTCGAGCTGATCTGGCGCTACCGCTTCTTCTACCGCGACCTGAACGATCTGCTCTCGCGCAACCGCAAGCTGGAACTGCACTTCAAGCTGATCCTCGCGCACAAGATCAAGGTGGCCAAGGCCCTGTGCGAAGACTTGCGCAGCGAAGGCTCGATGGAAGCGTCGGACGCGGCCATCGACGCCATGGCCACCAACATGGTGGTGGTGGCCACTTACTGGCTCTCGTTCGAGTACGTGCGCAATCCGCGCAAGTACACCGAGCAGCAAGCCATGTCGGACGCGCTGGCGCGCGGCTGCTACCAGGTGCTCTCGCAGATCGGACCGTACCTGCGCGGCGACACCCACCTGCTGTTCCAGAAGCTGTCCGAGGAATACCTGAAGAAGATCAACCAGTCCCAGTCGTTTAGCTAGGAAAACCATGAAGTCGATAGCGGTCTATTGCGGCGCCCTGCATGGCGTCTCTCCCGTCTACGCGCAGGCGGCGCAGGACATGGCGGCGGCGCTGGTCGCGCGCGAGCTGACCTTGGTCTACGGCGGCGGCAACGTGGGCCTGATGGGCGTGATCGCCGACGAGGTGCTGCGCCTGGGCGGCGAAGTCAGCGGCGTCATTCCGCAGACGCTGGTCGAGCGTGAAGTGGGGCACACGGGCCTGACGCGCTTGCATGTGGTGGCCGACATGCATGAGCGTAAAGCCATGATGGCCAACCTGTCCGACGGCTTCATCGCCATGCCGGGCGGGATGGGCACGCTGGAAGAGCTGTTCGAGATGCTGACCTGGTCGCAGCTGGGCATCCACCGCAAGCCGATCGGGCTGCTCAATGTGCAGGGCTTCTATGATCCGCTGGTGCAGTTCATCCGCCACGCCAGCGAGCAGGGCTTCGTGCGCAGCGAGCATGCCGCGCTGATGATGGTCGAGAGCGATCCGGAGGCGCTGCTGGCGCGCCTGTTCGCGGCCGCCTAAGCAGCGCCCCGAACGCACTGCGCCCCGAACACCACTGCTAACCGTCCCACCTAGGCCGAAATAATCGTATTCCTGCCGGACGACTTGGCCGCATACATGGCCTGGTCCGCGCGCGTGATGGTGTCGGCGAACGGCTCGCCCGTCTGGCGCTCGGCCACCCCGCCCGAAAACGTGATGCGCAGCTCGCCGCACAGGTCCGCCACGCGCACCTCGGCCACCCGCTGCGCCATGCGCGCCAGCACGGCGCGTGCGTGCTCCAGGTCGGTGTCGGGCAACAGCAGCAGAAACTCTTCGCCGCCCCAGCGCGCCAGCACGTCGTTGGCGCGCAGTTCGGCGCGCGCCGCCGCGGCGAACGCGCGCAGCACTGCGTCGCCGCCATCGTGGCCGTACTGGTCGTTGATGCGCTTGAAAAAATCCAGGTCCAGCAAGGCGATGCAGATCGGCTGCTCGGCGCCGACCCGGCGCCGTTCCTCGGCATTGAGCACTTCGTTCATGTAGCGCCGGTTTGCCAGCGAGGTCAGTTCGTCGATGGTCGCCAGCGTGCGGATTGTGCCCACCGCGGCGGCCAGTTCCTCTTTCTGGCGCTTCAGGCGCGAGCGCAGCTTGCTCATTTCGCCGGTCAGCAGCGTGATCGAGATCAGCGCGCTGGCCGCCAGCAGGAAGTGATTCCACTCTCCCGAGGCGGGAAAGGCGACCGGGTCGTGGCGCACCATCGCCACCATCACCGCCGCCAGCGCCGCGATAGACAGCGTGGTCAGCGCCATGACGGCGCGCGGACGCAGCGAGAACATGCAGAACACCACCACCACCGGCAGGATCACCAGCGAGGCGCCGCGCAGCGCGCCCAGCACGGAGTACGCGCCGATCTCGCACAGCATGGCGAACGCCGCCTGCAGCAGCGCCAGGATTTGCGGCGTGATGCCCAGCCGCGCGCTCAGGCGATTGAGGATGAAGAACCCTGCCACGCCGCCGGCGCAGAACCACGACACCAGCGGCGCCCAGTGCGCCGTGGCGCCGGCGCCGTCGCCGGAGCGCATCAGGAGGGCGATCGAGATCAGGTAGATCAGTCCCGTGGCGGCCCAGTAGCGCATCATGCGGCGCAGTTTGGGGTCGGTGCCCAACAGCAGGTCGAGTAGTTTATGCCGCATTCGCATTCGGTCGGTAGGTATTGAGTCGCAAGTTGATCAGCGCGCCGGCCTCGTCGCATTCGCTCAGCATGCGTGCCTGCTCGGTCAGCATGGCTTCGATGCGCGCCGCCGGTACCGGGCGGCTGAACAGATAGCCCTGCATTTCGTCGCAATCGTTATCGCGCAAGAAGCTGCACTGCTGCTCGGTCTCCACCCCTTCGGCGATGACGCGCAGGTTGAGCTTGTGGCCCAGCGAAATGACCGCCATGGCGATGGCCTGGTCATCCTTGTTCTCGGCCAGTTCGGCCACGAACGACTTGTCGATCTTCAGGCTGGTGATGGGGAAGGACTTGAGCGCCGACAGGCTGGAGTAGCCGGTGCCGAAGTCGTCGATCGAAAGCGAAATGCCCATCGCTTCGAGTTCGCGCATCTTCTCGACCGATTGCGCCAGGTCGCGCATGATCAGCCCTTCCGTGACTTCCAGCTCCAGGTTGGCGGGATCCAGGCCGCTTTCGCGCAGCGCCAGCGCGGTGCGTTCGACCAGGCGCTTTTCTTCGAACTGGCGCGGCGACACATTGACCGACACAGTGATGGGCGCCAGCCCCATGTCCTGCCAGGCCTGGTTCTGGCGGCACGCCGTTTGCAGCACCCACTCGCCGATGGCGACGATCATGCCGCTTTCCTCGGCCAGACCGATGAAGCGGATCGGCGACACCAGGCCGTGCTCTGGATGCTGCCAGCGGATCAGCGCTTCCACGCCCAGGATCAAGCCGCTGCGCAGATCGACCTTGGGCTGGTACAGCAGGTGGAACTGGCCTTCGTCGAGCGCGCAGCGCAGCCCTTCGAGCAGCATCAGCTTTTCTTCCACGCTGGCGTTCATCTCGCGCGTGTAGAACTGGAAGTTGTTGTGACCCTGGTCCTTGGCGCGGTACATGGCCGCATCGGCGTTCATCATCAGGGTGTTGGCGTCGGCGCCGTCGCGCGGGTACATGACCACGCCCATGCTGCAGCTGACCTGGACTTCCTGGCCGTCCAGCAGCACCGGTTCGCACACCGACTGGCGCACCTTTTCCAGCAGCGGCGTGAGCGCCATCGGATTGTCGGCCAGGTCCGCCAGGATGATGACGAATTCGTCGCCGCCGAAGCGGCCCAGCGTATCCTCGCGGCGCACGCAGCCGGCCATGCGCGCGCCGACCACCTTGAGCAGCTCGTCGCCCGCATTGTGACCGAGGCCGTCGTTGACCAGCTTGAAGCCGTCGAGGTCGATGAAGGCGACCGCCACGCAGCGTCCGCGCCGCTGCGCGTGCAAAATGGCCTGGTCGAGCCGGTCGCGGATCAGGCTGCGGTTGGGCAGCCCGGTCAGGTCGTCGTGGTGCGCCATGTGGCGGATGCGCTGTTCGGTCACCTTGCGCTCGGTGATGTCGCGCACGATGGCCACCAGGCCGCCCTCGACGGCGACCACCTGGCGGTGCAGCCACTGTTCGGGCTCGGGGCTTGCCGAGGCCAGCCAGTCGGCTTCGTGCACGCCGCCCACTAGCGTGACCTTGACCAGATCCTCGAAAATGCCGTCGCTGTGATACGACGGCAGGATCACCGCCAGCGACATGCCGCGCAGCTCCTGCTTGGTCAGCCGCGTAAGTTTCTCGGCGCGCGTGTTGGTGCCTTCGACGACGAAGTCGGTGATGGTGCCATGCTCGTTGCTCACGCTGCGCAGCACGAAGAACGCGTCCAGACTGGCTTCGGACGCCGCCGCGTAGGTCTCCTGGGCGCGGTTGATGCGGCGGCGCGTGCGCGTGAGCTGCCACGACCACACGCACACCAGCGTGACGATGATGACCAGCAGGGCGCTGCCGCTGCCGGCCACCCACAGGTAATTGCGGCGGTTCTGCTCGAAGGCGGCCATCTGTTCGCTCTCGGCCAGGCCTACCACGGCGGTCAGGGCGAAGCCGTGCAGGCGGCGCGTGCTGGTATAGCGGCGCACCCCGTCCCAGCTGCTGGCCAGCAGTTCGCCGTCGCCCGCCTGCCGCATCGCACGGGGCGCGTCCAGGCCCCAGCTGACCTTGTCGCCGATGCGCAGCGCGCGGAATTTGCCGTCGTTGCCATACAGGCCGATGGCGCCTTGCTCGCCCTGGCGCGAGCGCTCGTAGCCGCTGGTGAAGTAGGCCGGGTCGACTTCGACGATCACCACGCCGGCGAACTGGCCGGCGGCGTCGTTCAGGCGCCGCGAAAAATGCAGGTGCCATTCGGGATTGGCGGCGTCGCGCTGGGTGTCGCTGACAAACGGCGCGTTGCTGGAGACGGCGTCGCGGTGGAAGCGGAAATAGTTCTGGTGCGAGACATCGATGAACAGGTTGGGCGGGTTACTGGCCACCACCTTGCCGTGGCGGTCGACCACGCTAACAACGAACACCAGCCCCGGCGGCAGCAGGCCCTGGGTGTTCAGGGCCGGAATGGCGCCGGCCGGGCCATTCAGTTCGACCGCGTACTTGAGCACCTTGAGGGTCTGGTCGATGCCGCCCAGGTTGCGCTGCACCTGGGCTTCGTAGGTGTCGATCAGTTCGCGGCTCGACTCGCGCGCAGCCTGGCGCGCGGCGTGGCGTTCCAGGCCGATGAAGTGGTTGGTGGTCATGGCGATGACCGCCAGCAGCAGCAGGGCGAACAGGGGCAGCGAGATGTGGGTCTCCAGCCCGCGCCCGAGCAGGCGCACCAGCATGGCGCGCTTGCCGGTGGCGCGGCTGCGGGTGGTATGGCTATTACCGCTGTCGCGGCTGTCGCCGACGCGGCGGCTGTCGCCCCCGGCCCGGTCCACCCCGTTCACGCGGCCCGCCGCGTCATCAGTTCACCACAAGCACGGCTTTGACGCTGGGGTCCAGCGCCGCCTTGTCGATGTAGCCGATCACGCCCGGATTGGCGGCGACGAGCTTGCGGATCGCCGCATTGCCGCTCACTTCGCGCGGCGGCTGGCCGCGCCCGGTGAAGATCATCTTGGTCCAGTAAGCCTTGATCAGCGGCGGCGTCTTGGCGGCGACCTTTTGATAGAACTCGTCGCGCAGCGGGGTGCCGATGCGCTGGTCGACGGCCACCGCTTCCACGCCGTCGGGAAAACTGGCGATCTGGCCGAGGAAGATGTCGGCCACCTGGTCGGCGCGCAGGGTCGTGAGCGCACTCTTGGCCGAGACGATCACCACCACCTCGGCGGCGGCGCCGTTGTGAAGACTGCCGGCCAGCAGGGCAGCGGCCAGCACGCTTTTCGTGAAGGGGATAGGCATGCGGCCCCTCAGAAGACGAAATCGAGCGCGACGCTCGTGACGTTGACCGGCACGTCGGAGCGAAAGCCCGGCTGCTGGTTGATCAGGGTGCCGCGCGAACCGTCCTTCGGCAAAACACGGTCGAACTGCAGCTTGAACGACACGTCGGCAAAGGCATCCCAGCGCACGCCGGCGCTGATGGTGGACTGGATCGGAATTGTGGTCAACACGGCATTCAGGCCGGCGTTGAGCAGCATGGCGGTGGCCGCGGCGCGCGGTGGCAGGCCGCTGACCGGCAGGCCATCGACCCGGGTCGGATCGTTCGCCGCGATGCCGGCCACGGCCACGTACGGGGTGAACTTGCCGTGGCGGTAGCCCGCCGCCGCATAGGCCGAATGGGTCTTGGCCAGGTACGAGCGGCCATCCATCTGGCACATTTCGCCCATCACGAACCACTGGCCCGGATCGTAGCTGGCGCCGATGGTCAGTCCCGTGGCGCGCTTGTCGTGGACCGCGTAGCGGTTGGCCAGCGCGTCGCCGGCCGGACCGAACTGGCGGATCGCGTCGAACAATTCGTCGCCGATATTGAGCGACAGCCTGGCCGTGATGGCGCTGGCGCGCACCGTCAGCGCGCCGGTTTCGGCGCTGTAGGTGAGTGCCGCCAGGGCGCGCGCCTTGGAGCGGTAGGCATCGGTCAGGCGCATCTCGTTGTGGCCATAGGTGAGCTGGGTGCGGTGCTTGACGGCGCCGCTGCGCCAGCGGTAGCTCACCTCCACGCCGTCGCTGCTGCTGATGGGGATGGAGTTATACACTTCCAGCGGCGGACGCACCAGCGCGTAGGCATAGCCGACCTTGCGGTAGTCGGCGGCCAGGAACATCGGCAAGGTGATGCGTCCCAGGCGCACGGCCAGGTCCGGGGTGATCTGGTACTTGAGGTTGAGCCACTCCACGTGCGGACGGTAGCTGCCGTCCAGCAGCTGTTGCGAGGTCACCTGCAGCACGCCCGACCACTGCTTGTTGAAGGTTGCGCCAAGTTGGGCACCGAGGCGGCTGTCGACGGTCGGGCTCCAGCGCCGCGTGTAACCGGCGCCGTTGGCGCGCAGCGACGTGGAGGTGAAGTCCGCCTGGCGGGTATTGGCATGGACGGCGCTGAGCGTGCCGAAGCCGCCGAAGGTGAACATGGATGGCGTGGCGGGGGTGTCGGACTCGGCCGTGGAGGCCTCGTCGGCGGCATCCGTTACGGCGTCCGTTATGGCGTCCGTTACGGCGTCCGGTACGGCGTTCGCTGCGAGCTGGTCGTCCGGGTTGGCGCCGGCGCTGCGCTCGACACTGCCGCCCGTGCCGGCGTGCATTGCCTGCGCGCTGCTGGCGGCGCACAACGCTGCCAGCACCGTTGTACTGAACGCCAGACGACGCAGAGGGATTCGATGCCAAAAAACCATTGATTGTTCCGGTAGAGATGCGGGAGGCGGTCGAGTCGTCGCGGCTCGGGCAATGCTATATGGCTGTTCAATAAGCCTGAGTTTGAGCTAGCGCAGAACCGTTTACGACTCTATAGAGTAGGGAATAGCTTGTCGACAGATTTCCCTAGAGAATCAATCGTATTTGAAACTTTTGCTGTTGTATTGCAACATTTAGTGAATATAGTGGCAACACGCGAAGCGTCAGGCGTTGCTTAGGCGGCGGGATGTAACAATTGAGGGCGGTGAGCGACGTGCGGGATGGGGTGGAAATTGGGTGGCGCGGTGCCGATACCGAAGCGGGCATCGCTTGCCCATAAAAATTCATTAGCGCCGGGCGGCCAACTATTCTAGTCTTGAATATCAGTAATAGATAAAAAACATAACTGGATACTCGGAGACGACAATGTTAAAAAACCTGCTCGCAGCGTTGTGCCTGGCCATGGGCGCCGCGTCGGCCCCGGCGATCGAACTGGCCGGCGTCAAGAATGCCCACGACCCCGGCACCATCACCAAGGATGGCGACACTTACTTCAATTTCACCACGGGCGACCGCATCTGGTATTCCACCTCCAAGGACCTGGTGACCTGGTCGGCCGGTCCGGCGCCGGTGTTCGCCAGCAATCCGGCCTGGGTGACGCAGAAAGTGCCGAACTTTAACGGTTCCTACTGGGCGCCGGACCTGATCCACATGAACGGCTACTACTACCTGTATTACTCGGTGTCGACCTTCGGCACCTCCAATTCGGCCATCGGGGTGGCGCGCTCGGCGTCGCTGAAGAACCCCAGCTGGATCGACCTTGGCATCGTGGTGCAGTCCTACGGCGGCAGCACGGAGATCAACGCCATCGACGCCGCCCTGTTCCGCGACCACAACGGCAAGGTCTACATGTCGTACGGTTCCTTCTTCGGCGGCATCGGCGTGGCCGAGATCAACCAGTCCACCGGCAAGCTGGCCGGCAGCGTGACCACCATCTGGGGCGGCGGCCACAAGGATATCGAGGCGCCGTACATCGTGCGCGAGGGCGATTATTATTACCTGTACGTGAACCGCGGCGCCTGCTGCAAGCTGGCGGCCAGCACCTATTACGTGGAGGTGCAGCGCGCCACCAGCATCACCGGGCCGTACAGCGGCACGCGCGTGCTGATGCCTAATACCGACGGCAAGTACAAGGGACCGGGGCACGTGGGCGTGCTCAAGCAGGATGGCTGCAACTTCCTGTCCACCCATTACTACGATCTGAACGATGGCGGCAACGCCAAGCTGGACATCGCGCGCATGACCTACAGCAGCGGCTGGCCCGTGGTGACGCGCAACTTCAGCAATTTCGCCGGCTGCGGCGGCGTCAGCGACGGCGCCTATGCGCTCAAGTCGCGCTTGTCGGGCAAGGCGCTGACGGTGGCCGGCAGTTCCACCGCCAACGGCGCGCTGGTGCAGCAGCTGAGCGATTCGGGTTCCAAGGCGCAATCGTGGTACGTGATCAACCAGGGCACGGGCTACTACAGCATCATTAATGCCAACAGTCTCAAGAGCCTGGACGATTACAACAACTCGATCACCGCCGGCACCAATATCGCCCAGTGGGATTACTGGGGCGGCGCGGGGCAGAAGTGGCGCTTTGCCAGCCCGGCCAGCGGCTATTACACGGTCGCCAATCAGCTCAGCGGCATGGCGCTGGACGTGAAGGACAAGAGCTTGCTCGACAATGCCCAGATCATCCAGTACACCATCAACAACGGTACCAACCAGCAGTGGTCGCTGCTGCGCCGCTAGTCTGATGCACCCAGCGGCGCAGCAGCTCGTTAAATCGACTTGATCGCCGCGTTGATCGCCTTGAGGTGGCTTTCCTTGCGTTCGCTGTAGCGGTCGGTCAGGTAGTCGCTGCGGCCGCGCAGCAGCAGGGTCATCTTGAACAGTTCTTCCATCACGTCGACCACGCGGTCGTAGTAGCCCGAGGCGCGCATGCGGCCCGCGTCGTCGAATTCCTTGTAGGCCATCGGCACCGAGGACTGGTTGGGAATGGTGAACATGCGCATCCAGCGCCCCAGCAGGCGCAGCGTGTTGACCACGTTGAACGACTGCGAACCGCCGCACACCTGCATCACGGCCAGGGTGCGTCCCTGGCTGGGCCGCACCGCGCCCATCTCCAGCGGAACCCAGTCGATCTGGTTTTTCATCACGGCCGTGATGGCGCCGTGGCGCTCCGGGCTGCACCAGACCTGGCCTTCGGACCACAGCGACAGGGCGCGCAGTTCGGCCACCTTCGGGTGGTCGTCCGGCACGCTGCCGGCCATGGGGAGTTCCATGGGGTCGAATATCTTCACTTCCGCGCCGAAGTGCTCAAGGATGCGCGCCGCTTCTTCGGTCAGAAAGCGGCTGAACGAGCGCTCGCGCAACGAGCCGTACAGCATCAGGATGCGCGGCGGATGATCGAGCTGGCCCACTGGCGCCAGGCGCGCCAGCGAGGGCGTCTCCAGCTGGGCGGCGTCGATGTTGGGCAGATTCGGCAAGGTCGGCAAACTCGGCAACGTCGGCAAACTCGGCAAGGTCGGCTTATCCATGCTGCACCCGCTGGCCGTTGTCGTCCACCACGCGCTCGCCGTCTTCCTTGGTGAAAGCGCCGCGCTGCGGGTCGGTCAGAATGTCCAGTACTACTTCGGACGGCCGGCACAGGCGCACGCCGCGCGGCGTGACGACGAAGGGCCGGTTGATCAGGATCGGGTGGGCCAGCATGGCGTCGAGCAGCTGGTCGTCGGTGGTGGCGGGCGCGTCCAGCCCCAGCGCCAGATACGGGCCTTCCTTCTGGCGCAGCGCGTCGCGCACCGACAGGCCGGCGCGCTCGATCAGGCCGGCCAGCGTGGCGCGGTCCGGCGTGTCGGTCAGGTAGTCGATCACGGCAGGTTCGATGCCGGCGTTGCGGATCAGCTCCAGCGTGTTGCGCGAGGTGCCGCAGGCAGGGTTGTGGTAGATGGTCACGGTCATGGTGAATTCCTTCAGGCTAAACGCAGCGCCAGGGCGCACAGGGTGATCAGGAGAACGGGGAGCGTCAGCACGATGCCGACGCGGAAGTAGTAGCCCCACGAAATGGTGATGCCCTTGGCCGACAGCACATGCAACCATAGCAGCGTGGCCAGGCTGCCGATCGGGGTGATTTTCGGTCCCAGGTCGCTGCCGATGACGTTGGCATAGACCATCGCTTCGCGCACCGCGCCGCTGGTGGCGGTGGCGTCGATGGACAGGGCGCCGATCAGCACCGTGGGCAGATTGTTCATGACCGACGACAGCAAGGCGGTAATCACGCCGGTGCCCAGCGCCGCGCCCCACACGCCATGGCCGGCGCACAGGTTGAGCAAGTTGGTCAGGTAGCCGGTCAGGCCCGCATTGCGCAGCCCATACACCACCATGTACATGCCCAGCGAGAAGATGACGATCTGCCACGGCGCGTTGCCCAGCACTTCGCGGGTGGAGATTTTGTGGCCGCGCGCAGCGACGATGTACAGCAGCAGCGCGCCGGCCGCGGCCACGGCGCTGATCGGCACGCCCAGCTGCTCCAGCCAGAAGAAGCCGACCACCAGCATGCCCAGCACCCACCAGCCGGTCAGGAAGGTGGCGCGGTCGTGGATGGCCTCGTCGGCGTGCTTCAGTTGCGACAGATCGTAGTCGGCGGGGATGTCATTGCGGAAGAACCACATCAGCACGCCCAGGGTGGCGGCCACCGACACCAAATTGACCGGGATCATGACGGCGGCGTAGCGGGCGAAACTGATGCCGAAGTAGTCGGCCGACACGATGTTGACCAGGTTGGACACCACCAGCGGCAAGCTGGCGGTGTCTGCGATAAAGCCGGCCGCCATGACGAAAGCCAGCGTGGATTTGCTGGAAAAGCGCAGCGCGCGCAGCATGGCGATGACGATGGGCGTGAGGATCAGCGCGGCGCCGTCGTTGGCGAACAGGGCGGCCACGGCCGCGCCCAGCAGGACCAGCAGCACGAACAGGCGCCGGCCGTTGCCCTTGCCCCAGCGCGCCACGTGCAGCGCGGCCCATTCGAAAAATCCGGCCTTGTCCAGCAGCAGGCTAATGATGATGATCGCGACAAAGGTACCCGTGGCATTCCAGACGATGTGCCACACCACGGGAATATCGGAAATCTGGATCACGCCGGCTAGCAAGGCGACGGCGGCGCCGGCCAGCGCGCTCCAGCCGATACCCAGGCCGCGCGGCTGCCAGATCACCAGGGTCAGGGTGGCAAGAAAAATGAGAGAAGCAATCAGCACGGCAATCCTTGGCGGTCAGTGGGGAACGGCGGTTCTACGGTCGGGAGCGGTTGGTGGCTGCCGCTCAGGCGAGCAGGGTGCCGATGCGGTCGAGCTCGGCCTTGAAGCGCGCCGGATCGTCGCGTAGTTCGGTCAACGGCAGCGCGAGGAAGGCGTCGATGCGCGCGCGGATGATGGCGTAGGTGGCTTCGAAGGCCCGTTCGATTTCGTCGTCGGTGCCGATCACATGGCCGGGATCGTCCACGCCCCAATGGGTACGCAGCACCGGCCCCAGATAGGCCGGGCAGGTTTCGCCGGCGGCGCTGCCGCACACGGTGACCAGCACGTCCGGGGTCACCGGCAGATCGGTCCACGATTTGCTGAAATACCCGTCGGTGGAAATGCCCTTGCGCTGCAGCAGGGCGACGGCGCGCGGATGGAGCTTGCCGGCCGGCTGGCTGCCGGCGCTGATCGCCCGCATGCCTTGCGGCGCCAGGTGATTGAAGGTGGCTTCGCTGAGCACGGACCGGCAGGAGTTGCCGGTGCAAAGAAAGAGGATGTTCATGGAATCGTCTGGTGGATGGTGCGGTTGAAGTGGGGAAGCTTTGCCAGTCAGTCCACAGGGGAGGCCGGTTCGCAGCCGGCCTGGCCGGGCGCACACGGCACGCCGCCGCAACAGTTCTCGGTCAGAAAACCCAGCAGCGCGTTCATGGTCGCGAACTGCGCCGTGTAGATGATGAAACGGCCGTCCTGGCGGGCGGTGATCAGATCGGCGTGGGTCAGCTCCTTGAGGTGGAACGACAGCGATGAGGCGGGAATCGCCAGTGCTTCGGCAATTTTGCTGGCGGCTACGCCGCCGTCGGGCCCGGCCTGAACCAGCAGGCGGAAGATGGCCAGACGCGAGTCTTGCGCCAGTGCGCCCAGCGCGGCCAGTGCGTGCTTGGTATCCATGTCTGCGTCCCTGTGCAATGCGGTGTGGCAAAGCCGTTATTGTACGACATTTCCAATAATATCGAATCGTAGTGTCATGGTGATGACAGGTTCAACAGCCACCCGCCGCGTTCTACCAGAGCTTCGCGCCCGAGATGTCGAGCTGGGTCAGGTACAGGCGCAGGTCGAACTCGTACTGGTGATAGTTCGGTTCCATATAGGTGCACAGCTTGTAGAACGCCTTGTCGTGCTGCTTTTCCTTGACGTGGGCAAGTTCATGCACGGCAATCATACGCAGCAGTTCCAGTGGTACATCCTTGAACATGGTGGCTACGCGGATCTCATGCTTGGCTTTGAGCTTGTTGCCCTGAACCCTGGAAATGGAGGTGTGCAAACCGAGTGCATGCTGAATCACATGGATCTTGCTGTCGTACGCCACCTTGTTGATGGGCTCCGCATTGCGCAGGTATTCGGTCTTCAAGTCCTGCACATAATCGTACAGCGCCTTGTCGGTGCGCAGGGTGTGGGCGGTGCCGTAGCGGTTTTTCAGCACGTCGGCCAGCTTGTCCTGTTCGATGAGCTGGGCGACCTGGGCGCGGGTAGCGTCCGAATAGGCGCTGAGATATTTGAGGGAATGCATGGGCAGGGAAGGTATCACATTCCCGCTTGCCGGTTCAGGCCGCCGTCAATCCCGCCAGCGGTAACCGGCAAGCACCACGGCGTTTCAGCATTTCCACAACGCTAAGAATATTTTCTATTAGGAATGTTGATTTACCATCGGAAATAATGATAGTCTGGGTACTTTCCATTTTCTTCTATCCCCATCATGGTCCGGCGCGTTATCACAACTGGTCTGGAGCGGCGACAACCCCGGCATCCTCTGGGGTTTCGCTGCGCTACGGTGTTCACTCTGGTCGCCGCCATTGCCGGGGCGGGATATTGGTTGATGCCGGCCCCCACGCTGGTGGTGCGGGCTCAGCCTGACGCCAGCGTGAGCGCTCCAACGCTCGCCGCTGCCGCGCCGGCCCTGACGGCCACTGCGCCGCCAGCGCGCGCGGCCGCCGCGGCGCGCCCCGTGTACCCGTTGTCGGTGGTGGCGGGCGGGGTGGTCGATCGCGCGGAACTCAAGCGCGTGGTCAAGCGCGACGCCGTCGTCGCGGCGCACTACGCGACGTTCAATGTGGACGCGGCCAAGGTAGTGCGCAATCCCAAGCCCCGCGCCGTCCATGTGTCGTATCGCAAAGGCGACCAGATATTCTGGACCGCCAGGAAGGTGATGTTGGCCAGCAATGAGACCCTGCTGTCCGACGGCGTCAACGAAATGCGCACCCGCTGCGCCAACCGGATTTCCGACGTGGCCATGCTGCCGGTGGCGTCCGACGAACCGACGGAAGAATTGCTGAATGCCGAACTGGCGCCGGAAGCACCCAGTCTGCTGCTCGCAGGCGAGGGCGATGGCGGCAGCGGCAGGGCTGTATCGATGGGCGGCGCCGGTGGGGGCAGTGGTGCCGCCGTTGGCATCTCCGGCGCGGGCGGCGGCGACATGTCGTCATCGCGCAGCCAGGGACGTTCCGCTGCTGTCAGCGCAGCCGGGGCGGCGCCAGGCCCGTCGTCTAACGGTTGGACCAATGTCGGCTTGCAGCTGGGCGATGTGGCCAACGCTGGTAATGCCAACAACGGCGCTGCCAACAATGGCGTTGCGAACAATGGTGTTGCAAACAACGGCGCGGCGAACAATGGCGCAAACCCGGGCACTGACAGCAAGCCTCAAGCGGGCGCGCCCGGCCCGGCAGGTAAGCCGGACAACGCGATTAAACCGGACACCGGGGCGCTGGCCAATGGTAGCGGCCCTGCCGCTGGTAGCGCACCGGCCAGTGGAGGCGGACCTGGCGGCGGCGCGCCCGGCGCAAGCGCACCCGGCACCGGCAGCGCGCCCGGCAACTCAGGCGCGCCAGCTAGCGCAGGCCTGCCCAATCATATGACCATACCAAGCTCGCCCAGCATGGGCAGCAATCCGATCGTGCTGGTGCCAGTCGCGCAGTCTTCCCGTCCCGGGGACTTGCTTGTCAAGCCGTCCAAGCCACCTGTCGTCGAGCCGGGCGACGCAGCATTCCTGCCTAGTGCCGGGCCGATCAAGCCGGATCTGGCGGTCACTGAACGGCCGCCACTCTGGCAGCCCGACACGTTGCCCGGCAAACTGCCGCCAGCGGCCAGCAGCGACAGCGCCGACGTCCCCGAGCCGGCCACCTTGGTCATGGTGGTCAGTGCGCTGGCGCTGCTGGGCGCTTTACGCCGCCGTCGGCGACGCGGTACCGGCGCCGCTGCGGCGCGAGATGTGCCACATTAATCCGGTGCGGCGCCGGGCGGCATGTGGGCGACCCATCGCTGCCACTCAGTCGCCAGGGTGCACGCCCGCCTCACCGATCATCGCCGTCTGCTCGTTGGCAATGTAGGTGACGAAGGTGTCGTCCGATCCTGCACAGCGTACCGACCGGAACGGCGGCCGCTGGAACATCTTGTGCCAGAAGGCCTGCGCTTCGGTGTCCTTGCGGAACATGGCGATACGCCACGGGTGCTGCGTGCCTGCCAGCAGCTGTTTGATCGCCTGTGCTGCCAGACCCCTTCCACGGTATTTGGGCAGGATGAACAGGTCTGCCAGTTCGCACACGGCGGCGCCGTCGTCGTCATAACGCTCGACCAGCACCAGCCCGGCCAGTTGGCCGTCCACGCGTATCAGCCAGCCTTCGTCGTCGGATGAATCACCGGCATAACTCGCCACGCCCGCGCGATCCGATTCGTACGTGCCGTTGTCCTGCAGGTCTTCGCCGCTCCAGCGCGATGCATCGAAATAATAAAGCTGAAGCAAGCGGTACAAGGTGTCGACTTCGTCGGCGCGCACGCGCGTGATCGACGTGATGGACGCTGCAAGCGGTTCGCCATCCGGCTCGGTGCGCGCCGCGTCCGTGGGGAAGGACGCGCCGACGACGATCTGCGCCTCCATCTCGCCATCGTCATCGAGTCCTGTTTCAGTAAATCCCATGCTGGCGTAAAACGCTGCCGCCTTGCGGTTATTGGGCCAGTACGAAATCAGTATGCGCCGCACCGGCGTGTGTGCGCGAATCTCTTCAAGCGCCAGCTGCAGCGCCCGCCGTCCGTAACCTTTGCCCTGGTAAGCCAGATCGACCATGAAGCGGTAGATGGCGAATTCGCCCGGGCGCAGGTCCGCCTCCAGATCGACGTACAGCAAAAAGCCGATCGGTACTTCATGAAGGTAGATTGCACGCGGGTGAAAGTGGGAATAAAAACTCGCCTGTGCGATCGAGAACGAATTACTGGCGAGGAAATCGCGCTGCTGATCGCTTAACGCCAGTTCGGTGAGTGCTTCAAAATTGTCGCGGGTGACGGCGCGCAGGCTGATGTTCATGTTCCCCTTAAGATGCGTGATCCCAGCTTGCAGGAATCCCTGCGATGCAATCGGTGTGCCGACAGCAGGCTGGCGCAGCGCACGAACGCACAGGTGCAGCGGGCACTAAAAGGAAAAATCTTATCATTAAAACAGTTAAGCATCAGCACCTATGTGTTGATCAGAGCATGTAGCGCACAGCGTTGAAGATCGCGCATCGAGAACGTAGCATCGAGCGTCGAGCGTCGAGCACATGGCATCTCGTATGGCTACATCGAACAGCCCGATCTCCCGTGATACAGGCGCACGGGCTTGAATCGATGGCGCGGCCTGGCGGCCTGTTACCGGCTATTCCTTGCCACTGCCACGCTTTTCGCTCTTGGTATCGCTCTTGCTGTCCGTACCGCTGCGCGAGGCGTTGGCCGCGGCCTGCCGGCTGGCGGACTGGCGGCTCTCGCCACCCTTGCGGCCGATGTCGGCCATGTGCTCACGGTCGCGGCTGACAGCCTCGCCCCCTTTTTGCCCGGCCCGCCGCGCTTCTTCGGAATCGAATTCGTGGGCCGTTCCTTTTTGATGCGCAGCCTGCCCGCCTTTGCTGGCGATCTCGCGCTGCTGTGCTTCGTCCATCGCCGCAAAGCCACGCTTTGCCGGCCCTTGGCCGCTTCCGCTACCGCTCTTCTGGGCGCTACCGCCCGAGCTGCTGCTTTTGCTGCCGCTACTGTGTTTACTCGTCGCCATGTCGATCTCCTGTGTGTCAGTCGGTATCGGAACCCCAGAGCGCCGCTTTCTGCCGCGCTCGTGGGTTTAGAGACATGCTCACTTGATAAGTTCCTGCTATAAGCCGCTGTTATCGGCCGCGCGTGCCCGCATCAGGTAGGCGCCCGCGGCGGACGCCGCGTGTCTTCGTGCGGGTCCATGTTGTCCATCGTGGGCACGGGCGAGGTCAGGTCTTCGTCCAGTTCATCTTTGCGCGCGGCCATCAGCTCGCCCAGTTCGTCGAGGTCGATGCCGGCCGCACGCACGGCCACGAACATGTCGCTTTCTTCTTTGTCGATGTGGTGCTCGATCTCTTCGCCCAGCACCGTGACGGTCGCGTCGAAATGGTCGTCGCCCGGATACATGACTTCCAGCTGGCTGATCAGGTCGCGCGCGCCCGCATGCTCGACATCGGCTTCGTCCATCAGGTCGTCGTCGTCGATGGCGGCGCGCACCACGGGATAGAAAATCTCTTCCTCGATCATGCTGTGGATGGTGAGCTCGTAGCAGATCTCGTCGACCAGATCAGCCTTGCGCTGCTCGTCGTCTTCATCGTTGCCCAGTGTTTCGAGCTCGCGGAACAGGCTGCGCACTTTGTCGTGATCAGCCTTGAGCAGCTCCAGTGCATCCGGAGCGGCGGTCGGTTTGGTGGTGCCTTGCTTTGCCATCATGAACTCCCTGTCGGTGACGGTGGGGCAGATCAGCTGTGGGTCTGGCCGCTGCCATTGGTGGCGGCGCGCGTGTAGGCCGCGCCGTTGCCGGGGTGACCGGTGAATGCCTGGCGCGCTTCTTCGGCGCGGCGTGCCATCTCGTCGGCAATCGCCGTGGCGCTGCGGGACGCTTCCGGCATGTAGCTTTCGGTGGCGCGGGTGAAATCGACCTGGGCGCCGCTGAGCAAGCCAAACAGTTGCTGCTGGTAGCTTTGCAGGCGCTGGGTGACCGGCCCGATCTGGTTGGCCAGCATGGCCGACCACTGGAACACGTTCGAGGCCGACAGCATCTGGCGCGTGGCGCTGATCGAGTCTTCCAGCACGTGCTGGGCGAACTGCATGTTCAGTTCGGACAGCTTGCGCGCCGAATCGTAGGACTTGCGGGACAGTTCAGTCATGAAACCGACCTGGTTTTCGAGGTGCGACTGGACGGCGGGATTTGGTGTGTACGAAGGCATTGGATTCCTCAACGTAGGCGAATGGAATGCACCATTGAAACCAATGGTGGGCGTGCTCCCAATGAGCCTGTGGTAGACGTTGATGGATGCGCCAAGTTCCGCGAATGGTGCGACGATGCGGAGTGCGTCAAGAGGGTAGTGCGGAGGGGACTGCGGAGCGGCGGCGGAGCTTGCTGCCGTCGCCACGGCGAGGCTGCCGTGGCGACGTAGTGCGGGTACTGCTGGCTGGAACAGCCCTTACGCGTCGGCCACCTTCAGCACCAGCTTGCCGAAGTTCTTCCCTTCGAACAGCATCAGCAGCGCGTCGGGGAAATTCTCCAGGCCATCGACGATATCTTCGCGGCTCTTGAAGGTGCCTTCCTGCATCCACTTGGCCAGCGCGGCCACGCCTTGCGGATAGCGGTCGGCGTAGTCGAACACAACGATGCCTTCCATGCGCGCGCGGTTGACCAGCAGCGACAGGTAGTTGGCCGGGCCTTTGACGGGCGTGGTGTTGTTGTACTGCGAGATGGCGCCGCAGATGACGATGCGCGCCTTCAGGTTGATGCGGGTGAGCACGGTGTCGAGGATCTCGCCGCCCACGTTGTCGAAGTAGACGTCGACGCCGCTCGGGCAATGTTCCTTCAGGCCGTCCTTGACCGAGCCGCCCTTGTAGTCGATGCAGGCGTCGAAGCCCAGCTCATTGACGACGAAGTCGCACTTGTCCTTGCCGCCGGCGATGCCGACCACGCGGCAACCCAGATGCTTGGCAACCTGGCCGACGGTCTGGCCGACCGCGCCGGCCGCGCCCGACACCACCACCGTCTCGCCCGCTTTCGGCTGGCCCGATTCGAGCAGGCCGAAGTAGGCCGTCATGCCGGGCATGCCCAGCGTGTTGAGCCAGGTGGTCAGCGGCGCCATGCGCGGATCGATCTTGAAGAAGCTGGCTGTTTTGTCGGTCGCCGCGCCCACCCAGTATTGCTGCACGCCGATGCCGCCCGACACATAGTCGCCCTCGGCAAACTTGTCCGAGCGCGACGCCACCACGATGCCCACGCCGCCGGCGCGCATGGTTTCGCCGATGGCCACCGGACGGATGTACGATTTGCCTTCGTTCATCCAGCCGCGCATGGCCGGGTCGAGCGACAGGTACAGGGTCTTGACGACGATCTCGCCGTCGGCGATCTCGCGCACCGGCTCGGTCACGTTGTTCCAGTCGGTCGGCTTGGGCAGGCCGACCGGACGGGCGGCGAGGCGGAATTGCTGGTTCATCAGAGCGGCGGTCGGCATGTCGGTGTCCCCTTTGGAAT
>CALRYE020000077.1:0-26460 GCA_943372275.1 Janthinobacterium lividum
TAGCACCTCTGCGCAGCCGTGCCATGGATCCCCGGCCTGCGCGGGGACAGGTTTTTGGGCCTGTGGTGGAGACGTGGTGTTTTTAGCTACCTCCTCTCTGGCAGGCTCACAGCACCGGCGCCGCGCTGGCCGTGCGCCGGCGCGGGAAACGCAGCCGGTAGTGCAGGCCCATACCCGGCGCGCTGTCGACCTTGACGGTGCCGCCCAGCGCCCCCGTCACCAGGTTGAACAGGATGTGCGCCCCCAGCCCGCTGCCGCCCTGCCCGCGCCGGGTGGTGAAGAACGGGTCGAACAGCTTGTCGAGCGTGTCCTCGTCCATGCCCACGCCATCGTCGCTGTAATCGAGCACCACGAAGTCGCCTTCCTCCAAGCGCGCGCCGATGCGGATCGTGCCTTCCTGTTCGCGCTCGAAACCATGCACCAGCGAGTTGACCACCATGTTGGTGACGATCTGCGACAGCGCGCCGGGAAAGCTGTCCAGCTCCAGGTCGCCCGGGCAGTCGATCCTGACCGCGATCGGCCGGCCCTTGAGCTTGGGCTGCAGCGACAGCAGCACTTCGTCGAGGTAGCGCTTCAGATGAAAGTGGCGGATGTCGTCCGACGACTGGTCCACCGCCACCTGCTTGAAGCTGCGCACCAGCGCCGCGGCGCGCTGGGTGTTGGTGGTCATGATGCGCAGCGACTGGTCGACGATGTCGAGAAACTGCTGCAGGCTCTCCTCCGTCATCTCGCCGGCGGCCAGTTCCTCGCGCGTGAGCTTGAGCTCCTGCACCAGGTGGCTGGTGGCGGTGACGCAGATGCCCAGCGGGGTGTTGATCTCGTGCGCCACGCCGGCCACCAGCCGCCCCAGCGACGCCAGCTTCTCCTGGCGTACCAGTTCCGACTGGGCCTCCTGCAGCGCCTCGAGCGCGCGGCGCCGCTCGGCCACCTCGTGCGCCAGCAGCGCGGTGCGCTCGCGCACGGCCCGCTCCAGCCGGTCCATGCTTTGCAGGCCCACGATGGCGCTGGCGATCTGGGTGGCGATGAGCGCGAACAGCGCCTGGTCTTCGGGATTGTAGGTGTGTTCGGCGTCGTAGCTCTGGATCACGATGGCGCCGATGATGGCGTGCTGCTGGTCCATCAAGGGGCAGCCCATCCAGTGTTCGGCGGTGCTGCCGCCGCCCCAGCCCACCCCGCCGGCGCGGGCGTTCTGCTCGGTGGCCGTCATGGTCAGGCTGCGCTGGTTGAGGATCACCCAGGCGGTGGGCGACTGGTCGGCCGACTCCAGCACCACCGGGGTGGCCGGATCGGGCGCGCTGTCGCGTTCATCGACAAAATACACGAAGCGCACGGCCGCGCCTTCCGGCTCGCACAGCGCCACATAAAAGTTCGCGGCATACATCAGCCGCCCCAGCGCCTGGTGCACGGCGCCCAGAAAACCGGTGATGTCGCTGCAGGTGCTGGAGACTTTGCCGATATCCAGCAGGACTGCCTGCACGGCTTCAAGTCGGTCGAGACGGCTGTTCATGGACTGGCCCTTATGCGTACGCTCAAGAATGTCGACCTGATGGCGACATAATGCTAACGGGCAATACTAGCAGTCCCCAAGGCCCAGTACAAGCGCCACGGCGCGCGCCTTAGTTCGAACCGGGCGGCTTGCGGTATTCGTTATCCACCCACGCCTGCGCGCTGGTGGGGGTGAGCTTGAAACCGGCCCCCACGCGCACCTTGGCGACCTGCTCGCCCATCTCGTCGATGGCGCTGAGCACGGCGTACGGGTGATCTTCGTCCGGCACGATGTCGAGCAGCACCTTGATGCGCCCGTCGGGCCCGTCGGCGAAAGTGTTCTTGTGCAGCATCGCGTGCAGCGCCTGCTCGTGGCGGCGGATCACCTCGTTGGCCGTCTTGACCAGGGTGTGGAAGGCCGGGGTGTCGAGCGGCTTGGGATTTTTCTTGTCGCGGCCCATGGTCCACGGACCGACCAGCGCCGGCTCCGGCTCGCCATCCTTGATCATCGCCACCGCCCAGCCGTCGTCATCGTCGTTCTTGATCACGCGCGCCGTCCAGCCGTTGCCCTGCCACAGGCGCGGCTGCTGGACGGGCCCGCTCTCTTCAGGTTCGTCGTCGGGGTCGGGAAGGTCGTGGGCAAGGTCCGTCATGGTGGCAGGCTCGATAGTGGCAGAGGGGCACCATGATAGACGAAATCGCCTGCGCGCGAGCACCGGCACGCGGGCGGCGGCGCGCCGCCTGCCCCGTGTCAAACCTCAGGCGGCCAGGCGCACCCGCGGCGTGTCGGGCGGGCGCACGGGCGGGCCGTCCGGGGTGATATGCGGATCGATGGCCGGCTGGGGCTTCTGGTAGGTGAACGGGTTGATGATGATCGGCGGGATGGTCGGGGGCGCCGACGGGGGGCCCTTCGGTCCGTCGTCATCGTGATGGAACGGCGTCGCTTGCATTTGTGCATCCTCCTGCGTGAGACAGGCAGTAAGTATAGGCAACGCTCGCCGATTTTCAAGGACGAAAAGCGCAGTCCGCCACTCATCGTCGTTTTGCACCCTCCGCCACGCGAAAACTGCAGTTGGTCGCACTGCGCTGGCTCCTGTATGCACGCGCCGCTACAGTGCAGTCATACCAGTCATCGATCACCATTCACCATCATTTACTTAAGGCCCCGCCATGAAAACCTTCGTCTGCATCGTCCTCCTGTTCATTCTCGCCATCTGCGCCATCGACGCCATCGATGCCGTCGGCGGCCCCCAGGGCATGCACCTGTGGATCGATGGCGAGCAGGTCGACGGACCGCTGGAGACCCTGATCGCGCTGCTGTTGGCCGGCGGCGGCATCGTCATCGCCGCGGTGGTGCTGGTGCTGGTGGTGCTGCTGGTGGGCGCCTTGTTCGCCGGCCTCGGCGTGGCGGTGCTGGGAGTGCTCGCCCTGGTGGCCGCGGTGGTGGCGCTGGCGCTCTCGCCGCTGCTGCTGCCGCTGGTGGTCATCGCGCTGATCTGGATGGCGCTGTCGCGCCGCGAGCGCCGCGAACGCACGGGCCGCTACACCGAGGCGAAGAGCTAAACTTTCCTACAACGCGCTCCCGTCAGCCGCGGCGCCCCTGCGCGCTCGCCTCGGCCCAGTCTTCGGTCGAGCGGCGCACCCGGTTGCGGCCCTGCTCCTTGGCCTGGTACAGCGCGTGGTCGGCGCGGATCAGGGCCGCGTCGCAGTTGGCATCGTTGGCATGCAGGCGCGCCAGGCCCACGCTGACGGTGATGGCGATCAACTTGCCTTCATGCGTGAGCGGGCGCTCGGCCACCTTCTGGCGCAGGCGCTCGGCGTACATCTGCGCCGCTTCCAGCGTGGCGCCGGGCAGCAGCACGGCGAACTCCTCGCCGCCCACCCGTCCCAGCACGTCGATCTTGCGCTGGCCTTCGCGCATCAGGCCGGCCATGTGGCGCAGCACGGCGTCGCCCGTGGCGTGGCCATGCATGTCGTTGACCAGCTTGAAGTGATCGATGTCGAGCATCAGCACGCAGGCGCAGTCGTTCACGTTGCGCTGCAGGCGCGCCAGTTCGTCCTCCAGGCGCGCCATGAACTCGCGCCGGTTCGGCAAGCAGGTCAGGAAGTCGGTGGTGGCCAGCATCAGCAGTTCGGCGCCCTGCCGTTTGCGCTCGGTGATGTCGATGGTCGAGACGATCACGAACGCCAGCGTGTCGGCATAGCCGGGCATGACCAGCAGGGTCACTTCGTTCTGGCGCTCTTCGCCGTCGAGCCGCGTAAAGCTGCTTTCGCAGGCGAACATCAGCGCGCCGCCCGCCAGCGCGGCGACCGCATCGCAGAAGCAGCCTTCCAGCGTGCCGAAATTCTGCGCCAGGGTCAGGCCCGACTGATCGACGCCGCCGGCCTGCTCCAGCGCCGCACCGTTGGCGTCGGCGATGCGCACCAGCGCGGCCACCTGCGCGGCATCGGCCGGATGGGCGCGCAACCAGGCGCCGATGTCGTCAACGCCTTCGGCGCGCAGCCGCTTGCAGTCCTCCAGCACGCCCGACCAGTCCTGTTCCCACAGCGCCACCGGGGCGTTCTGGTACAGGCTGCGGAAGCGCTCCTCGCTCACGCGCACCGCGCTGGCCGCTTCGGCCCGTTCCAGCGCGATGCCGGCCAGCTGCGCGGCCTGCTCGATGAGCACGATGTGCGCCGCGCTCGGGTAGTGGGGCGTGCGGTGATAAATGGCGAAGCTGCCCAGCACCCGGCCCGACCCGCTGCGGATCGGCTCGGACCAGCACGAGGCCAGCCCCGCCTTCACGGCCAGGTCGCGGTACGGCGCCCAGTGGGGATGGGTGGCGATATTCTCGACGATCACGCGGGCGCCATGGAAGGCCGCGGCGCCGCACGAGCCGGCCGTGGGGCCGATGCTGGCGCCGTTGAGGGCATCGTTGAACTGCGCCGGCAGACTCGGCGCGGACACGGTCAGCAGGTGCTCGCCGGACGCGTCGAGCAGCATGACCGAGCACAGCATGCTCGGGTTGCCCTCTTCCACCCCCAGCACCACCGCGTCCAGAATGGCCGCCAGCGGCGCGCCGCGCGCCAGCAGTTCCAGCACGTGGCGGTGGGCGCGGTCGCGCTGCTCGATCTGCTTGCGCTCGGTGATGTCGCGGAACGACCACAGGCGCGCGCGCTCGGCGCCCAGCCGCACGGGGCTGCCCGCCTGTTCGAAATAGCGCCCGTCCTTCAGGCGCAGCACGTCGCGCTGCTGCTCCTGCTGGTCCCTGTGCTCGGATCCGGTCAGCGAACGGCGGTGCAGGAACGGCGCCGGATGCAGCAGCTGGGCCACCATGTGTTCGAGCAGGGCCTGGTCGTCGCCCACCATGTCCAGCCCGGCCGGTACGCCCCACAGTTCGCGAAAGCGCTGGTTCGACGCCAGCACGCTGCGCTCGCCATTGTCGACCAGAATGCCTTCGATGGTCGAGTCGAGGATGCTGCGCATCATGGCCTGGGCCCGGTGCGCCGTATCGGCCAGCGCCACGGCCTGGCGGCGTCCTTGCTCCAGTTCGCCCGCCAGCGTGCGCGCCTGGTCCAGCGCCTGCCCGGTGGTCACGCTGCTGCGCGCCAGCAGCCAGGTCAGCACGGTCAGCACCAGCGTGGCCGCCAGGCCCGTGATGGCGATGGCCATCGGCCGCAGGCTGGCGCCGTCGCGCCCCATCGGCCCGACCGCATCGACCGCCACCGTCCAGCGGTGCCCGCCGAGGTTCAGCGGGCGCAGGCTGCGCAAGCTGGCGCCGGGCGGGCGCGGCGGCGCGCCTTCGACGGCGTCGTCGTACAGGTGCAGCGCCAGCGCGCCGCCGCCGTTGATCCCGGCCAGCACCTGCTGTATGCGGCAGGGCGCCGCCACCCAGCCCTGCAGCGCGGCGCGGCGCTGCGCCATGTTCAGGCGCGGCGCGCCGTTGCGGTAGATCGGCAAGGCGATCAGAAAGCCGTTGCGCTCGGCGCCTGGCCCATCGCGCACCAGCGCCAGCCGGCCCGACATGGCCGGCTGGCCGCTGTCGCGCGCATGCTCGAGCATGGCGCGCCGCACCGGATCGGAAAAGGCGTCGTAGCCGAGCGCGCGCAGGCCCGGTGCGCCGAACGGCTCGATATACGCCACCGGGGCATAAAACGGGCGCTCGCCGGGCGGGGCCACGGCGTAGTCGCCGAAGCCGTCGGCGCGCAGGCGCGCCAGCCAGGCCGGCAGCTCTGGCATGCGCACCGCCTGCATGTAGGCGATGCCCTGTACGCCGGGCAGCTCGCGTTCGAGATCATGGGAAAACACGTAATCGGCGAATTCGGCCCGGCTCACGGCCACCGAACTGGCGTACAAGGCTTGCACGCCGCGCAGCATATGCACCGACGCCGTCAGGCGGCCGGTCAGCTGCTCGACCGCTTCGGCGGCGCGGTAGTCGAACTGGGCGCGCACATCGGCGGCGGCGTCGTGCTCGGCGCTGCTCCAGAGCTGCCAGGTCATGCCCAGGCACAAGGTCATCACCACGCCCGCCAGCGCGAGGGGATTAAACCGGCGCGGCAGAGGGGCCGCGGGTGCCACTGGGTTTAGATCCATGGTGTGGAGACTAGGTGATGCGGCGCCGGGTGGGCCACTTCAAGAGTCTACGTCAGCCCTCCGGCATGTGCAACGCCTGCCGGAGCGCTGTTGCTTTCCGCATAGCTTTTCAAATTGCTTTATAGAATACGAACGACAACGCTTGACGCCGTCGCGCTACTGTTATCCGAATCTGGTGCGGCCGGACCCGGTGGCTTGCCGATTGGCGCGGGCGGGAGCGGATGGACGTTATTGATGCGTACCGATGCGTTCTAGATGCCTTCGATCAGACGCATGGCGAACACGATCGGCAGGCCGGAGGCGATCACCCGGCGCGCCGCGGCGCCATGGTCGTACGGCACCCGGAAGTAGGACAGCTCGGCGGCCACGTCGTCGTACAGCGCGTAGCAGGCGGCGCAGTTGCCGTCGCGCGGCTGGCCGACCGCGCCCGGGATCACCAGGTAGCGGTGCTGGGGCCGCAGGGAGATGCGCGCCGTGCCCGGCTTGTGCGCGCCGATGCGCCCGTCGTCGGCCAGCCGGTACAGGGCCGGGGCGTGCACGTGACCGGAAAACACCATGCGCGCGCTGCTGGCGCGCAGACTGCGTTCGGCCTGCTCGACGCCGTTGACGTACTCCCACTTGGCGGGCTCGTGCGCACTGGCGTGGACAAACAGCATATTGCCGATTTCCCGGGTCAGCGGCAGGCCCGCCAGGAAGGCCACGTGGTTCTCGGACAGCTTGCTGCGGGTCCACTCGATGACCTGGCGCGCCTCCGCATGCATCTGGGGCCGCGCCGCGTGGGTGGCGGCCAGATCGTGGTTGCCCTGCACGGCGATGGCGCCGCGCGCCACGTGCTCCATCACCGTGTCGAGCACCCATCCCGGGTCGGCGCCATAGCCGACGAAGTCGCCCGTGAAGGCGTAGCGGTCGGCGCCCTGCTCCCGGGCGTGGGCAAGGCAGGCGGTCAGGGCTTCGCGGTTGGCGTGCAAGTCGGTCAGGAGGGCAAGGCGCATAAGGACGGGGCAATTTGGAACGGGTTGGCACTCGGTGGGTGGCGCCGGGTGGA
The DNA here is from genome assembly GCA_943372275.1 of Janthinobacterium lividum. Taxonomy (GTDB): domain Bacteria; phylum Pseudomonadota; class Gammaproteobacteria; order Burkholderiales; family Burkholderiaceae_D; genus Telluria_A; species Telluria_A lividum_A. The sequence continues at coordinate 7,104 of CALRYE020000077.1, forward strand.
GCAGGCGCGCCGGCGACGGCGCCTGAACCATGGTCGCATAAAGCTGGATTTTTCTCTAGAGCAATCGACGTCAATGGTGTTGCATCCGGTCAGCGGATTTTTCTGTCGAGAATATTTACACTGCGAAATCGCAAATTCCAGTCAGATATTTTAAGTCGTTGATTGATAAAGAATAATGGTTCCTGGCACAGCTCTTGCATTAATGCCAAAGTAATTATCCATATAACTAGAGGATTGTCCAAAATGAAACTTATTCAAAAAACCATCGCCGCTGCTGTTCTGACCCTGGCCACCCTGTCGGCCCAGGCTGCTCCGATCATCACCGCCGACAAGACCACGGGCACCATTGAGCGCTTCAGCTTTCTCGACGTCACCTACACGGTGACCGACTATGCGAATGTGAGCGGTGCTTCGCTGCTGCTCAGTCTGGACGACTTCACGGGTGGCGGCGCCGAGCGCTTCAGCGTCACGCTGGGTTATGGTGGTAATCCACAAGTTTTCGCAGAAGAAGATTCGAACTCGAAAGATCTGAGGAACATTGCGAGCGGCAACACCGATAAATTCGCATTCACGTTCAATCAGGACGCGCTGGCTGATTTGGCGGACGGCGAAGTGACTGTCCGGATCTCCTGGTTGAGCGGCACCAATTTCCTGTTTTCCGGTTCGGAACTGTCGCTCACCGTTGACCCAGTGCTGCCTCCAGAAGACGTGCCAGAGCCAATGAGCCTGGGCCTGTTCGCCATCGGCCTGCTGGGCTTCGGCGCTGCACGTCGCCGCATGAAATAAAGTAAAAAGAAGTAATGCTCCCGGCTGGCGCCTGCCAGCCTGATGCAGAAGAAGGCCCGGACGCGCCAGCGCGATCCGGGCCTTTTGCTTTTGTTACTGCATCGCGATCAGATACCGGCGAGCGCGCTGGCAGCATCGGCCGCGCCGGCTGCATAGGCCCGATACCCGCGCGCGCGCAATTCGCACGCCGGACACGTGCCGCAGCCATAACCCCAGTCGTGCAACTCGCCGCGCTCGCCCAGATAGCAGGTGTGGGTGTCGGCGCGGATCAGGTCGACCAGCGCCACGCCGCCGCACTGCTCGGCCAGCTGCCAGGTCTGCTTCTTGTCCAGCCACATCAGCGGCGTTTCCAGCTTCAGGCGCGTGGCCATGCCCAGGTTGAGCGTGACCTGCAGCGCCTTCATGGTGTCGTCGCGGCAGTCCGGGTAACCGGAAAAATCCGTCTCGCACATGCCGCCGACCAGCACGTTCAGGCCGCGCCGGTACGCCAGCGTGGCGGCCACCATCATGAACAGCAGATTGCGGCCCGGCACAAAGGTGTTCGGCAAGCCGTTTTCCTGCATGGCGATGGCCACGTTGCTGGTGAGCGCCGTGTCCGAGATCTTGCCGATCAGGGACAGGTCGATCATGTGGTCTTCGCCCAAGCGCGCGTCCCACTGGGGCGACATGGCGCGCATGCCGGACAGCACGCCGGGGCGCACGGTCAGCTCCACGGCGTGGCGCTGACCGTAGTCGAAACCCACCGTTTCCACGCGGGCATAGCGCTCCAGCGCCCAGGCCAGGCAGGTGGTCGAATCTTGGCCGCCGCTAAAGAGAACCAGGGCGCTGTCGGTGTCTTGCATAGTGTTGTTTTCTTAAGTGTTAGACGTTCGCCATCATTCGTGCCGATCCGGTAAGATGCCTCAGCATTTTTCCGAATGGAGCGACATGTTTCCCGTAATACCTGAGTATCACGTAGCGCCCCGTGTGCGGCGCCCACGAATTTTGGCACAGATCGCCGTGAGCGTGTGCACCTTGGCCGGCGCCAGCGCCGCACTTGCACAGGAGCAGGCTCCGGCGCCGGAGCAGACGCCGGCCCAGGCGCAGCCTCAGGGTGTCGTCTACACGGTGCGCATCGAAGCGCCCGGCCCATTGGAAGAACTGCTGGAGAATAATCTCGACCTGATGCGCTGGCGCGGCAACCCGCGCCTCGACATGGAGCAGCTGCAGCGCCTCGTCAAGGGCGTGCCCGAGCAGGCCCGCACGCTGATCGAGACCGAAGGCTATTACTCGGCGCGCGTGTCCGCGGGCCTGGACACCAGCGGCGCGGCGCCCGTGGCGCGCGTCATCGTCGACGCCGGCCAACCCACGCTGGTGGGCGACATCGACCTGGTCATGCAGGGGTTCGAACCGCTCGACCCGGCCGCGCGCCCGTTCGACGCGGCCGAGCTGCGCAACCGCTGGGGCCTGCCGGTGGGCCGGGTGTTCCGCCAGGCCGACTGGGAAGGCGCCAAGCGCAACCTGCTGCGCCAGATCATGCAGCGGCGTTATCCGCGCGCCCAGCTGGTCGAGTCCAGCGCCATCGTCGACCCCGACGTGCGCCGCGCCCTGCTCAAGGTGGTGGTCGACAGCGGCCCCGAAGCGCGCTTCGGCGAACTGCGCGTGGAGGGCCTGACCAAGTACCCGCCCACCATCATCACCAACCTGAACGAGATCAAGCCGGGCGACGAATACAACGAAGCGTCGCTGCAGGCCTTCCAGGCGCGCCTGCAGGACACCGGCTACTTCAGCGGCGTGGAAGTGTCGGCCGACATGGGCGCTGCGCTCAGCGACGAGATCGACACGCTGGCCGACGAACAGGCCAGCGCCGACGGCGCCGCCGCGCCGGCCGCAGCCCCCAAGCCGCCGCCGGAAAACCCCCAGTACCTGCCGGTGCTGGTGCGCGTGACCGAGAACAAGCAAAAGAACGCCGACGTGGGTCTGGGTTATTCGACCAACACGGGCGCGCGCGCCCAGGTCAACTACTCCGACCTGAACATATACGGCCTGCGCTTAAAATCGAACATCATCATGGAATCGAAGCGCCAGAGCGCGCGCGGCGACTTCTACTTTCCGACCACCGCCAAGGGCTTCAACGACAGCTTCGGCGCCGGGTTCGAGCGCAACGACCTGCAGGGCGAGACCACCCGCGTGGCCACGGTGGCCGGCCGCCGCGCCTGGGGCACGCCCCTGCTCGAGCGCAGCCTGACCTTGGAATACCTGAACGAAGAGCGCATCGTGGCCGGCCAGACGGCCGTCAAGAGCCAGAGCGTGCCGCTGACCTACAGCATCACCAGGCGCGCGCTGGACAACCTGCTGCTGCCTACCAAGGGCTATGTGTTCAACGCCCAGCTGGGCGGCGCCCTGCTGCCGGTGCTGACCGACGAGCGCTTCATCCGCGCCAGCGGGCGCTTCGTGATGTACCGCCCGGTCGGCCCGCAAGCGACCTTGATCCTGCGCGGCGAAGCCGGCGCGCTCGGCTCGAAACAGAAAGCCGGCGTGCCGGGCACCTTCCTGTTCCGCGCCGGCGGCGACCAGTCGGTGCGCGGCTACGGCTACCAGGAGCTGGGCGTGCGCGAAGGCGACGCCATCGTCGGCGGGCGCTACCTGCTCACCGCGAGCGCCGAATACCAGTACTGGTTCAAGCCACCATGGGGCGTGGCCTTCTTCTACGACGCCGGCAATGCCGCCGATTCGATCAAGGACCTCAAGCCCGAATCCGGCTTCGGCGTGGGCGCGCGCTGGCGCAGCCCGGTCGGACCGATCAACGTCGATATCGCATATGGCCAAGCGGTCAAAAAGGCGCGCTTGCACTTCTCCCTGGGCTTTACTTTCTGATGACGACCGACGCCAACACTCCTTCCGTATCCGCCGCGCCGGGCAACCCCACGCCGGCCAACCCGACTCCACCGCCGCGCGCGCGGCGCTGGCCCAGGCGCGTCGCCGTCGGCGTCGTCGTCACCGGCGCGCTGCTGGCTGGCGCCTACTGGTATCTGGGCCGCGAAACGACCTTGCAGACCATCGCCCAAAAGGTGGCCAGCGCCAGCGGCGGCAAGATCACCCTGACCGGCGTATCGGGCTCGCTGTACGGCTCCATGCACATCGGCAGCGCGGTGTACCGCACGCCCGAACAGGTCATGACGGCCAATAACATCGACATCGACTGGTCGCCGTTCCAGTACCTCAGCAAAGGGATCGCCATCAACAAGCTGCACGTGGCCACCTTGCGCATGCAGACATTGAAAGAGACCGACGAGCCGACCGTCATGCCCGCCTCGCTGGCGCCGCCGTTCAATCTGAACGTGAACGATGTGCGCATCGGTAAAGTCACCATGGCCAAGGCCGGCGTGCCGGATACCGCCATCGACAACGTGCGCTTCGATCTGCAAGGCGACAAGCAGCGCTGGAAGCTGTCCAACGCCAGCGCCAGCACACCCTGGGGCGTGGCCAAGGCCGACGCCAGCATCGGCGCGGCCAGGCCGTTCAAGCTCGATGGCACGGCCAGCCTGACCCAGTCCAGCGCTGCCGCCGGCCAGATCCCGGCCCAGCTGACCGTGCGCGCCTCGGGCGACCTGACCAACACCCTGATCGCCGCCGCCGGCCAGTCCGGAAAAGCCAGCGGCACGGCCAACCTGACGCTCGCGCCCTTCGAGCCGATCGCGCTGCGCGCCATGTCGCTGCACGCCAAGAAGATCGATCCGACCATTTTCAATCCGACCCTGCCCACGGCCGATTTGTCGCTCGACGTGGAAGCGAAAATCGGCGCCGACCGCAGCGTGGCCGGCACGGTCGCCATCGACAACCTGGGTAAGCTGGGCCCCGTCGACAAGCAGCTGGTGCCCCTGCATCAGCTGCGCGCCAAGCTCGATGGCAACCTGAACGCCATGCGCATCGCCGAAGTGCTGGCCGACTTCGGCGCGGCCGGAAAATTCACCGGCAACGGCACGGTGCAGCGCACCGCCGACGACACCGGCATCGGCAGCGCGGCGTTTGTGCTGCACACCGACCGCTTCGATCTGCGCCAGGTCTACAGCACCATGAAGCAGACCGCCATCGCCGGCGACATGCGCTTAGCCAGCGACAACAAGGGCCAGAGTTTCGACGTGCAGCTGGCCGACAAGGGCATGCGCCTCGATGCCAAGGCCACCCTGATCGACAATATCCTGCAGGTGCAGCAGGCGCGCCTGGCGGCGGGCCGCAGCAGCGTGCGCGTGGCCGGCAGCGCGGGTCTGGCCGAACTGCGGCCGTTCAAGGTCAACGCCAACGCCGTCAAGTTCAATCCGGCCGACTTCGGCGACTTCCCGGCCGCCGACATCAACGCCGAAATCAACGCCAGCGGCGAACTTGCCCCGGCGTGGAAGGTGGCGGCCGATTTCGCGCTGCGGCCGTCCACCGTGTTCGGCCAGTCGCTGACCGGCAAAGGCAAGCTGCAGGCCGATCCCACCCACGTCAGCAACGTCGACGCGGCGCTCGCGCTGGGCAAGAACAGCGCCACGTTCCGCGGCGCCTTTGGCGCGCCGGGCGAACAACTGCTGTGGAAGCTGGACGCGCGCGACCTGTCGCTGGCCAAGCCCGATTTGTACGGCACGCTGGCCGCCAGCGGCGCCATCACCGGCACCATAGCCATGCCGCGCACCTCGTTCGTGGTCGACGGGCGCAGCCTGGGCTGGACCAAAGCTGGCCGCACCGCCAACACCGGTGTGCTCAATGCCAAGGGCGACGCGTGGCTCACGGCAGCGGACAAGAACGGCACGCGCGGCGTGCAAGTCAAAACCGCCGGCAGCATGGCGCGCCTGAACCCGGCCGCCTTCGGCTCGCCCCTGGCCGGCAGCATCAACGGCAGTTTCGACGCCAACGGCGGCACCGGCGGCGGGCTGCACGGCGCCGTCAATCTGGCGCTGCAGCCGTCGACACTGTCGAACGCGCCGTTGTGGGGCTACGCCAAACTGTCCGCCGATGCGCAGCGCATCTCGAATGCCGACGTCGACCTGCACGTGGGCCCCAACATCCTGAATGCGAAGGGCAGCTTCGGCGCGCCGCGCGACCGGCTGGACTGGAAGATCGACGCGCCCCAGCTGGCCGCGCTCGGCCCCGATTTTGCCGGCGTACTGCGCGGCAGCGGCGTCGTGACCGGTACCAAGGCCGCGCCGTCGCTGGCGGCCACGCTGGAAGGCAGCAACCTGAAACTCTTGGGCCAGCACCAGATCAAGGTGCTGCGCGCCAGCGCCAACGTGGGGTCCGGGCGCGGCGCTGCCGATCCGCTGGTGAGCGACATCGAAGTGGTCGACTACGTCGGCGGCGCCAAGGGTGCGGAAACCCGCGTCGCCAACGTGCGCCTGAAAACCACCGGCACGCGCGGCGCCCACACGGTGCAGGTGAGCGGCCGCGGCGACGCCTTCGACGCGGCGGCCGAGCTGCGCGGCGGCTTCAGCGGCGACGTCTGGACCGGCGTGGTGGCGGGCCTGCAAAACAAGGGCCGCTATGCGATGGCCCTGCAAAGCCAGGTGCCGCTGCGCCAGGCGGCCGCGCCCGGCGCCGGTGTGATGGGGCTGATGTCGCCCCAGCAGGTCGCCTTGTCCAACGCCGTCATCAAGCTACCCGACGGTACGGTCAGCATCCAGTCGCTGAACAAGACCGGCACGCGCTGGAGCAGCAAGGGAGTCGCCGCCGGCGTGCCGCTGCTGTACCTGGCGCAGTTCTCGCCCGCCATCGGCGACAATCTGCGCGGCGACCTGACCCTGGGCGGCGACTGGGCCGTCGACATGCAGGCCCCGGCCGTGGCGGGCGGGGCGCCTGTGCTGAACGGCAGGGTCCACGTGTTCCGTGAAAAAGGCGACGTGATCGCCGGCTCCGACGTGCCGGTGGCGCTGGGCCTCACATTGCTGGACCTGCGTGCCGACGTGGTCGGCGGCGCCCTGCGCATGCAGGCGCAGCTCGACGGCTCCCGCGCCGGCCAGGCCCGCGTGGACGCCACCGCCCAGATGATCGGCGGACGACTGGGCAACGCCAGCCCCTTGAAGCTGACCGCCAACGCCGACATGGCGTCGATCGCCTGGATCGCGCCGCTGGCCGGCCAGCCGGGCCTGGAACTGGACGGCGCACTCAAGGTGGCGGTGACCGGCGCCGGCACCGTGGGCGTGCCCACGCTGAACGGCACCATCAACGGCGACAACCTGTCGGTGCGTTCGGCCGAACAGGGCGTCAAGCTGCGCAACGGCCAGCTGCGCGCCGTGCTGGCGGGCGACACCATGAACCTGCAGCGTCTGTCGTTCGACGGCGCCCAGGGCCGCATGACCGCCGACGGCGCCGTGCGCTTCTCCGGCGGCGAAGCGACCATGAATCTCAAGCTGGTGGCCGACAAGCTGGAAATCCTGTCGCGGCCGGACCGTACCCTGGTGCTGTCGGGCCAGAGCACGCTGCTGCGCGACGCCAAGAACTTCACGCTGGAAGGCAAGTTCAGGGCGGACCGGGCGCTGATCGAGCTTGCGCCGCAAGACCGCCCTACCCTGTCGAGCGACGTGATCGTATTGGGGCGCACCAGCCCCGCGACCAAGGCGCGCGAGTCGACGGCGATGCCGCTGGCGATGGATGTCGAGGCGGACCTGGGCGACTCGTTCCGCCTGCGCGGCATGGGCATCGATTCGCAGCTGGCCGGCAAGGTGCGCGTGCGGATCGCGGGCGGCCGCGCGCCGCGCGTGAACGGCGGCATCCGCGTCGTCGACGGCACCGGCACCTATAAGGCGTATGGCCAGAACCTGACCATCGAGCGCGGCGTGCTCACCTTCAGCGGCCCATATGACAATCCGTCGCTGAACATCCTGGCGGTGCGCAAGCGTCCCGAGGGCGAGCAGCTCACCGAGACCAATGTCGAAGCCGGCGTGCAGGTGCGCGGCACGGCGCTGTCGCCCGTGGCCAAGCTGGTGTCGACGCCGTCGGTGCCGGACAGCGAGAAGCTGTCATGGCTGGTGCTGGGGCATGGCATGGAAGGCGTGTCGGGCAACGAGGCGGGCCTGCTGGGCGCCGCTGCCGGTGCGCTGCTGGGCGGTTCGGGCAGCGGCGGCGGGTTCCAGGAGCGCATCGCCAATTCGCTGGGCGTGGACGAACTGGGACTGTCGCAGGCGGCCGGGCTGGAAAGCACCGTGGTCACGGTCGGCAAGAAGATCTCGTCGCGCGCGTATCTGAGTTTCGAGCAGGGTGCGACCACGGCGTCGAGCCTGGTCAAGCTGCGCTACAAGCTCAATCCGCGCATCACGCTGCAGTTCCAGACCGGGACCAACACGGCGCTGGATGTGCTGTATTCGTGGGCGTTCGATTGAGTGATTGAGTGATTTTGCTCTCGCGCAGGCGAGAGCCTAGGGCACCTCTGATCCGTGGTGCCATGGGCCCTCGCCTACGCGAGGGCAACGGTTTCGCGGTCAACGTTGAAGTAAACGTCAAAGGAAGCGTTAGCGATATGAACCGCTAGCGCCGGGCAGAGCTAGCAGAACAGCCGCGCACTTGCCGCGTTCATCTCGGGCTTCGGGTCGGGCACCGGATCGTCGTCGTGCGGCAGGTGCACCGGCGAGTGATGCGGATGGGGATTATCGAACGGCTCCGGCATCGGATCGTCGACGGGCGCCGGATCGGGTGCGCGGTGCGTGTGGATGGCTACTGGATTCATCTGGCTGGCTCCCTCGTCAATTGGTCAATGATGCGCTTGGCGCTTGGCACTTGCACATCGCACCATCGACCTTATCACGAGTGGCCAGCCGCGGTGGTTCGCTACGGCTTGGCGTTCTTCACATACTTGTCCAGCCAGCTGTTGGTTTCGAACAGCATCTGCATGATCGACTCGCGCGCCCGGTAGGCGTGGCTCTCGTTGGGCAGCATCACCAGCCGGGCCGTGCCGCCCAGCCCCTTGATGGCCTGGAACATGCGCTCGCTCTGGATCGGAAACGTCCCGGAGTTGTTGTCCTGCTCCCCGTGGATAAGCAGCATGGCGTCCTTGATCTTGTCGGCGCTGTTAAACGGCGACATGGTCTGGTACACCTCCTTGGCGCCCCAGAACTGGCGCTCCTCCGACTGGAAGCCGAACGGCGTGAGCGTGCGGTTGTACGCCCCGCTGCGCGCGATGCCGGCCTTGAACAGGCGCGTGTGCGCCAGCAGATTACCCGTCATGAAGGCGCCGTACGAGTGCCCGCCCACGGCGATGCGGTGGCGCTCGGCCACGCCGCGCCGCACCACCTCGTCCACCGCCGCCTGCGCGTTCGACACCAGCTGCGCCAGGTAGCTGTCGTTCGGTTCCGCGTCGCCCACGCCGACGATCGGCATCGACGGGTTGTCCAGCACCGCGTACCCCATCGCCAGCATCGGCGCCGGTCCCCAGAAGCTGATCGAATTGAAACGGTAGGGCGAGCCGGTGGTCTGGCTGGCGGCGCTGGCGCTCTTGAACTCCTGCGGATACGCCCACATCAGCAGCGGCAGCGGGCCGTCGCGCTTGGCGTCGTAGTTCGCCGGCAGCATCAGGGTGGCGGTCAGGTCCACGCCATCGGCGCGCTTGTAGCGGATCTGCTCCTTCTGCACATCTTTCAGCTGCGGAGTCGGATGGGGAAAGTCGGTCAGCGCGGTCAGCTGGTCGGCGCCGTTTTTGCGCAGGTCGCGGATAAACACGTTGGGCCGCTCGGTCGGGGTCTCGCGCGTGGTCAGCAGGCGCGTGCCGTCGGCGCTAAGCACCGAGATCACGTTCTCGTAATATGGTGCGGCGCTCTGGAACAGCCGCTCCTTCTTCTTGGTCAGCAGGCTGTAACGGTCGATGAAAGGCCGGTCGCCCTCCTCCGAAGCGCCGTGGCCATCCAGCAGAATGGTGTCGCCGGCGTCGATCAGCATGCGCTGGCGCCCGCTGCCGTCGGCCATCGTGACCGGTTCGCCCGGATGGTTGTAGCGGTCTTCGTCGGAATAGGCGAACACCAGTTCCGGCGCCGTGTCGGGCAGGTCCGGATTGACGCGCCAGGTACGCACCGCGCGCGTCTTGTACCAGCCTTCGGTCAGCAAGGCCAGGTCGCCGCGGCCCCAGGTGGTATCGCTGTAGCGCGACGCCAGCCTGGCCAGCACCTGCGGCGTGCCCTGGAACGGCGCGGCCTGCATGTAGACGACGTCACGGATGGCCGCCACCACGGATGGATCGCCGCCGTCCTGCGCTTCGGCCCACACCAGCGTGGCCGGCGCATCGGCGCGCCAGCTGACGCTGCGCACGCCCGTCGACACGGCGTCGTTCCCCGGCGGCAGGCCTTCTTCCAGCGGCCGGTTGGCCACCAGATGCACCGGCTTGCCGGTCAGGTCGCGCACATCGACGCGGCGCGCGAAGGACGACGCCGGCACGATGTACGAGAATGGCCGCTGCAGGGCCTGCGTCAGAATGAACTGGCCGCCGGGCGCCACCGAAGCGGAGATGAACAGGTCGGGCGCGCCCAGCTTGCGCACCTTGCCGGTCAGGTCGACCAGCGCCAGCTGGGTGGTGGCGTAATGCTCGAACAGGCGCGCATCGTCTTCGTTGCGCAGCAGGTCGGCGTAGGTGCGCAGCTGGCGCGTGCGCGCGCTCTCGCCGCTGTCCTGCACGCTCGGACCGCTGGGAATCCCGGTGGGCAGGGGCGCGCGGCCCAGGGTCGCCGGTTTCAGGTACACCAGCAGCCCTTGCGCATTGGGCAGCCAGCCGAAGCCCGCGCCGGACAGATACGACAACGGCCGCACGATCAGGCGCTTGGCGCTGGCTGCGGCCACGTCGACCAGCCACAGTTCCACCGCGCCGGCGCCGCCCTTGGCCGCGTAGGCGACGTGGGTGAATGCCAGGTGGCGCTGGTCGGGCGACCAGGCCGAAGAGACCAGCCGCAGCGGCTGCGGCAAGCCGGAGAGCGGCGTGATCTTGCGGGTGTCGACATCGAGCAGCGCCAGCGAACTGCCGAACGAAAAGCGGCTTGGCGAATAGGTGCGCGGGTTGATGCGCAGGCCGGCCAGCTTGAGCTCGGGCTGGGCCACTTCGGCGATGCCGGGCAGCGCCGGGGTATCGACCATGGCCGCCAGGTTACGCTTGGGCGAGAGCGACAACGTGGGCGGGCGGGCTGCGTCGACAATGGCCTGCAGCGGTTCGGGCGGCAGCTGGTACTGCGACTGCGCGTGGGGGGCGGCGCCAAGCAGCGCGAGCGTCAGGGGGACAGCGGGAAGGCGTGGGCGCATCGGGACCTCGGCTAAAAACGATGAGCCATGGTGTGCGCTTCGCAGGCGAAAGTCAACGGCGGCGCATGCGCGCGGCGTAGTTTACAATGCGCTCTTCCCGATGCTGGCGCAGGATAGGCAAACCCCACGATGATGAATATAACCACGATCGCCCTGCTGGTACTGGCTCCCTTGCTGGTGTGGCGGGTGTACTTACGCATCAAGGCCATGATGCAAAGCCAGCGTTCGATCCTGTCGCGCCATTACACGGGTCTGATCGTGTTCGCCGGAATGGTGCTCATTGCCGGCTCCGAGGTGGCCACGCGTCCCGCGCTGCTGGGATGGCTGGCGGTCGGCACGGCGGCCGGCATTGCGTATGCGATCTGGGGCCTGCGCCTGACGCGGTTCGACAATACGACTTTGTTTTACGCGCCCAATGCGCGGCTGGGCATGGTGATCGCGATGCTGTTCGTGGCGCGCGTGCTGTACATCGGCGTGGATATTTATGCGAATCAGAATAGCGGCGTGCCGACGCCGGGGTTCACCGAGAGTGAGCTGACCTTGCTGGCGATTGGACTGACCGGCGGGTATTTCGGCACGTATTCGGCGGGGTTGATCCGCTGGCGGCGGGCGCTGGATAAGGCGATCCGGAAGTCGTGAGAGGAACTGCCAAGTAGGAGTAAGAAGTTAGCACCTACTAAAACTACTACCCTTTAAGCCGTCATGCCGCACATTGTGCGGCATGACGGCTCCACGGGTGGTGGTCTATTGTTAGCGTGTTACGCCGCCACCGGCGCGATCCGCCGCTGCAGCACGAAAATCGGCTGCGCCCACAACATATCCTTCTTCTTCTTGCTGGTGATAAGCGTCAGCTCCGAAGGATCGTACACGTCGGTGTTGTGCGTCAGCGGCGTCGTCATCAGGTACTGCGCCTCGGTGTTCTTGAGGAACTCGCCCACCAGCTGGATGTTGCGAATGTCCAGGTGAGCGAACGGTTCGTCGATGAACACAAAGCCGCCCGAGCCATCTTCCGACTTGAGCAAACCAATCAGCAGCACCAGCGACTTCATCACCTGCTGCCCGCCGGACGCTTCGCCGTCGTTCATGCCGATCTGGTCCTTGCCGTCGAACTTGAAGCGCACATGCAGGCCCGCCTGCGACAGCTGCACGTCGTCGTTCTCCAGCCTGACCGGATCGGCATGCACCTCGATGCCGGCCAGTTCGCCCAGCTCCTTGATGTTTTTGCTGTAGGTCTTGATGGTATAGCGCAGCCGCTCGATGTAGGCCCCGCGCGCATTGCCGGTGGCTTCGATGGCGCGGTTGTTCTGGTAGCGCCGCTCGTCGGTCTCGCTCTGGCGCCCCTGCAGCTGCTCGCCCAGACGCTGGTATTGGTCCAGCACCGTGGCGTCGAGTTCCCAGTCGTCGCGCGCAAGGCTATGCTCCAGCGACGACACGCGCAGGTCCACCTGGTGCGCGTTTTGGTGTTCTGCCACCAGCGAGGCGCGCCGTGCAGCGCGGCGCCATCCCATCGGCAGATGGCGCCATGCGCGGCGCAGCTCCAGCAAGCTCTTGGCGTGCTCGTTGCGCTGCTCGATCTGGCGCTTGTGACCCAAGCGCATGCCCGCTTCCGCTTCGGCCAGCACCATGCGCGCGTTCTGCCAGACGGTATCGGCACGCGTGCGCGCCACCGTGGCCGCCTTGGTCAGCGACTGCAGTTCACCCAGGCGCGAACCGACCTCCAGCCGCTCGGCTTTTAGCGGCGCCGTGTTGCGCACCGCTTCTTCGAACTCGGCCTGGCGCGCGGCCAGTTCCTTGGCCGCGTCCACCCCGGCGATGCGGGCCTTCAGGGCCCCCACTTCGCTGGCCAGCTTACTGATGGTGAGCGTGAGCGCGTCTTCCTGCGCTTCCAGCGACGGCAGCGACTTTTGCAGCGCTTCCAGACGCTGGGTGCGGCCGGCCTGGCCGAAGCGGTAGCGCGACGCTTCCACAAACAGCGAGCGTCCGCCGCGCCGTTCGCGGTGATACGCGTCCGGCGTGATCCATTCGGCATCCTTGGACAGCTTGAAACCCGCCTCCACCGAATCGACCCGGTCGATGCGCGCCAGCTGGTCGATCAGCCACGACGGTGCAGCGGCCGAAAATCGCACCACCGACAGCAAACTGCCGTCCTTGGAATTGGGCGCATCGACGCATTCGGGCACGATGAAGTGACGATAGCGTTCCTGCTCGGCCAAGCGGTACGCGGCCGGCGCATCCTTGGCGCGTTCCAGCAGCACCACCGAGGCGTAGCCGCCCAAAATACCTTCGATAGCGCCCTGCCACTTGGCGTCGGTGACTTCGACGATATCGGACAGCATGGCGTGCGGAATACCCGCGTCGCGCAGCGCCCGGCGCATGCCGCGCACCGCTTCCGGCTCCGGCATGGCGCTCTTGCCCTGCAGCGCGGAGATGGTCGCTACTTCCCCGGCGATGCGGGTGGTCAGCGTGCTGCGGCTCTGGCGCTGGCGCGCCAGCTCGGCTTCTTTTTCTTCCAGCTGCGCGGCCACTTCGGCAATGTCGGCACCGGCGTCGGCCGCCAGCTTTTGCAAGCGCTCGCGCTGCTCCAGCAGCGAGTCTAAGGGTTTGAGTTTGCCGTTGACCTGCGACAGGCGGCTGGCCAGCACGGACGCTTCCTGCTCCAGCAAGGTCTCCTGCTGCTGCGCCTCGGTCAGCGCGCGCGCCTGCGAAGCGACCGCGTTGCGCTTTTCGGTCAGCTGGCCGTCGGCCTGCGCCATCGGTTTGCGGGCATCGCGCAGCTGGCGGCTGACGGCCCCGGCCTTTTCGCGCGCCTCGTGGTATTCGAGGCTCGGCAGCACTTCTTCCAGCAGGTTGCGGCGTTCCTTGTGCAGGTCTTCCCACTGGTGGTAGTTGGCCACGCGCAGACGCAGCCCTTCCAGATTGGTGCGCGAGGCTTCCAGTTCGCTTTCGAAGCGCTTCAGTTCCGTCTCGGTGTCGCGCTGGTGGCGCTTGGCCTCGTCGTACGCGTCCAGCACTTCCTTGTCGCCGAAGACCTGGAACACCAGGTCGAGCAGCTGGCGCGGCGCGTATTCGCACAGCTTGTCGGTTTCGCCTTGCTCGAGCGCCAGCACCTTGGCCATGGCCGGCGACAGGCCCGCGTTGGCCAGGCGCTTGCGATAGTTTTCCACACCCAGCCAGTCGGTGGCGTCGGTGACTTCCTCGATGTCGATATTCCCGGGTCGCATCAGGTACTGGCGCTTCCAGTCGCCGCCGTTCTTCTGGATCTGGCAGAACAGCGTCACTTCATCGTCGCTGAAAAAACCGGAGCTGCGGAACGGCCGGTTCGACAGCTGGCGCCCGACGTTCTTGTTGTCGACCACGGCGCGGATCCACGCGGTCTGCTGACCCGAGTGGCGCGCGTAGTGCTTATACGTGCGCCCCATCGAACAGTCGAGGCCAAACAGGGTGCGCAGCGCGTCCAGTAAAGTGGTCTTGCCCGAACCGTTCTGACCGGCGATAGTGATGATCTTCGCGTCCAGCGGGATATTCTTGATGCGCTGCCAGTAGTCCCAGTGGACCAGCTCAAGCGATTTAATATGAAACATGGTCTAGTCCTGGGCTTTGGTGCCGGCGTCGCCGGCGTCGGTCGGTGCGGCGGGAAGATCGGCGATCTCGGACGGCTCGGTGGCGGCGGCCGGCTCGGACGATTCGACCGGTTCGACGGCGTCGGCAGCGTCAACGACTTCGGCCACTTCGGCCACTTCGGCCACTTCAACGACGACCGGCTTGGGCACGGCCACCGTGATCGGCGCGCGCTTGAAGACATCGGCCAGCGCGCCGTTGATGATGCGTTCCTTGAGCACGTCGGTATCCATCAGCAGGTCCAGCAGCGGGCCTTCGAGGATCACGTCGCCGCGCCGTTCGATGAAGCCCATGCGCGACAGCGCGCCAAGGTTCATGTCCATGCGGGTCTTTTTACCCAGCTTGTCGCCGAAGTCCGACAGCAGCGCCGTGTACGAGATGCCAATCGACGTGTCTTCCGCGCGCGGCATCGGCTTGTCCTTGTCGAACAGGTCGTTCTGGTCGTCGTCGGCGTGCTGGTGGGTCTCCTGGCGTTCGCGCTTGGGCAGGATGATCTGCGCCCACAGCACCACCAGCAGGGCCACGCCGTCGCGCGTGAGGCCGAAGTTATTATTCTGCCAGATGTCCTTGGCGCCGAAGATCTTCGGTTCGACGGCGCGGTGCAGCGCCAGCGTGACGTGGTCGGCGTAGACGTTGTCGAGCAGCTTCAGGCCCGAATCGAGCAGGCGCTTGTCGACTTCGGCGCGAAACAGTTCGTCCGACAGCACGCGCTTGACCAGCTTGTCGTCGCGGCGCAGGGTCTGATGCGTGAGCAGGCGCGCGATCAGAATTTGGGAATCGTCATTCAACATCTTGCGGCCCGCTTTCCAGGTCTAGTGAGAGGGTGGCGACCGACATGGCGGCCACGTGCGGATCGTTCAGCTGGACCATCTCGTCGGTCGGCACGAAGCTGATCGGCAGGCGCGCCAGCTGGGCGGTGCGGCCTTGCAGGCTGGCTTCGGCGGCGTCGCCCAGCAGCGGCAGCATCGAGGCGCGATACGAGGCGATCGCGAAGCTGGCCGGCAGCAGCGAGTCCTGGATCGGCACCGACTTGGGGCCGTGTTCGGAAAAGCTGGGGAAGTTACCCAGGTTGGCGAAGTCCGACAGGCGTGCCAGCCAGTCGTCCAGCTCGACCTGGATGGCCGGGCCGTCGTTGATGGTCAGCGGCGCATCCTGGCCGGCGGGCAGGCCGGCCGGGCCCATGGTGGCCTGGCGCTCGGCCAGCAGCTCGGTTTCGGCCACGTCGATCATTTCGGCGGGCGTGACGAACAGCGGCATGACGGGGCGGTCGATGGCGCCCGAGGCCAGGCTGGCCAGGTCGTCGTGGGCCAGCAGCCAGCGCTTGACGTCGGTGGTGGACAGGCCCGACTGGCCCAGGTGCACGCGCTGACGCTCGATCTGGTTGAGGGCGCGCGAGAACATGCCCTGCATGTTCAGCAGCGCGCTCTGGGCGCGGCCGATGGCTTGGGCTGCGCGGTGCGTGGCCGAATCGGCGCGCTCGTCGGAGGTGATGGCGCGCAGGATCAGCGAGCCCTTCTCGACCCAGTCGCAGGCCATGTGCCACTTGGCTTGGGAAGTGCGCAGGCGGAATTCGGAACCGGAGGCGATCGCATCGCGGAATTCCTCGGTCAGTTCCATCAGGCGGCCCAGCAGGTGGCGCAGCTGGTCGACCGTGACGCCGCCCACGGCCTGGGCGCCCGCCACTTGCGACAGCAGAAAGCCCATTTCGGCTTCGTCGTCCGCTTCGCCCATCGACAGCAGGGTGTCCAGCGCCGAGAGCACGTTGCGCGCCATGGGCGTGACGCGGTAGACGGCGGCCGGCGCGTCCCAGGCCAGGAGACCATGCGAGCGCAGGCGCGTCAACACTGTTTCGAGCGCTTCGGGCTGCAGGTAGGCCAGCTTCTGGTTGATATCGGCACGCGAGAACGAGGTGGTGTCGCTGTCGGCGGCCAGTTCGCGCAGCACCAAGAGGCGAATGACCACGCCGCTGGAGCCGCCATGGAACAGCGCAGTGAACGCCTGCAGCGTGGGCTGGGCGCGTTTGAGCCGGAACACCTGTTCGATATCGTCGGGCGAGGCGCCAGGCTGAAAGTACGCCTGCAGCGCGTCCGGGTCGTCCTGTAAAGGCGCCGAGGGGTCGGCGGCCAACATGGCCGCTGCTATTAATTCCGTCATTGTTCCGCTACCAGATGCTTGCATGCTTGCTATGGGCAGGGTCTGCCCGTGGGGGCGTCAGTATATCAGTTGAGCGCGGGCCAACCGGCGAAACTTATCTGGGGCAACTGGCGTGAGATGCGATACACCGTGGGGAAGACCGGGCGTGGATTGTGAACAGGCGCGCACAATCAAATGACATTTATGCAAAGTTGTTATTAAATCTTTACTTAACAATAATCTTGGCGCATGTGCGCGATGATGAGGAACGATGAAACAGCTATTTGCGGCAGCGGCCTTGTGCGCGCTGACAGTGTGCGGGTCCGCCCAGGCGGAAGTGACGACGTATGACTTTACCGCCAGCGTGAGCACCCTGCTCCAGTGGCCGGCCGGGCCGTCGCAGAACAGCTTCGAAGGCCAGTTCGCCGGTTCCACCGTGACCGTGGGCGACACGCTGGTTGGCAAGCTGTTTATCGAAACGGCCATGACGCTACGCGACGACGATGGTGTGGTATCGCAGTACTGGGACCTGAACTCGCCGACCCGGTTTGAATACACCTTGCTATCGACGGGCCAGAGGTTTTCGACCACGAATATCTTCAATCTGAATGTGTTCAACAACCATCCGTACGACGACCAGCCGGGCAGCTACGATCTGCTGTCGATCCTGTCGTCGGATGTGGGCGGCTTGCACGGCCTGGTGCTCGGCGACGATAGCGCCACCATCTTCTACAGCACGCGCATTCCCGCGCATCTGTCACTGTACGATTTCGATCAGGCCGAGATCATCACCGGATACCAGCGCGCCTCCGATGGCGCGGCGATCTACATGACGGCCGATATCACCTCACTGAGCTATGTTCCGGCCGTGCCGGAGCCATCGACTTATCTGATGATGGTGGCCGGGCTGGCGATCGTAGGCGCAGGCGCGTGGCGTGGCGTATGCGCAGGGGTGGCTGAAATCACTGGTTGGCGCGGCGGCGAGGCTCCGCACCCGGGTCGAGGTGTGCTGTTGGAAGTTGGCGAGCAGCGAATCAGAAACTCCCCACGCCCAAGCCGACAAGGTCATCAACAAATGCGGAACTGACCCGACACGCGTTAACGCTTGCTGACCTTCTCCAACGTCTGCTCCACAAACTCCCCATCATCATCGGCAAAGCGCAGCTTGACCGCATACCACTCCTTCGACGGCGCCAGCCACACGTCCAGCTTCTGATCCGGATAGTCGGCCGGCGGCGACTTGCTGAAGTGGACCGCGTCCACCTGCCCCAGCCCGGTCTGCACCTTCTCGCGCCCGATCACCTTGAAAGTCCACTGCTCGGCATCCTTGCGCCCGGCGACAAAAAACTTCCACTCCGATCCGGCCACCATCTTCTCGGGCGCGGCGCGCGCCACGGCGGCCAGCTGCCACTGCGCGCTGGCGCGGTCCTGCTCCCCGCCCAAGAGGGGATAGCTCAACTCGCCCTGGCCGAACTGGATCACCTTGGCGGCGCGGTCGAACGTGGTGGTGATCGGGTCCTTGCGAAAGCGCTTCTCGTACCACGTAGTCGGCGCCAGCCCGAAGCCGTCGATGGCCCCTTCGCTGCGGTTCTCCAGGATCTTGCCCAGGATCGCCGCGCGCGTCTCGCTGCGCACACTGTATTTGGCCGCGCTCACGCGCCAGTTGACGGTGGCGTCGCCAGCCAGCGCGATCCCTTTCTGTCGCGCCTTGATCAGGTACTCCAGATCGGCCGACGGCGGCATGTCGACGGGGCGCTTGACGGCGGTGTGCTCGGCGGCCGGCGCGGCCAGTGCGCTCAGCGGCGCGGCGGCAGCGGCTGCGGCAGCGGCTGCGGCAGCGGCTGCGGCCAGCCAGGCGGCGCCCAGCAGCTGCGTGAAGTCTCTACGGTGCATCATGGTTTGTCCGATTCTGTAACGACGATCTTGCGGATCGTCTGGGTTGTAACCGCCCCGCTCGACTCGGTATTGCGAATCTGGACCGGATACCAGTTGTGCTGCGGCGCCAGCCAGATCTCCACGCGCGAGTTGTAGGCACCGGGCCGTGCGGGCCGCAGCAGGTGCCAGGTGGCGACGCGTCCCATCGGCGTGTCGATGTCTTCCTGCCCGATCACCACGAAGCGATAAGTGCTGGCTCCTTTGTCGTCGCTCACCAGCATCTCGATGCCGTCGCCGAACTGGCCGCTGTCGGCGCGCGCAATACCGGCCAGCTGCATGGGAAAACTGGCCTTGTCCTGCGCGCCCTGCAGCAGTTCGACGCTCTGCTCGGACGCCGAGAACGTGATGCGCTTGCCCTGCGCATCGAAATGGGTGGCCGTCTCCGCGCGCCCGCGACGCTTCTCGCTGGCCTTGCGCGGCGCGATGCCGGTCGCTTCGATCGCGCCTTCGCTGGTAAGCACCGCCAGGTTCACGCGCGTGAACATGACCGTCACGCCCGCCTCCACACTCAAGCTGTAACTGGTGGCGCTGCGCTTCCAGACCATGTCGGCGGCCCCGCTCCACTTGATGCCGTCGGCGTCGGTGCGCGTCACATCCAGCGTCAGCCTGGCCGATGGCGGCAGGCTGGCACGGTACACGGCGGTGGCGCGCGCTGCCG
>CALRYE020000078.1:0-26377 GCA_943372275.1 Janthinobacterium lividum
CGGCCGACAGGCTCAGGACGAGTGCGATGGAACGGTTAGTCAGTTTCATGGATAAGCGACTCCTGGTGCGTCTGTGGTTTCGATTGGACGAAAGGTCGGTGCTGCAAATGTTTGAATCTCTGTTGACCTAGATAGCAACTACCGGGCCAGCCTTTGCTTGCTGCGAATGAATGTCGCAGGTACTTGATTAATAAAGTTTTTTTGATTTCGGCCCGGCCTTGCGGCAACTTGCGCTGCTGTGCGGTCCGGGCCGGCCTTGCTTCAATCGGTACGGGTGCTGAACGGTGCGCAGCAGCGCGCCTGGCTTACAGCTTGCCGCTGACGGTCAGCCCGATCCAGCGCGGATACGGGTTGGGCGCGTAGCTGGTCCACGCCGGTTCGTGCTTGCGGTTGTCGGTGGCGTTCTTGACCACGATGCTTACGTCGAAGCCGCTCTTGGCCGTTACGCCCAGCGACAGATCGGTGATGCCGCCGCCGGGCACCCAGCCGTATTCGGACAGGGTGTCGGTGTTGTTGTAGCGGCTCGTGAGCGCCGTGTTGAAGCTGGCGTGCAGCTGGTACGCGTTACGCAGCGCGACCTTGTACTCCGCCCCCACATTGCCGGTCCACTTGGCGCTGCCTGGCAGGCGCAGGCCGCTCTGGTCGATGTAGGCGCCGGGCAGGTAGCCCGCTTCGTCGGGCTTGGCAGCCTGCGTGAAACTGACGTAGCGCGCGTCGTTATAGGCCCCGGAGAATCGGATGTTGAAGTTCTTGAAGCCCGAGTAGGCGCCGTCGAACTCCAGGCCGCGCGCGCGTGCCTTGGGCACGTTGCCCTGCGCCGTGACATAAGCGATCGGGTTGGCCTGGCCGTTGGCGATGTTGGTCGCCGTGGTGAATTCGTCGACCACCCGCACCGTCGACTGGTAGTCGACGATATTCATCTGGAACACGTCGGCGTTGAGGATCAGGGTGTTATTGAGCAGGCTGGATTTCAGGCCAATTTCGAACGCGTTGGTCTTTTCGGGCCGTACGTTGGCCGAGGCGCCGTTGACGTTGAGCGCGGAACCGGATTTTTCGCCGTACTGCCACGACGCGTAGGTGGTGAACCGGTCGCTGATCTTGTAGCTGGGGCTGAGCACCGCCGTTGCCAGATTGTCGTTGTAATAGCTGGTGATGCCGCTGTTGAGCTGGCCGACCTGGCCGGCGCGGATCGCCTTGGCCGCGCCGACCTGGGCCTTTTGCGCGCTGGTCAGGCTGTCGTAGGCGTCGCCGGGATTGGCGCCGATGGGCGTGCCGAAGTAGCGGTTGGCCACCTGGTCGGCCAGCTGGCGCTGCACCGCGCTGTTGGTGCCGGTCAGGGCGCCGTTGGTCGCCGAAGAAAAGCCGCCCAGCGGCACGCCGCGCACGTCGACCGGATTGAGGGCGGCGCCGCTACCGGCCGCCGTCAGGAAGCGGGTGTCCTCGGTGCTGCGCTTTTCGTGGGTGGCGCGCAGGCCGCCGGTGAGCGCAAAGGCGTCGGTGATGTGCCACCTGGCGTTGCCGTACAAGGCCGTGCTCTTGGTGTCGACCGCGGTCAGGCCCAGCGCGGTGGCGTCGGCCAGCGAATCGCGCAGCAGGGCCAAACCAGCGCCGCGGTTGACGCCGGCGTTGCGGTCCAGCGTGTTGTACTGGCCGTTGGTGGCGAACCAGGCGCCGGCGTCCGAGCCCCAGCCGGCCTTGGATGAAATGCTGTCGGCGGTCTTGAGGTAAAACAGGCCGGTGGTGTAGTCGAACGCGCCGCCCGGTTTGGAGGTCAGCTTGAACTCCTGGCTGAACTGGCGGTATTCGACGCCGCCGCCGCCGTCGCGGTTGATGTCGAACGGCGTGCCTTCGTCGTTGTGGGCGTCGAAGCTGTAGCGCCGCACGGCGGTAACGGAACTGGCGGTGTGTTTGGCCAGGTTCCAGGTCAGGTCGAGCAGGGCGCCTTTGTTGTGGACGGTCTGGCCCTGGTTCTCGTTGAAGTTGATCTTGTCGTCGCCGATGTAATCGTTCTCGAACGTGTAGGGGCGGCCGTTGAAGTCGCGCCCGGCAAACCAGGCGCGTCCGCCCGTGAACACCCCGGCGGCGTTGGTGAAGCCGGCCAGCTTGGCGCGGGTGGTGGTGCCGCTCGGGTCGGACAGGCTGCCGTCGGCGAAGTACTCAGGCTGGATCTTGTAGAAGGTGGCGCCGTTCTGCAGTTGCGGCGCATGCGGCTCCAGGTCGATCGACAGGCGCGCGTTGAAGTCGGCCGTGGGCGTGAACAGCAGCTGGGTGCGCCCGCTCACGCGGTTCTTGTTGTACAGGCTGTAGTTGTCGTCGAAGTGGTTGTCGTAGTAGCCGCGCGCGCGGTGGACCACGAACGCGCCGCGCCACGCCAGCAGGTCTTCGATCACGGTGCCGCCCAGGCTGCCCTTGGCGATCAGGGTCTCCTGCTGGCCGATGGTGACGGAGTAGTCGGCGCTGGGGTAAAACGAGGGCTTGCGGGTGTTGACGGTGACCACGCCGGAGCTGGCGCCCTTGCCGCCCAGCGTGCCTTGCGGCCCGCGCGTGACGTCGACCGACTCGACATCGTAAAAGTCGAAGTTGGCCAGCTGCGACAGGCCGTAGCTGACGCCGTCGACCACCATGCCGACGCTGGGGTCTTGCGTCTCGGTGAAGGAGCGCTTGCCCAGCCCGCGCACGGACAGCGAGGCGCCGCGGGTGTTGTTCTGGTTGAACTGGATGTTGGCGCCGCGCTTGGTGATGGCGCTTAAGTCCTGGGCCAGTTCGCGTTCCAGTTCGGCCCCGCTGACGACCGACACCGACAGCGGCACGTCTTTGAGTAGTTCGATCTTGCGGCGCCCGCGCACGGTGATTTCGCCCAGGGCCTGGGTTTCTTCGGGCGCGGCGGCGGCCGCTTCGGGTGCCGGGGAGGCAGGCGCGCTGACAGCGCCGGTACCAGCGGCAGCGGCGGGGGCAGGGGCAGCGCCAGTTTGCGCGCCCAGCGCGGCCGACAGGCGGGCATTCTCGGCGCGCACGCGCGCCAGTTCCGCCTGCAGTTCGGCCACGCTGACGGTTTGAGCGGCCAGCGGCGGAGCCAGCGTCAGTAGTCCGGCGCTAAGCAGGGCCGCGGCCAGCGGCGCTCGGAACGGTGGGTGATTGGCAGTGGCTTGATGTTTCATGTGTGGCTCCAGATCGGTTGTAGAGAGAGGGGTGCAGGTCGTTAAGCGAGGTGCCGTCCGCTGAGCTGCGCCGTGGCTGCAAGCTGCTGCGGGCAGCCAGCGATAGATGTCATTACGCAAAGAGCGTGCCACTGGCCTGGAACGGCTTGCGGGAAACCGTTTATACCAATGCCGCTGTAGAGCAGGCGATATCGATTTCGCGGCCGGCGGCTTGGCGCAGGTAGCGCGGCTGGCGTGTCGCCGGCCCTGTTGCGCAGCCAGCAGGTGTGCCTGCATTTCGACCCCGTTTGCTGCACCGCACGCAGCAGGCTGCGCGCCGCACCCGGGGCGGGGGCTGGCACGATCGTTGCAGGCAAAGGGGCATGCGGCGCGCGACGCCGGTTCAGCGACAAGGAGTTCGATCATGAATGTAAGAGCACGGTGGGAGCAGGGCGGCGCCGCTGCCGCAGACGCCCCCGCAAACGCCCCCGCAACGGCATCGACGGACGCGCAGGCACGGGCAGGGGCAGAGGCAGTAACGCTGGCGATCAGCGAAGCCGCGCGCGTCGACGTGGTGTGGGCCGCGCCGCAACCGGTGGTGGCTCGCATCAAGGTGTGGGACCTGCCGACCCGCTTGTTCCACTGGTCGCTGGTGGCCGCCTTCACGGTGGCGGTGGTCAGCGGGGAGCTGGGCGGCGAGTGGATGGCCTTGCACGGCAAGGCGGGCCTGGCCATCGTGGGCCTGGTGGCGTTCCGGCTGGTGTGGGGCGTGGCCGGATCGACCTATGCGCGCTTTGCTACCTTTCTACCCACGCCGTCGCGCCTGCGTGCCTACGCCAAAGGGCGCTGGGATTCGCATGGCCACAACCCCTTGGGCGGCCTGTCGGTGCTGGCGCTGCTGCTGTTTCTTGGCGTGCAGGTGGGCAGCGGCCTGTTCGCCAATGACGAAATCGCCTTTACCGGACCGCTGTTCGCCCTGATCGGCGAAGACCTGGCGCTGACGCTGACAGGCTGGCACCGGCAGTTGTCGTGGGCGCTGTTCGCCCTGGTGGGCTTGCACGTGGCGGCCATCCTGGCGTACCTGCAGTTCAAGAAGCGCAACCTGATCGGTCCCATGGTCACCGGGTGGAAGGCGGTTCGCAGCGCTGACGTACCAGCCACGGTGGCTGACCAAGACGATGCGCATCAGGAGTCGGCGGGCAAGCACCCGACCAGCTCCGCGCAGGCCAGCAAACCGTCCATTGTGGCGCTGCTGTTGGCGCTGGCCGTCGGCGCGGGCGCGGTGGTGCTGGCGTCAGGCGTCTGGATACCCGAACCGCCCCCGGCGCCGGTTCAGCAAAGCACGACGCCGGCCTGGTAGGCGGCGCATCCACCCCATTTCGGCATTTTCATTTTCAGGAGTATCCGCATGAGTGCATTCACGTTCGATTCGATCTATTCGGCCCCACCCCCGGCCGCCCGCCGCGCGCAGGCCAGCGCCAGCCCGCGCGCCAGCGCCGCGCCATTGCCGCAGCTGCCCAACAGCGTGGCCGTGCGCCCGTACAGCGGCCAGCTGCCCAAGGCGAACAAGCTGGGCATCGGCAGCCTGTTCGTGGCCGCGGTGGTGCTGCACAGCGGTGTGTTCTGGCTGGCGCAGCAAGGTGGTGGCACGGTGGCGCCGCTGAAGGTGGCCCAGCCGCTGGCGCTGGACTTCGCGCCGCCGCCGCCCCCGCCGCCGGAACCGGAACCGGAGCCGCCCAAGCCGCGCCCGCAGATCGCCAAGGCGCCCACGCCGGCCCCGGCCAAGGCGCCGCCGGTGAATCTGCCGCAGGCCGTGGCCGATGGTCCGGCCACGGCCGATTCGGTGCAGGTGGCGCCGCCTTCGCCGCCGGCGCCACCCGCACCCGTGGCCGCCCCGGCGCCGCCGCCGGCGCCGGAACCGGTGACGGAGCCGCGCGGCTTTGCCGGCTACAAGAGCAATCCGCCGCCCGAGTATCCGGTGCAGGCGCAGGACCGCGGCCAGCAGGGACAGGTGGTGCTGAAGGTGCACGTGCTGGCCAGCGGCAAGCCGGACGCGGTGACGGTGGAGAAGTCCACCGGCTTCAAGATTCTTGACGACGCCGCCGTCAAGGCGGTGTTGTCGTGGGTGTTCGATCCGGCCAAGCGCGGCCAGACGCCGATCGATGGCTGGGTCAAGGTGCCGCTCAGCTTCAAGCTGTAAACGGGCATTGCGGGCCGGCGCGGCCCCGGCCACGCCGCCTGCGCCGGCCGCGCCGACCTCGGGCGCGCAATCGGCCGCCGCCCGGCTGGTCCGCTGCGCCCTAGGCGCGCTCCGTCATGGCCTGATAGCGCAGGCACGACACGCGCAGGAACGAGGTGAAGTTGTCGATCTGGCCGCGCTGGCGCACGATTTCGTCGTACAGGCGGGCGATCAGCTGGTTGGTGCTCAGGCCTTCGTGGCGGGCGATGTCGTCCAGCACCTGCCAGAACAGATTCTCCAGCCGGATCGAGGTGACCGCGCCATGCAGGCGGATCGAGTGGGCACGCGATTCGTACAGGGTGGGGTCGGCGTTGGTGAACATCTCGCACATGGCGCGCTCCTGGCGGTCGGGTTCAGGCGCCGCCGGGGGCGAATGGGATTCATCCGCCACCTGCGCAGCCCTGGCTTGCAAAGTTAATTTTAAACCAACCCGGTGGCGGCGCGCCCGCTGCACTCGATCGGGCAGCCATGCTACAACGCGATGCGGGTGCCCAGCAAGGCGAGGAACTGGGCGATCCACGCCGGGTGGGCCGGCCAGGCCGGCGCCGTGACGAAATTGCGGTCGGTGACCGCTTCGGGGATACCGATGTCGGCGTAGTGGCCGCCGGCCAGCTCCACTTCCGGACGGCAGGCGGGGTAGGCCGAGCAGCGCACCCCTTCGAGCACCTTGGCGGCGGCCAGGATCTGGGCGCCGTGGCACACCGCGGCGATAGGTTTGCCCTCGGCGGCGAAGTGGCGCACGATCTCCAGCACGCGCGCATTCAGGCGCAGGTATTCGGGGGCGCGCCCGCCCGGAATGAGCAGGGCGTCGTAGGTGGCTTCGTCGACGCCGGCAAAGTCGTGCGTCAGCGTGAAGCGGTGGCCCGGTTTTTCGGTGTAGGTCTGGTGGCCTTCGAAGTCGTGGATGGCGGTGACGA
Organism: Janthinobacterium lividum; assembly: GCA_943372275.1. Classification (GTDB taxonomy): domain Bacteria; phylum Pseudomonadota; class Gammaproteobacteria; order Burkholderiales; family Burkholderiaceae_D; genus Telluria_A; species Telluria_A lividum_A. The sequence goes on from CALRYE020000078.1 coordinate 6,294, forward strand.
TGAAGTCGCCCGCCGCCTTGTCGGGACACACGGCGTGCACCTGGTGTCCCACCGCCAGCAGCGCCTGGAAGGGCACCATGATTTCATAATCCTCGCCGAAGTCGCCCACCACCATCAGAATCTTTTTCGCAGCCATTGTTATCTCCAAGATCAGCAAACCCTGATTATTTGCGCCTTCGGGCCGGCACGGGTAGTTACTGCTTACTACATCGACAATGTTGCACTGAGTGGGCGGGGTCCGGGAGGTGTTGCATCCGCACGGCACAAGCGCCACCGGGCGGCCCGTTTTCAATCGTGCGCGTGAGCAACAAAATTTCCCTTGTGGTACACTTTCGGTTATCGGAGCTCCCGCCTCACCCCAGCGGCCGCTTCCTCGCACTATTTCCGCACGCGTTTCGGCACTGCCCCACCCCGCATGTTTCACCGTCGTCACTTTGATAGCGTGCCCTGTCTTTACAAGAGAACGACGATGATGCATCACGAACTGGCCCGAACGGTGGAAGCCGATCGCATGGCTGCGCTGCACCGCCTTGAACTGCTCGACACCGCTTCCAGCGCCGCACTCGACCGTATTACCCGCATGGCCGCCCAGTTGTTCGACCTGCCCATTGCCGCCGTGTCGCTCACCGACACCGACCGCCAGTGGTTCAAGTCGCGCGTGGGCGTGCCGCACCAGAGCATTCCCCGCATCGGCGCGCCCTGCGGCGAGGTGGCCGATACGTCGAAGGTGCTGGTCATTCCCGACCTGCTGGAGAACCCCTGCTACCGCAACACCCCGCTGGCCGACAGCGGCATCCGCTTCTACGCCGGCGCGCCGCTGGTGACACGCGATGGTTACTGCCTGGGCGCCATGTGCGTGCTGGGCGTGGCGCCGCGCGCCATCACCGCGGCCGAGGCGGCCGCCCTGCAAGACCTGGCGGCGATGGTGATGTCGCAGATCGAACTGCAGCATGCGCTGGGCCGGGTCGACCCGGTCAGCGGCTTGCCGAACCGAACCCAGCTGATTGAAGACTTCGAAGATTACAGCGGCGACCTGCCGCGCGGTGAAACCTGCCTGGCCGCGCTGGTCAACCTGGCCAGTCCCGACCAGCTCAGCAACGCGATGCGGGTGATGGGCGCAGCTTACCTCGACGAGATCGTCGGCGAGGCGGCGCGCATGCTGCGCAGCATTACCGGCACCAAGCGCAAGGTGTACCAGGTGGCGGCCAGCCAGTTCGTGTTCCTGGCGCCCCCCGGCACCGGCGAAGCGGACTTCTGCGCTTCGCTCGAAGGCTGGCTTGATGCGCGCAACCGCGCCGTCACGTCGCGCTTTGTGACCACCGCCAGCGTCGGCGTGGCCGCCTTCGTGGCGGGCCACACCAGCTGCCAGGAATTGCTGCGCAACGTGCACAGCGCGGCGCAGGATGCGGCCGAATCGCACGTGCCGGTGTGCATGTACTCGGCCGCGCAGGATGCCGCTTACCGGCGCCGCTTCACCCTGATTAATGAATTCGGCGCCGCGCTGGAGCAGCCCGACCAGCTGCGCCTGGTGTTCCAGCCCAAGGTGGCGCTGGGCAACGGGGCCTGCATCGGCGCCGAAGCGTTGCTGCGCTGGACCCATCCCGTGCTGGGCGAGGTGTCGCCGGCCGAATTCATTCCCGTCATCGAGCACACCTCGATGGCGCGCGCTACCACGGCGTGGGTGCTGGCCGCGGCGCTGCGCCAGTTGTCGGAGTGGCGCGCCATGGGCATCAGCCTGCAGCTGGCCGTGAACGTGTCGGCGACCAACTTGCTGGAAGCCGATTTCGTCCAGCGCCTGACCGACGGCCTGGCCGCGCACGGCTTGCCGGCCAGCGCGCTGTCGCTGGAAGTGACCGAAAGTGCCATCATGGAGAACCCCAAGGTGGCGCAGGCCACGCTGGAAGCCATCGCGGCGGCCGGCGTGCACCTGGCGGTGGACGACTTCGGCACCGGCTACAGCAGCCTGGCTTATTTGCAGAGCCTGCCTGTCAACGTGGTCAAGATCGACCAGTCGTTCATCTTCGGCGTCGAACACGACGAGCGCAAGCTGACGCTGGTGTCGACCATGATCGACCTGTCGCACGACCTCGGCTACCGGGTGGTGGCGGAAGGCGTGGAGACCCCGGCCGCCGCGGCGCTGCTGGCACGGCGCGGCTGCGATGAGGCGCAAGGCTACTGGTACGCCCGCCCGCTGGGCGCGGCGGCTTTCTCGGCCTGGTTCGAGGAGCGGCGGCGCAGTGTCTTGACCGAGGCGCCGCGTGCGGCCCGCGTCAGCCAGTTGGCGTAGCTGGATTCTGGGAAGCTGGCGTAGTTGCATTCGGAAGCTGGCGTAGTTGCCCATCAGCGAGCTGGCGGTTGTGTGCGCTGGCAAGCTCAAGCACTTGCGCGGCGGCACTGGCGACAGGTCTGGCGGCGCGTTTCGGCAGCTCATCAGTTCTTGATTACAATGTCTCCACAACTAGAGCGCTGTCACCGTTAAGTATGGGTTTCTTGGGTCCGTCATAGACAGGCTGCGATGCGCGCGCCCGCACATCCCCTACTTAACGGTGACAGCGCCAACACAAAAAAATGATGGAGACAGGCAATGCAGCTATCACAACGGATGGGCGGCGCGCGACCGCTGGCGACCACGGCCATGCACGGCCGGGTCGAGGCGCTGAAGGCGGCGGGCGAGCGCCTGATCGATTTTTCGATTGCCATTTCGCACTTTCCGGCACCCGCCAGCGTGCTGGCCAGCGTGAGCAACGCCCTCGGCGGACCGGCCTTGCCGTACACGGCGGTCGGCGGCGCGGCCCATGTGCGCCAGCGCATGGCCGCCAAGGTGCGCAGCGAGAACGGCATCGATGCTAACGAGCACGAAATCATCATCACCAACGGCGCCAAGCAGGCGCTGTATCAGGCGCTGTACGTCCTGACCGATCCGGGCGACACCATCGTCGTGCTGCGCCCCTACTGGCCGGCCTACCTGGCCACCGCCGAACTGCTGGGCCTGAAGGTGGTGCTGGCCGACCTTCCGGCTGTGCTGGACGCCGCCTTCCTCGACGGCTTGCCGGCGGCAAAAATTATCATCATCAACAATCCGCACAATCCCACCGGCAAGGTGTTTACCGCCGGCGAACTGGCGTGCCTGACGGACTGGATGCGCGCGCGCCGCTGCCAGGCCATCGTCGATGAAAGCTACGAGAAGTTAATTTTCCAGGGGCAGCACCACAGCCTGGCGCGCGCCCGCGACTGGCGCGACCTGGGCATTGTGACCTTGTTCTCGGCGTCGCAAAGCTACGCCATGATGGGGTGGCGCTGCGGCTTCGCGGTGGCCCCGGCGGGCGTGATCGCGGCCATGGAAACCTTGCAGGGACCGATCACGGCGGCGGCGTCCGCACTGACCCAGGCAGCCACCGTGGCCGCGTTCGGTTCCGGCGATCCGCTGGCCATGCGCGACGACTACCGGCGCCGGCGCGACCTGGTGCTGGCGTTGGTGGCGCCGGTGCCGTGGCTGCGCATGCAGTGCCCGGCGTCCGGCCCCTACCTGTGGGGCGACGTGCGCGCGCTGGGCGTAGACACGGTGGCGCTGGCCGAACGCTTGCTGGAGGAGCGGCGCGTGGCCATCATGCCCGGCGATGCGCTGGGGGTGGCGGGCTTCATTCGAATCGGATTTATTTCGGACGACGAGGCCACCTTGCGCCGTGGTGTGGAAGCCATCATTGCCTTTTGCGACAAACTGGCGCGCACGCCGTAGGTACGGGCGCTATGGCCCGGGGCAGGCAGCCGGACGGGCCGCGCCGCGTGCGCGCGCGGGGACGGTGTATCTAACCAGCAACTACGACGAGTCTGTTTCGCAAGTGCAAGCGGCGTTTAATATGTTCCTATCGTAATATAGCCGCCTGATGGACATTCATATGGGGTTTCCCGCATGCTCGCTTCCGAGGCATTGACGGAGCGGCGTAAAGCCGCGTTTCAGCCGAACAGCCTGCGTGGCCGGCTGATACTGCTGGTCGCGCTGGCGATGGCGCCGATGGTGGCCATGACGCTGGCCACCGGCGTGCGCGAACGCACCCATGCGATCGAGGCGGCGCAGGAAAACCTGCAGCGCCTGACCAACCTGGCCGCGGCCAACGAAGCCAAGTCGATCGACGGCGCCATGCAGATCCTGCGCGACCTGTCGAGCGTGCCCACGGTGCTGGAAGACCGCCTGGCCTGCAGCCAGCTGATGACGGAAATCCTGTCGAAGAATTCGGACTTCGTCAATTTCGGCGTGATCCAGATGAACGGCGACGTCAGCTGCAGCGCCATCGACATGGTCAAGCGCGTCAACCTGAGCGACCGCGAGCACTTCCGGCGCGCGGTGGCCGAGCGCCGTTTTATCGCCGGCAATTACGTGTTCGGCCGGGTGGCGCAGAAGCACACCATCAACCTGACCTATCCGGTGATCCGCGGCAGCGAAGTGGTGGCGGTGCTGTTCGCCGCCATCGACCTGACCCAGCTGGATAAGTTCGTCGCCGATATCCAGTTGCCGGCCGGGTCCGTATTGTGGACGGCCGACCTGCAGGGCACGGTGATCTCGCGCCGGCCCGAGGCGGCGGCCTGGATGGGCAAGAAGACGCCGCCGGGCTTGTGGGACATCGCCGCCAAGCGCCCGCCGCCGACCACCTTGCTCGACAGCGACGGCACCGAGCGCATCTATGCATTCGCCCGCGTGGGCGGCACCATGCTGTCGGACTACACCGTTATGATCGGCGTGCCGCAGGAAGAGATCGTGGCGCGCGCCCGGCGCGACCAGATGCTCGCCGCCATCGGCCTGTGCGCCACCGTGCTGTTCGCCTTGCTGGCGGCCTGGTTCGGCGGCAATCTGCTCATTGCCAAGCGGGTGCGCACGCTGGCCGAAACCGCCAACCGGATTGCCTCCGGCTCGCTGGGCACGCGCACCGGCATGCGCTACGGTCACGAGGAACTGAGCGAACTGGCGCGCTCGCTCGACGAGATGGCCGCCGCGCTGCAGCGCAAGGAAGCCGAGCGCGATGCCGCCGAGGCCTTGCTGGTGGCGGCCGACAAGCGTAAGGACGAATTCCTGGCGATGCTGGCGCACGAGCTGCGCAATCCGCTGGCGCCCATCAGCGCGGGCGCCCATGTGCTCAAGACCGTGCATGCGCAAGACCCGGTGGTGGCGCGCACGGCCAACGTGATCGTGCGCCAGGTGACCCACATGACGCGCCTGATCGACGACCTGCTGGACGTGTCGCGCGTCACGCGCGGGCTGGTGGAACTGAAAAAGGAAACGCTGGAATTCGGCCGCATCGTCCACGATGCCGTGGAGCAGGTCGGCCCCCTGATCGCCAGCCGCAACCAGCACCTGAAGGTGGAGTTGCCGCACCATACCTACCACGTGGAGGGCGACCATAAGCGCCTGGTGCAGGTGGTGGCCAATCTGCTCAACAACGCGGCCAAGTACACCCCGGAATACGGGCGCATCCATGTGCGCCTGGGCGGGGGGCCGACGCGCCTGTCGCTGACGGTCACCGACAACGGCATCGGCATGGCGCCGGAACTGATCGCCCGCGTGTTCGACCTGTTCACCCAGGGCGAGCGCACCTCGGACCGTTCGCAGGGCGGGCTGGGGCTAGGGCTGGCGCTGGTCAAGACGCTGGTGCAGCTGCATGGCGGCAGCGTGCAGGCCGGCAGCGCGGGACCGGGGCAGGGCAGCGTGTTCACGGTGGAGCTGCCCTGCGTGGAAGTGGCGGCGGCGGTGCCGGCCGCGCGGACCGCGCCGGGCACGCCGGGCGACGCCACGCGGCTGCGCTGCCTGATCGTCGACGACAACGATGACGCCGCCCAGATGCTGGCGATGTACCTGCAGGCCGCCGGGCACGAAGTGGTGGTGGCCCACGCGGGCGCCGAAGGCTTGCTGATGGCGCGCGCGCAGTCGCCTCAATTGTGCCTGCTGGACATCGGCCTGCCCGATTTCGACGGCAACGAGCTGGTGGCGCGTCTGCGCAAGATGCCGGAAACGGCCAATGCCACCATGGTCGCCGTCAGCGGCTACGGACGGCAGGAAGACAAGGATCTGGCCCGCACGGCCGGCTTCGATCATTACTTCGTCAAACCGTTCGACACCACCGTGCTGCTGGCGCTGCTGAACCGGATCAGCAGCGAGCACGGCGCCCCGCCTGGCGTGCTGAAGAAAACCGGCAGCGAAGTGGGAACTTGAGGAAGCAGTGAAGTGGGACGCCGCGTGGCCGCCTGGTGCGCTGCTACGTAGGTCATCGGATGGGCAGCCAGGGGGCAGCTGAGTGGTCGGTCGAGCGACCGGCACGAGGCTGTATTCGGCGGGCGGTTATGAGTTATGCTGCTGGCGCCGCCACTTTGCCGTGCTCTTCTGGAAATCACCATGACCACATTGTTCTCTTCGCGGCGCCGGGCCGTGCTTGCCGCCGTTTTCGCCAACCTGATTGCCAGCGCCGCGCTGGTGATGCCGTCTGCCTGCGCGCTGGCCGATACCCGTGCCGGGTCGGACGGTCCGCGCTGGGTCGCCAGCTGGGGCACGGCGCCGGTCGGCCCGCCGATCGCGCGTGAACTGCCGACCTTTCATGACGAAACGCTGCGTCTGATCGTGCACACCAGTATCGGCGGCAAGCGCGTGCGGGTGCGCCTGTCGAACACGTTCGGCGCGGCGCCAGTGCGCATCGGCGCCGCCCACGTGGCCTTGCGCCAACGCGGCGCCGCCATCGTGACCGGCACCGACCGGGTGCTCACGTTCGGCGGCATGAAAGAGATCGTCATCGCGCCCGGCGCGCCGGTGCTGAGCGACCCGGTGGAGCTGAACGTGCCGGCGTTGTCCGACCTGGCGGTGAGCTTGTACCTGCCGGATCAGGCGCAAGGGGCGACCTTGCATGCCGGCGCGTACCAGACCAACTATGTGTCCGAGTCGGGCGACCACAGCGCCAGCGCGATCCTGCCGGTATCGCGCACCCTGGGCACGTGGCCGTTCCTGACCGAAGTCGAAGTGCTGCCTGCCATACCGGCCGCGGCCATCGTGGCATTCGGCGACTCGATCACCGATGGCGCCGTCACCACCCCCGACACCAACCGGCGCTGGCCGGACCGGCTGGCGGTGCGCTTGCAGGAAAGCGCCAGGCGGTCGGCGGCGCTGGCGTCGCTGGGCGGCCTCGGGGTGGTCAACCGCGGCATTGGCGGCAACCGTTTGCTGCGCGATCCCGGCACGGTGCCCGTGTTCGGCAAGGCCGCGCTGGCGCGCTTCGACCGCGACGTGCTGGCCACGGCCGGCGTCAAGTACGTGATCGTGCTGCTTGGTATCAACGATATCGGCCAGCCGGGCACCGACAGCGCCCCGGCCACCGAGGCGGCCGGGGCGAGCGAAGTCATCGGCGCGCATCGCCAGCTGATCGCCCGTGCCCGCGCCAAGGGGCTGACCATCGTGGGCGCCACGCTGACGCCCTTCGAAGGCACGATATTTCCGGGCTACTACACGGCGGACAAGGAGGCGGCCCGCAGCGCCGTCAATGCGTGGATACGCAGCAGCGGCGAGTTCGACGCGGTGATCGATTTCGATCGCGCCGTGCGCGACCCGGCGCGCCCGACGCGCATGCTGCCGGCGTACGACAGCGGCGATCATCTGCACCCCAACGACCGCGGCATGCAGGCCATGGCCGACGCGATCGATCTAAACGTGTTTGCCGCGCGCGGCGTGGCGCGGCGCAAGGCGGTGCCGGTGCAGTGATGGCGGTCGCCGGTGCCGTGATGGCGGTTGCTGGTGCAGTGATGGCGGTCGCCGGTGTAGCGGAAGGCTGAGGACGGCAGGTTTTTTTCGCGGCCGGCACAACTTTGGCCGTGCACAGCGCTCAAAGGGGTATCGACCACTTCCGCGCGCGATCGTATGGATGCACTTGCCGGTCCCTTGCTTGTGATATCGCCCCATCTGGACGATGCCGTACTGTCGTGCGGCGAACTGCTGGCCCGTCACCCCGGCAGCTGGGTGGTGACGGTGTGTGCCGGGGTGCCGCCCCGGTCCGCCACCGTGACGCCATGGGACGTGGCCGGTGGGTTCGACAGTGGCGAGCAGGCCATGGCTGCGCGGCGCAGCGAGGATGGCGCGGCACTGCGCATGCTGTCGGCGCGCGCGCGCTGGCTGGACTTTCTCGACAGTCAGTACGGCGATACGCCCGCGCCGGAAGCGGTCACCGACGCGCTCGGCCTGGTACTGCGCCAGCTGGCCCCGGCGACGGTGTGCCTTCCGGCCGGACTGTTTCATTCCGACCATGCACTGGTGCACACGGCCGCGTTGGCTTTGCGCGACCGCCGGCTGGCGCCCGGATGGGTGATGTACGAGGAGGCGATGTACCGCCGCGTTCCCGGCGCGCTGCAGCAACGGCTGGCGGCGCTGGCCGCGCAGTCGGTGCAGGCCACGCCACTGTCGATGCACTGCGACGGTCCCCGTGCCCTCAAGCGCGAGGCAGTGAGCTGCTACCGCAGTCAGCTGCGCGCCCTGGGCACGGTCGCGTCGGGTCATGACGATGCATTCGCCCCGGAAGGGTACTGGCGGCTGGAGGCGGCGGCGTGAACGACGCGGGCAACGGCCCTGGCGCGATCAGCGGTGCGTTGGCGGCGCGCTTGGCCGGCGCACTGACCGTGGTGATCCTGACCCACAACCGCGCGGCGGAACTGCAGCGAACGCTCGAACGGATGCTGGCCCTGCCGGAAGGTCCGCCCATCGTGGTGGTCGACAACGGCTCGACCGACGCCACCCGCGCCATGGTGCAAACCCATTTCCCCGAAGTGCGCTTACTGTGCATGGCGACCAATCTGGGCGCTGCCGCGCGCAACGCCGGCGTGCTGGCCGTCGATACGCCCTATGTGGCGTTTTGCGATGACGACACCTGGTGGGAGCGGGGCGCGCTGGCGCATGCCGTGGCGTTGCTGGAGCACCATCCGCATGTTGCCGTGGTGTGCGCCCGGGTCGTGGTGGGGCCGGCGCGGGTGGAAGATCCCACGTGTGCCTTGATGGCCAACAGTCCGTTGCCGGCGCCCGGCTTGCCGGGTCCGGCGCTGCTGGGGTTTCTGGCCGGCGCCTCGGTGGTGCGGCGGCGTGCGTTCGTCGACGCCGGCGGATATGAGCCGCGCCTGTTCATCGGCGGCGAGGAAGCATTGCTGAGTCTGGATCTGTTGGCGAACGGGTGGGATATCGTCTACCAGCCCGCAGCGACGGTCTGCCATTTTCCTTCACGCCAGCGCGATACGGCCGGGCGGCGCAGGCTGCTGGTGCGCAATGCGCTGTGGCTGGCATGGATGCGCCTGCCCGTCGGCTTGCTGGTGCGGGAAAGCGCGCGCCTGTTGCGCGCAGCGCTGCGCGATGCGCACGCCCGCGCCGGATGGGTGGCGGCACTGGCCGGTCTGCCCTGGGTGATCAGGCAGCGCAAGGTGGTGCCACCCAGGGTGGTGCGCCTGTACCGGCTGTTGCATGGGTGAGTGGCGGGGTTGAATGCACGCGCGGCGAGTTATGCTGTCTGCGCGCAGCCGGCCAGAGCGGGCAGGGCTCAGGTGGCACGATTGAGCCCTTCGATCGCGTTACCAGTCGCGGCGCTCCTGCTGAAGCAGGCTGACAACCGCCGCGACAACTTGCTGGGGGTCCAACTTCTGCATGCAATCATGATGGCCCAGCGGACATTGGCTTTTGTAGCAAAAGCGGCAGGGCACATCATGAAATAGCACCCGGCTGGACACCTGCCACGGCGTGTGCTGAGGATTCGTCAGCGCGTAGAGACTGACGACGGGGGTGCCGATGGCTGCCGCCATATGGCCCGGCCCGCTATTGTTCAATACCGCGACGGCGGCCAGTTGTAGCGCCGCGCCAAGTTCGCCGAGGGTCGGCGGCCCGTGCAGCCTCGTTGCGGGCATGCCGTTCAGTTCGCACGTTGATGCGGCGGTCAGGCCGTGCGTTGACTCGGCGCTCAGGCCGTGCGTTGACGCGGCGCTCCGGCCGTGGTTTGACGCTGCGCTCGGGCCGTCGGTGGGGGCGCCGCTTAGGCCATGTGCCGGCACGTCGCTCAAGCCGTGTGTTGACACGTCGCCAAGGCCCTGCGTTGGCACGCCGCACAGGTCGTGCGTCGGCACGCCGCTCAAGCGCCTGATCTGCTCGACCAGCGCCATATCGTCGCCGCCTCCTGCAAGCACCACGGGCAGCGCATGTTGCTCGTTCAGCGCGCGAACCACCGATGCCAGGTGTGCCACCGGATACCGCCGGGATGCGGCGCTGGCGCCCGGGTGCATCAGCACCCATGGCCGGGTCAGATCCAGGCCATCATGTTGCAGGCGTGCTCGCACCGTCGCCAGATCAGTGTCGGGTACGCGGAACGACAGTCCGGCGCTTGCACTGTAACAGCCAATGCTGGCCACCAGATCGAGCTGGCGCTGCACTTCGTGGCGCAGCGCCCGGGCCGGCTCGGGGTCGGGCAGCCAGTCGGTGAGCAACTGATACGGGTTTTCGTGGCAGTGCGCCAGTCGCAGCGGCACGCCAGCCAACTGGCACAGCAGCGCCGCGGGCAGCGGACTTTGGCTGTACGACGTAAAGATCAGCGCGGCATCGAAGCGGCGATCGGCCAAGGTCCGCACCAGGGCCAGATCGAGTTCGGGCGCGCATGGCTTGCTGTGTTTCATCCATGGGGCGGCGTAGGCAATCACGTCGTCGACGTCCTCGATGTAGGGCGCCACGGCCGCGCCACTGCCGGACGTCAGTAAGGTCAGTCGCCGACGCGGACGGGCCTGGCGCATGGCCCTGATGGCGGGTGTGCACATGAGTACGTCGCCCATCGAGTCGAGCCGGATGCACAGGATGTTGCGGGCATCGTCCCATGCGCCGGCCGTCACGCCATCACTCCGTCCAGCACGGCGATCTCGACGGCAGCGCGGTACAGGTCGTCTGCGACGCGGGTCGGCACGCGGAACGGACCCAGACGCCATTCGGTTTCGTTGCCGTTGTCGATGAGCAGCGTGCGGCAGCCGCCGCGGTTGCCTGCTTCGACGTCATGCAAGATGTCGCCGATCATCCATGACTGGGCGAGATCGATATCGTGCTCGCGCGCGGCGCGCAGCAGCAACCCCGGGCGCGGTTTGCGGCAGTCGCACTCGCGCGCATACGCGCTGACGGTGCCTTGCGGATGGTGCGGGCAATAGTAAAACCCGTCCAATTGCACCTGCTGGCGAAACAGCAGGTCGTCGAGGCGGTCGCCAACGGCGGCCAACGCGGACTCGGCGAACCTGCCATGGGCCACGCCGTCCTGATTGCTGATGACGTAGAACCGGTAGTCGAGCCCGGCGAGCAGGCGCAGCGCGGCACCGGCGCCATCGCACAGGGCGATGTGGCGCGGCTCGACGTTGTAGTGGCGGTTGTCGATCAGGGTGCCGTCCTTGTCGAGAAAGATGGCTTTCTTCATGCGGTGTCGCTCCGTGCACGCCTATCTGTGGCAACCAGTCGTCCGACGGTTCCCGTCGCTGGCGCCGCATCCACAACGCCCGCACCGCGGGACTTATCACAAGCCGCATCGCGCGGGCACATGCCTACGGCCATGACGACTCGCGCAGGGGCAGGACCGTGATTTCCGCGATCACGCTATCGTCCGGCATCATCAGCACGGAGTGAATCGCCGCCGCCACGCTGGCCGGCTCCTGCAACGTGGCAAGATCGATATCGGGAAAACGGTCCAGCAAGAACGGCGTGCGCATACCGCCTGCGACAACGGCGGTGACCTTGATGCCCTTCGCGCGCAGCTCGGCATGCAGGGCGTGCGACAATCCCAGCAACCCCCACTTGCTGGCGTGATAAGCGCTCGCATTGGGCCACGCCCGCTTGGCGGCGGTCGAGGCGATATTGATGATGTGGCCGCGTGCTCGCCCGTTCCCAGGCGCGGTACCGCTGCGGCGCATGGCGATGGCGGCTTCGCGGGCCATGTAGAACGCCCCGTTCAGATTGGTATCGACGATGCGGCGCCATTGGGCGGGCTCGATCTGGTCGATGGGCAAGGTCAGATCGGTGCCGGCGTTATTGATCAGCACATCGATCCGGCCGAACCATTCCACGGTCCGTGCCACGGCCGCCGCCGCCGCCGCCGGGTCGCCCACATCGAGCGCCAGCGCGCGCACCGTCGCTCCGTCGCCGCCAAGGCTGGCCGCCTGGGACTGGGCCTTGTCTGCGTCCAGGTCGGCGATGACGACGCGGGCGCCGGCCCGCGCGAGCGACTGCGACACTGCGGCGCCCAGGCCGCTACCCCCGCCCGTGACGAGAATCACGCGCTCGCTTAGCGTGGTGGTGGGCTCATGATGCTGTGCGTGCTGCGGCATGGACTTCTCCTTGGTGTGATGGGGCAGGTATCAATGTGGGTTTCCGCTCGGTAGCGGCTGGTGCCGGTCGGCGCCGTCGAGCACCGTCGCGTAGATGCGCACCGCTTTCTGTGCGACCGCGCGCCAGGTGTAGTGCTGGTAGGCGCGGCGCAGCCCGTCGTCGCCCATGCTGCGGGCCAGCGATGGGTTGGCGCGCAACAGCGCGAGCCGGTCGCTCAGCGCCGAGGGGTCGCGCGGGGGAATCAGGAAGCCGGTTTCGCCGTCGACGACCGTGCTTTTGATGCCGCCGACATCGGCGCCGATGACGGGGCGGGCACAGGCCATCGCCTCGACGGGGGTGATGCCGAACGGCTCGTACCACGGCGTCGTGACGAACACATCGGCGGCGCTGTAGTAGTAGCGCAGTTCGTTACGGTCCTTGCGGCCGGTAAAGATGACATGCTCGCGCAGGTTCAGTTCGGTGGCCAGTGCGCGCAGGCGCGCGAATTCCGGCGAGGGCGGAAGACCGCGCGCCGTGTCGTCCCCGCCGACGACGACCAGCTGGGCGTCGATGCCGTGGCGCTGGCGTAACAGCGCCAGGCCCTGGATTACCGTGTCGATGCCCTTGCGCGGCACCATGCGGCCCAGTTGCAGCACGAGAAATTTCCCTTGCGCCAGCCCCAGCTTCTGGCGCGCCAGCCGGCTTGGTACGGGCCACAACTCTTGCGGGTCGAACCCGCACGGCGCGATATCGATGCGCTGAGCGGGCGCGTTGTACAGTTGTTCCATGTCCAGGCGGTCTTGCGGGCACTCGGCGATGATGCGGTCGGCACTGCGCATCAGCTCGCCTTCGATGCGCAGGCGCGCGGCGGGAAAACCGTCGGCGACGCCCTGTGCATGGCGGCGCACGTGCCCCAGCGCATGGAAGGTGATCACGAACGGGATGCCCAGTTCCTGCTTGAGGTGCTGGGCGACCATGCCGGACATGAAGAAATTGGCGTGCACCAGATCGTAACGGTGCGGCTGGCGCCGGCAAAAGCGGGTCACGAAACGGGCGAAGTCGTCCACGTAGGGCAGCAAGTGCTCCTTGGGGACGAAGTGGGCAGGCCCGGCCGGGACATGGATCACGCGGATGTTGTCGCGCCATTGCACCAGCTGTTTTTGCGCCATGGCGTCGCGCCGGGTGAAAATGTCGATGGCGTAGCCGGACTGCGCAAGCTCGCGCGCGAGATTGGCGACGTAGACGTTTTGTCCGCCGCAGTCGGGCCCTCCCGGTTTGCCCAGCGGCGAAGCATGGTCGCTGACAAAGGCAACGCGCCGCAACATGGCGCTGCCGGGTGCGCGCGTTAGCAGATGCTTGGTATCGAATAGCATGGGTGCTCCTTGTTATCCTTGTTGTTCTTGCTTATTGTTGCTGTATGCCGGACGCTGGTGATCACCCGCTGCATCTGGTTTCCACCGGTCGTCCTGAAGCTGCTTGCTGTGGTTTTGTTGCTTGCTTCACCGATGCTGGACACGTCTTAGACTGACCGTCACTATTCCCTCCTCAATCCTCACTGCTCACTGCTGACTGCTGACTGCTCACTACTCACTACTCACAAGTCACAAGTTACAAGTCACTAGTCACTGCTCACTGCACACTGCGCACCACTCACTGCTGAATGCGGGCGGCCGATCTGGGCATGGCCGTCACCTCCTGCAGCGCCGCCTGCCAGTCGGCGCAAAAGCGCTCGATGCCAAAGCGCTCCTGGGCATAGCGGCGCGCGTTGGCACCCAGCTCGCGTGCATGGCCTGGATCACGCACCAGCGCACGCATGCGCTCGAATAAGGTCTCGACGTTGGTGTCCACATAACCGGTCGTCCCGTTCTGTATCACGGTGGACATTTCGGTCGTAGCGAGCGCCACCACGGGCATGCCCACCATCATGGCTTCGACCACGGCAAGCCCCAGGCTGGCGTAACGTATCGGGCTGAACAGATAGCGGTAGCGCCCCGCAAAGAGGGGTAGCAGGGCATGCTCGACCTCGCCAAGGCCGCCGAACTCGTCCGCACCCATGCCGATCAGGTCCAGCGCATGCGATGCGCGGGCGCGCAGGAACAGGTCGGCGCCCAGCCGGCGGCCGCGCCGCGCCAGGTGATTGATCACCACCAGTCCCCGGTCCAGTTCGCCGGTGTACAGGGCCTCGTCGGGTAGCACCACGCCGTGCTCGATGACCCTGCACGGCGTTCGGCCGCTGTCCCACATCAGCGCGTTGTACGGCGTCACGTGCACCAGCAGGACGTTGGGGTCGTCGATCAGGTGGCGGGTATCGGTCGGATGCGGGCGTGGCGGATCGTGTTCCAGGTAGATGCGCGGAAGTGCCTGCTGCGCGGGGGACAGCAAGGCAAACTGGTCGGTCAGGTATTGATCGTCGTCCTGGAAAATGATGCAGTCGAACTGTTCATCGCGTACCTGCGCCACCGGCATGTCGTGCACGTTGCTGCCCCACGGCAGATGCCCGTGGCGCCCGGTGTAGCCAGGGGGGCGGTCCGGTTTCGACAGCACATAAAACGCGTGCGGCACCTGTGTCAGGTAGTACAGGTAGCTGCCATGGGTGTGCCAGGTAAGGATGCGCAGGGGTCGCATGAAAGCCTCGGGTCGGTGGGGTGGTGGGCGCAGGCGAACACTCAGGCGAGCGCTCAGACAAAGCGCACGCGATAGCGCAGGGCCCCCACCAGGCGCCAGAACACGGCCAGCGGCGGTATCAGGACCGACGTCAGCGCCAGCTCCGCCACATGGGACCAGGCGCGCGACGTACCGCGCAGTCGCCGCAGGAATAAACGCCACGTCAGCGCCAGCCAGAGCGCGCCTGCGGCCAGTCCCAGCCACAGGCTGCCGGCGGCCAGCGCGCCCACCGAAACCAGCAACGCGCTAACGGTCGCGTAGTAATCCCAGCGGGGCGTGGCGCGGATGCGCGAGCGGTACAGGCCCGGATGCTTCTTGTAGAGCAGGGCGTCGAACGCGATCTTGCTCACTTGCGACAGGCTTACCCCCCAGGGTGCCGGCCGCACAGGATGGACCACCACCGCCTGCGGCGCCTGGGCGATGACCGCGTCAGCTTTGATCAGGCGAAAGTGCAGGTCGCTGTCCTCGCGCCAGGCGCGCCGGAAGCGCTCGTCGAAGCCGCCCAGCGCTTCCAGGCTCGCTCTGCGGCAAAAACAGTTGGCGGTGACGAATTCTGCGCTTTGCAGCTGGCTGGCGTCGCGCTCGTAGTCGGTGGGCACAGGGGGGATAGGCATGAGCACCGGCCCGCAAACGGCGTCGACGTCGGGCCCGAAGGCCGCCAGGCCATGGCGCAGCCAGCCGTGCGAAGGCATGGTATCGTCGTCGGTAAAGGCAACGATGGCTGCGCGCGCGCGGCGCCAGCCGATGTTGCGCGCGGCCGCAGGGCCGTGCCGGCCCCGGTTGGCCGCGTAGCTCAGCGCCGTGCCGGCGGCGCGCGCCCGTTCTGCCAGGGAATTGACCAGGGCATAAGTGCGCTGCGCCGGCTGATCGTCGACGACGATGATCTCGGCCTGGCCGGCGGGCAGATCTTGCGACAGCAACGCGTCCAGACAGCGCCCCAGCAGGTCGGCGCGTCCGCACGTGGGCACCACCACGGACACGGCCGGCTGGGCTGGCAGGCGCGGTCTGGCGGCTGGCCCGCCTTGCCCGTGGGGACCGGGCGTACCGTCGCCGTTCGAACTGGCACTGCCCGAACCAGCATGGCCCGCACCAGCATGGCCCGAACCAGCATGGCCCGAACCAGCATTGCACGAACCAGCATTCACCGACGCACCGACGCCGGACCCAACATTCTCAGAACCACTCAGCCCGGAACCAGCGAGGCCGGAGCCAGCAAGGCCGGAACCAGCAAGGCCGGAGCCGGCGTTGCGCGACCCGCCGCTGCGCCGGTCGGGGCGACGCTGATCTTCGCTGCGCACATCTAGCACGTCTAAGCGGCTGTTGGCCATGAAATGCTCCTAGCTGGTTTGTCGGGTCAGCACGTCTTGTTCATCGATACGCTGCTGGAGTTGCCACAACCTGGCGTACAGTCCTTTTCGCCGCAGCAGCTGCGCATGGGTGCCCCGTTCGACCACCTGGCCCCGGTCCATGACCAGGATGTCGTCGGCATGCACGATGGTCGACAGGCGGTGCGCGATGATGAGAGTGGTTCGATCCCGCGACAGCCTGTTGAGTTCCTGCTGAATGGCGTGCTCTGAATCTGAGTCAAGGGCCGACGTGGCTTCGTCGAACACCAGGATGACCGGCGCCTTGAGGATGGCGCGCGCAATGGCGATGCGCTGGCGCTCGCCGCCGGACAGCTTGACGCCGCGCTCGCCCACGGGCGTGTCGTAACCTTGCGGCAGGGCCTCGATCAGCGCGTGGATGTGGGCGGCCATGGCGGCGGCCACGATGTCGTTGCGCGAACTGCCCACGTGGCCGTAGCCGATGTTGTAGCCGATGGTGTCATTGAACAGCGCCGTGTCTTGCGGCACCACGCCGATGGCCTGACGCACGCTGCCGGGACTGACGGCGGCGATGTCCTGGCCATCGATCAGAATGCGCCCGCCCGTCGGCGCATAGAAGCGCAGCAGCAGGCGCGCCAGCGTGGACTTGCCCGACCCGCTGCGCCCCACCACGGCCAGCGTGTGACCGGCTGGAATACGAAAGCTGACGCTGTCCAGCGCGGGGCGGGCCGGATCGTAATGAAAACTGACATGATCGAACACCACCTCGCCCCGCTGTGGCTGCAGCCTTGGCAGACCGGGCGCCTCGGCGATGTCGGGACGCTGGCGCAGCAGCTCGAACAGGCGCTCGGCGTTGACCCATGCGTCGCGCGCTTCGCGGTAGACGAAGCCCAGCGCGTTGAGCGGCAGGCACACCTGCAGCGCGTAGGCATTGATCAGCACCAGGTCGCCCACGGTCATTTGACGGCGCGCCACGGCGTCGCCGGCCAGCAGCATGATGGCCGCCACCCCCAGCGCGATGATGGCGCTCTGGCCCACATGCAGCATGAACAGGGCTTTTTGGTTGGCCACGCCGGCCGCCATCCAGCCGCGCATGCGGCTGCCGAAGCGCTCCGCCTCCAGGGACTCGTTGACGAAATACTTGATGGTGTCGTAGTTGATGAGGCTATCGGCCAGGTGGCTCTTGGCGCGCGAATCGAGCTTGTTGACGCGCCGCTGGTACAGCACGCGCCGGCCCCCGAACGTGAGCGTGAACCCGGCGTAGAGCAGGAACGTGGCCGCGATGATGAGCGAGAACCAGCCGCTGTAGCGCCCCAGCATGACGACCAGCACCAGGCCGATTTCAATCAGCGTGGGCACGACGGTGAACAGCGCCACGCCCAGCAGGAAGGCGATGCCGCCCGTGCCGCGGTCGATCTCGGGCAGCAGGGCGCCGATCTGGCGGCGCGCATGGAAGCCGGGACCGAGCGCATGTAAATGGGAGAAGGTTTTCTGCGCGTAGGCGGCCACGGTGCGCAGCGTGACGCGCGCGAACAGCAGGTCGCGCAGTTCGTTGAACAGGGTGGCAAGAAAGCGCAGCAGGGCATACCCGGCCAGCAAGAGCACCGGCAGCAGGGCGGGCAGCATTGGGGACTGGGCAGCGCCGGAGAAGGTATCGATGATGCGCTTGAGCAGCAATGGCACCCCGACCGTGGCCATCTTGGCCAGCACCAGGCAGACCACGGCGGCCACGATGCGCAGCCGGAACTGCGCCAGCACCTGCCACAGGTCGGCGGCAATGCGGCTGTTGATCGGTGCGATGGCGGAATAAGCATTCATGGGGAGTTGGACCGCGCGCCGCGGCGTTCGCGCGTGCACACAACATGTGCTGGCTCAAACACTGAGCAGGCAAATGCGGGAACTGTCGATCTCCGCTTGAAAATCCCGCGCAGCGCGATATGTTGAGCAGTGTTCCAGTCCAATGGACCTGCCGATATGTATACGCTGGGTATCAATGCTGCATTCCATGATTGTTCCGCCTGCCTGGTTGCCGATGGCGTGGTCATCGCCGCCGCGGAAGAAGAGCGCTTTACGCGTATAAAACATGGCAAGCGCCCGTTGCCGTTTACGGTCTGGCAGTTGCCGTATCACGCCATCGCCTTTTGCCTGCAACAAGCCGGCATCGGGCTGCGCGACGTGACGCACGTGGCGTATGCCTACGATCCGGCATTGCAGTTGGGGGACCAGCGCGCCGCCGCATCGATCGCGCTGCCGCTGCAGCCGTCTGCGCAGCCGGGGCAGTGGAGTGCGCCATGGGAGCCGCTGGCGCTGGCCTACGTGGTCAACGCTCCGCGGCAACTGGCCGACGGTGCGCCCCATCATCTGCAGCATTGGTTCAGCGGGGTGCGGCACGACGGGCCTTACCGATGGCACTTCATCGATCATCACCTGGCCCACGAAGCGAGCGCGTATCTGGCCGCGCCCTACGACAGCTGCGCGGTGCTGGTCATGGATGGGCGCGGGGAGCAGACCTGCACCAGTTATGGCGTGGCCGAACAGGGGCGCTACCGGCGCCTGGCGCAGGTCGACTATCCGCATTCGCTGGGCTTGCTGTACGAAGACATCACGGCGCATCTGGGCTTTCTGCGATCCAGCGACGAGTACAAAGTGATGGCGCTGGCCTCGTACGGAACGCCGCGTTACCTGGAGCAGCTGCGCGCCGTGGTGCGCTACCGGGGCGACGGCCATTACGAGACGAGCAGCGCCGACCTGACGGCGCTATTCGGCGCGCCGCGCCTGCGTGGCGGCCCGCTGGACGAGCACCACGCGGATCTGGCCAGTTCGCTTCAACACTTGCTGGAAGAAACGGTCGTGGCGATGGCGACCTGGCTGCATGGGCAGACGGGTCAGTCCAACCTGGCCATGGCGGGCGGCGTGGCGTTGAACTGCGTCATGAACGCCGTGCTGCGCGAGCGCGCGCCGTTTTCCAGTATCTGGGTGCAGCCGGCGGCGGGCGACGCCGGCACGGCGCTGGGCGCGGCCTTGGTGGTCGATGCGCGCGAACGCCAGGGTGCCGTGCGCAGCTGGATCATGGAGCATGCCTACCTGGGTCCCGGGTTCGACGATGCTGCGATCGAACAGTTACTGAAACAGTCAAAACTGCGTTACCGCAAAAGCGCCGACATGGCTGGCGACACGGCGCGGCTGCTGGCGCAGGGCAAGATCGTCGGCTGGTTCCAGGGGCGCATGGAGTTCGGCCCGCGCGCGCTGGGGGCGCGCTCGATTCTGGCCTCGCCCACCGATGCCGACATGCAGGAGCGCCTCAACGCCATCAAGGACCGGGAGGACTTCCGGCCCGTGGCGCCGGTGGTCCTCGAAGAGGCGGTGGCCGACTGGTTTGTGGGCGGCGCGCCGTCGCCGTTCATGCTGTTCGTGTACCAGGTGCGCGCGGACATGGCCGAACGCATACCCGCCGTCAGGCATGTCGACGGCACCGCGCGCATTCAAACCGTGGCGCGCGCGCACAATCGGCTGCTGCACGATTTGTTGCGCGAATTTGCCGGGTTGACGGGCGTGCCGATACTGGTCAACACGTCGTTCAATACACGGGGCGATCCGATTGTCTGCACGCCGCGCGATGCCCTTGAATCGTTCTGCAGCACGGCGCTGGACGTGCTGGCGATCGGATCCTTTTTGCTGGAGAAGGACGGCATGATGGGAGCGTCGGCATGAGGGCCGACGGCAGCGCAGACACGCGCGGGGGCACGCGGTACGACACGCAGTACGGCACG
>CALRYE020000079.1:0-26261 GCA_943372275.1 Janthinobacterium lividum
AGAAGGTGGGCACGCCGACCCCTTCGGCGTGGCCGAGCGCGCGCACCTTGAAACTGACGCTGTCGATCACGGCGATGCCGTCGGCGGTGCTGGCCCAGATGCGCCCGGCGTGGTCGATACTCAGCGCCGCCACCGCCGCGCTGGGCAGCCCCTGCGCGGTGCCGATGCGGCGGAAGGTGCGCGGGCGCGCGCTGCCCGGTTCGAGCACGCCGATGCCGCCGCCGTGCGAGCCGACCCACAGGCGGCCCTGGCGGTCGGTAACCAGCGCGGTAATGACCGGGTCGCCCAGCGCGCTGGGCGCGGCCGGATTGGCCATGATCTGTTCGACCGCGCCGGTGACGGGATCGAGCAGGTTCAGGCCTTTGCGGGTGCCGATCCACAAGCTGCCGTTCGGCGCCGGCACCACCACCTGCACGCGGTTGTCGGTCAGCCCTCCCGCTCCCTGGGTGTAGGTCTTCAGGGCGCCGCTGGCCGGTTCATAGCGCAGCAAGCCATTGAAGGTGCCCAGCCACAGCGCCGCGCCCTGGACCAGGATGGTGCCCACGCGGGGAAACGGATTGGCCTGCGGCAGAGACACGCGGCGCGCTTGCTGGCCATGTAGCGAGGTGTGATACAAGCCGAGCTGCGTGCCGATCCAGGCTTCCTGCGGTTCGGCTTCGGCGATCGCCAGCACCATGCGGTTGGGCAGGGCGGTGTCCAGACGGGCAGGATCGGGACGCAGGGCGCTGGTGCGCGTGCCGTCGGGGTTGATCAGGTCGATCCCCTGGTCGGCCAGGCCGAGCCAGATGCGCCCGGCCGAGTCGGTCATGGCGGTCGATACGGCCGCTTCCAGCTGGCCGGCCGCGCCGTACACGGTATCGACGGCGCGGTTGGGCGGGTTATGGATGTCGATGCCACGCTCGTTGGCGACCCACATCAAGCCGCTGCGGTCGCGCAGCAGCGCTGCGGTGCGGTCGTTGGCCAGGCTGGTCGGCACGGCCGGCTGATGCAGGATGCGCCGTCCGCTGGCGGCCGCGCCGCCGGTATCGATTTCCAGAATGCCGCCGCCGTAGGTGGTGGCCCACCAGCGCGCGTCGTCGACTTCGGCGAGGGCCAGCACCATGTTGGCGTGGATATCCTTGATGTCGGCCACCGCGACGATCCGCCCGGCGCCGGCGCCCGGTTCGACGATGCCGATTCCGCTTTTCAGGGTGCCGAAGGCGATCTGGCCGCGCCGGTTCTCGGCGAACGACAGCACCATGTCGCGCCAGGGCGCCGCACCGGCGGCCGCGCCGGGTACGCTCGCCTCGATCGTCTCGATCTTGCCGCTGGCGCCATCGCGGCGCAGGATGCCGGTGGCGGTGCCGATCCACAGGTGGCCCTTGCGGTCGGTGAACAGGGCCCGTACCTGGCCGCTGTGCAGGCGCCTGACCTTGCCGCCGGCATCGATGTAATCGAGCCCGCCGGCGCTGCCGACAAAGATGCCGTCCTGCTTGTCGCTGGAAATGGCGTTCACTTCCTGGCTGGACAGGCCATCCTTGCCGGCGCCGACGGGGATAAACCGTTCGGTCATTTTGTCGTACAAGGTCAGGCCGCCCGTGGCGCTGCCGACCCACAATCGGCCACGCGCGTCGACATGCAGGCTCTGGATGAAATCGGCGGGCAGGGAATGCGGATCGGTGCCGTCATGCAGGTAGCTACGCATGCGGTAGCCGTCCCAGCGTGCCAGTCCGCGCTGGGTGCCGACCCAGATGAAGCCGTCGCCATCCTGGGCCAGCGCCATGGCCAGCGGGTGCGGCAAGCCATCCTTCAGTCCCAGGTGGTCGAACAGCGGCGTGGCCAGCGCGTTCCAGCGCAGGTCGTCGGCGGGCAGGCCGGCCACGGTGGCGGCGCCGGCGCCGCCGATCAGTGCCGCCAGCGCCATGCCCAGCACGGTACGGCGCAGCCAGCGCGGCGAAGCGGCGGGGCGTGGACGGTACAGGGGGTCGAACGGCGAAATTGGCATCGTGCGGCGACGTCAGCAGGGGCGCGGGAGGGGCGCACCTTGGGTGATATTTCCTAGAGGATACTCACTTGTCCTGACGCTGTCCATGCAATCCCATGTGTATGTCCGAAACGCTACACCTGAGCTTATCAGTAGTTGCAGCGCTGCTCAACATATTGACCGCCAAATCGCAGGAAGCGTTATTTTGCAGCGCAGCATATCGATTACTGGTCGCGCCGCTCACCTTGTTGATTCTTTGCTGCGCGCCGATCAAATTTCGCGCAAGCCTCTTTAGAATAAGGCGCTCCCGTGGCTGCTGCCCGCAACGTCCCGCTGCGTGCCCACGGCGACATCGGTTTCCTGTTGTACGTCGATCTTGCACCAGCTGCCTGTTCCCGGAGCTGGTGTTTTTTTATTGGCGCGGCTTCGATGCGGGGTGATCGGGCGATCCGTGTGCAGTATGATCGGGTGCGGCCTGATTGCGCTGTGTGGCATACAGGTTCACTGCGCTGCGTTGCGCTGCGCTGCGCATACTTTTCAAATGGAGATTGCATGTTATCTGTGTTATCGCGCTGCCTCGCTGGCGCCATGCTGTGCTGCAGCGTCGCCGCTGCGGCCGAACCGACCTTCAATAATCCGCTGGTACGCCAGCGCGCCGACCCGCAAGTGACGCTGGAAGCGGACGGCTATTACTATTACACCGCCACCGTCCCCGAATACGACCGCATCGAGGTGCGCCGCGCACGCACGCTCGACGAATTAGGCAAAGCCCCCGCCAAGGTGGTCTGGACCAAGCATGCCAGCGGGCCGATGAGTTACCACATCTGGGCGCCCGAGATGCACCGGATCGATGGCAAATGGTATATCTACTTCACGGCCGGGCGCGCCGACGCGCACTGGGAAATCCGCCTGTATGTGCTGGAAAACAGCGCGGCCAATCCGCTGGAAGGGGAATGGAAGGAACGCGGCCAGCTGAAAACCGAATGGGAAACTTTTTCGCTCGACGCCACCACGTTCAAGCACAAGGAAAAGCGCTATCTGGTCTGGACCCAGCGCCGGCCGGAGAAAGCGCTCAAGGCCACCAATATCTACATGGCGCAGATGGATACGCCCACATCGATCACCGGCAAACCGGTGCTGCTGTCGACGCCCGATTACGACTGGGAGAAGGTCAAGTTCCTGGTCAACGAAGCGCCGGCCGTGCTGGTCAAGAATGGCAAGGTGTTCATTACCTATTCGGCCAGTGCGACCGATGCCAGCTATAGCATGGGCTTGTTGACGGCGAATGCCGACAGCGATCTGCTCAACGCCGCATCGTGGACGAAATCGGCCACGCCGGTATTCAAGAGCAGCGAGAAAACCAGGCAGTACGGACCGGGGCACAACAGCTTTACCACCACGCCGGACGGCAAGACCGATATCCTGGTCTATCACGCGCGTGACTACCGCGACATCAAGGGCGATTCGCTGCATGACCCGAATCGCCATACCCGCGCGCAGGTGATCCGCTGGAAGGCGGACGGCACGCCGGACTTTGGGGAGCCGGTTGCCGATTGAGCGCAGGGGTTAGTGAAAAACGCGATTACTGGCCTGTCGCGGCGATCTTCGCCAACCACTGGAGCCGGTACGCGGGGAGGCCCGCGATGTTCAGGGCCGCTACCGGCGCGCCCGCTCCGCCCGGGGCGCTTCCCCAGTGATGCAGCATCCAGCCTCCTGCGGTCGTGCCGCTGGAGTCGCCCGAGGCGGACACCGGCTGTTCCGGGCGCAGTGCCGCCAGCAAGGGCGCAAAGTACGGGTTGCCGCAGAAGCTGCCTTCCACCACGACCGGGCCGGCAGCACCCAGCGCCGTCAGGCAATAATCGGTCATCAGCACGCAGTACAACGTTGCCAGCGCATAGCGCTCGGTGGCAGAAGCCGGCCCGGGTCCTTCGATCGTTCCCGTCCGGCCGGCGAACGGGCCGCCCGACTCGGCGAAGCAGGGCAGCGCCATGGTGCCGCGGGCGATCAGTTGCGCCAGTTGCGCGTCAGTACAGGCTTGCGGCTCGCTACCGGCCAGCACGCTGAACTCGCGCCCGCCCATGAAACGCATGCACGCCACCGGTTTTCCCAGCGCATTGGTGTTGGCCAGCATGTCCGAGTCTTCGCGCAGGGCATCGAGCTCGACACCAAAGGAGGCGGCGATCATCCAGGTCCCGGTGGACAGCACGGTCTGCCTGGCCGCGCCCAGATAGCGCAGCAATGAGGCATTGCTGTCGTGGATGCCGCAGACGATCTGACAACTGACCGGCAAGCCGGTCGCCTGCGCCAATGCCGGTTTCAACGCCCCCAGCCTGGCCCAGGCCGCTTGCAGGGGCGGAAATTTGGCGGTCCATCCCATGCGATCCGGCAAGGCGGAATAGTGCTGTGTGACGGGATTCCACAAGTCCGTATGGCACCCGAGCGACGTCACTTCGCTGGCCGCCACGCCCGACAAACGCCACGCCCAGTATTGCGGATACATCAGAATATGGCGTGCGCGCGAAAACTGCGCGGGGAATTCGCTGGCCAGCCACGCCAGCTGCCGCCCCAGATTCAAGCCGCAGGGAAGGTCGGGCGACAGGCTTTCGCCGAACGACGGGCGCGCCGGATAGGCGGCATGGCGCACGTCATACTCGTAGTCGAGCACGGGCAACACCAGCCCGGTGTCCTCGACCAGCGCGGCGGTGGCGCCATGGGTGACCGGCACGATCGCGCCCACCGTGGCCAGCGTCGAAAAATAGCGGAACGTGGACAGCATCCAGTCCCAGATGCGCTCGGTATCGTGGTGCGGATATGGACCGTCGGTGACGATGGTATTGCCGATGCGCCGCTCGGCCAGGGACTTGCCGTCGCTGTCGATCAGGGTCAGCTTGACGTTGGTTTTACCGATATCGAGGACGATCGTGGCATCCAATATGGTCACATTCATTACTTCGCCACCTTCTTGCCGCGCATGATGCGTGGCACGGCGATGGTCACCAGCAGCAGGATGCCGACCACAATGGTCATGTAAATGCCGGGAATGTTCGCCAGGGCCAGGCCATAGGTCACCACGCCCAGCGTCAGCACGGCCAGCATCACGCCGCCGATGGTGCCGGCGCCGCCGGCGATACTGACCCCGCCCAGAATAACCATGGTAATGATTTCCAGTTCCCAGCCGGTGGCGATATTCGGTCGGGTGCTGCCGATCCGGCCCGTGAGCAGGAACGCCGCCAGCCCCGCCATGGCGCCGGTGAGCATGAACAGCGCCATGCGGTAACGTTCGACGGGAATGCCGGAGAAGCGCGCGGCGACCGGGTTGTTGCCGATGGCGTAAATGCGCCGGCCCCAGCTCGTGGTGTGGAGAATGACGGCAAAAATCGCGGCGAATACCAGCAGCACCACGAATTCGCGGGGAATCAGGTCGAAGAAATACCCCTGGCCCCAGGTCATCATCAATTCGGGGTAGCCGGTGTACGCCTTGTCGCCCAATACCACGCTGGCCAGACCACGAAACAGCGATACCGTGCCGATGGTTACCACAATCGACGGCAGCGCAAAGCGCGTGACCAGCACGCCGTTGAGCGAACCGCACAGCGTACCGGTGGCCAGCGCCACGAAAATCAGCCCGCCCGGCGGCACGCCATAGGCTTGCGCCAAGCCCATGGCCACCGACGACAGGGCCAGGATGCCGGCCACCGAAATATCGATTTCGCGGCAGATGATCAGCAATGCCATCGGCAGGGCGATCAAGGCTTTTTCGCTGAAATTGAAGGTGCCGTCGAACAGATTATGCAGGTCGAAGAAATTCGGCAGCAGGATGCTGTTGGCGACGAACGCGATGATCAGCAAAATACCCAGCAGCGTTTCCCAGCGGCCGAGGAGGTGTTTCAGCTGGACGGTTTCGCGGTCGAGGATGGTGTAGCGCGAGGTACTGGGGGCAGCCCGCATCGTGGTGGTATTCACGCGGCACTCCTGTTGGCGGTCGGTTTGGTCAAGTTACTCAAATTGGTCAGGTGCAGCGGCAGGATCTGGCGGCTGGTTTTGCTGTTGCCGCGAGCGTTGATCAACACGGCGGTCAGTATCACCAGGCCGGTCAGCGCGCTTTGCCAGAAGGGCGACACTTTCACGATCGGCAGGGCGTTATTGATCACGGCCAGGAACAAGGCGCCCAATACCGCGCCGCCCACTGTGCCCACACCGCCGGCGATATTGATACCGCCGATGACGCAGGCGGCAATCACGGTAAATTCGAAGCCGTAAGCGATTTCGGTATAGGCCACCGCATAACGCGCCACCCACAGATAGCCGCACAAGCCGGCCATCATGCCCGACAGGCCATAAGTCCACAGCAGCCGCCTGGCGGCAGGGATGCCGATATAACGCGCCGACACGGGTTCGTTACCGACCGCGTACAGATCGCGCCCGAACCGCGAATAGCGCGCCATGTACCACATGATGGCGATGGTGGCCGCTGCAATCCAGACCAGATGGGTCACGCCCAGCAGGCGCTCCAGCGGGAAGGCGATAAAGTCGGGCGGCATCTGGTGCGACGACACCCACGCGCCGCCGGACAAAACAAATACCAGGCCCCGGTAGACGCTCATGGTGCCCAGGGTGACCACGATAGGCGGCAATTGCAGATAGCCGATCATCCAGCCGTTGATCAGCCCAAGCAGCAGGCCGGCGCCGGCGGCGGCGGCGATAATCAGCAGCAGCGGCAGCTCGGGGAACTTGGAACCCAGCAGAGCGGCGATCATGCCTGACAGCGCCAGATTGGACGCCACCGACAGGTCGATGCCGCGCGTGATAATCACGAACATTTGCGTGAGCGCCAGCATGATTAGCAAGGTACTGTCGGTAAGCAGATTGGACAGGCTGGACGAACTCAAAAATACTGGCGCGCGCAGGCCGACCAGTCCGATCAGCACCACGATCAGAACCGCCAGCAGCGTTTCGCGTTGTTTGAACAATGTACTGCGCAATATCATGCTGCTTCCCCGGTCGATAATTCGCTACCCGACGCTGCCGCCACCACGTTTTCCGGCGTGGCCTGGGCGCGGGTAAATTCTTTTCTGATGTGCCCCTGATGCATGACGATGATGCGGTCGGCCAGTCCCAGTACTTCCGGCAATTCGGACGACACGAGAATGACCGACAAGCCGCGCGTCACCAGGTCGCTGATGAACTTGTGCACGGCCGACTTGGAGCCGATATCGATGCCCTTGGTGGGCTCATCGAGAATGATCACGCGCGGATTGGTGGCCAGCCATTTGCCCAACACGACCTTTTGCTGATTACCGCCCGACAGTTCCGACACGTGCTGCATCAGGTGATGGGCTTTCAGTTCCAGCTGCTCGCCGAAATGGCGCGCAATGGCCGTTTCCTGGGCACGGCGGCCGCGCAAAAAGAACCCGATTTTCGACAGGATCGGCAAGGTGATGTTGTGCATGATCGGCACCGACAGGTGCGCGCCCTGATGCTGACGGTCTTCCGGCACATAGGCGATACCGTGCCCGATCGCGTCGGCCGGGCAGGTGATGGTCACGCCCTTGCCGGCCATGGTGACGCTGCCGCGCACGCCCGACGACAGGCCGAACAAGGCTTGCATGACTTCCGAGCGGCCGGCGCCGACCAGGCCATAAAACCCCAGGATCTCGCCCTTTTTCAAGGCAAAGCTGACCTGATCGAATTCGGTCGGGTGGCAAAACCCGTTCACTTCCAGCAGCGTCTCGCCCAGTTCCACTTCGGCCTTGGGGAAAGTCTGGTGAATCGCGCGGCCCACCATCAGCGACACCAGTTCCGGTTCGCTGATGTCGGCCAGCGACCCTTCGGCGATAAACTGGCCATCGCGCAGCACGGTGTAACTGTCGGCCACTTCGAAGATCTCGTCGAATTTATGCGAAATAAAAATGACCGCGGTGCCCGATTGCTTTAATTGGGCGATGATGCGGTACAGCTCATGAATCTCGCGCTGCGACAGCGATGCGGTGGGTTCGTCCATGATCACCACGCGGGCGTTCTGCGACAATGCCCGGGCAATCTCCACAAAGTGGCGCTGCGCCACGCTCAGGTCTTTCACCTTGGCCCGTACCGGCAGCGATACTTCAAGGCGGGCAAACAGCTTTTCCGCCTCGCCTTCGATGCGCGCCCAGTCGACCCGCGGCGGAAAACCGCAGGTCGGCTGGCGCCCCACATAGATATTCTCGGCCACGGTCAGTTCGTCGAACATGACGGTTTCCTGGTGCACGGCGGTGATTCCGGCGCGCATGGCTTCCTGCGCGCTGCCGAAGCGCACCGCCACGCCGCCCAGCGTAATGGTGCCGGCGTCGGGCTGGTAAATACCGGTGAGCGTTTTGACCAGCGTCGATTTGCCGGCGCCATTTTCGCCGATTAGCGCCATGACTTCGCCGGGCCGGATCGACAGGCCGATGTCGTTCAGGGCGATGATGCCGCCGAAGCGCTTGCAGATGCCGGCCAGGCGTAATACCGGCTCACCTGTTAAAGCGCACGGCGCTGCTGAATGGGCCTCGGGGCTGGGGAGGCTGTCGGTCATGATGGTTGCTTGCATACGAGCTTCACGCGAAATGATGAAAAACCTGGACGGCACGGGACCTGCGCGCCAGCCGCCATCGCTGGCGGCGGGTGCGTTAATACCGAGCCGGATGCATCAAAAGATTTTGGCGAACTTGTCGACGTTATCTTTGTTATAGGTGAATGGCGCGGCCAGGGCGGCTTCGCCATTGGCGTCGATGGTGGTTTTGCCCATGCGCCCGATCGCCACGCTGCCGTTGGCCTGGGTGCCTGGCGTGCCTTTAATGAACTCGCTGGCGGCGAAGGTGGCCGCATAACCGAGGTCGATCGGATTCCAGATGGCGAATTCACGCACGGCGCCGCTCTTGACGTGACCAGCCATTTCCGACGGCAGACCGAGACCGGTGACAAACACCTTGCCGACCAGTTTCTCGTCGACCACGGCCTTACTGGCCGCGACAATGCCGACCGTCGTCGGGGCGATGATCGCCTTCAGATTCGGATTGCTGCGCAACAGGCCGATCGCTTCGCGGTAACTCTTGTCGGACTGGTCGTCGCCGTACACGGTGGCGACCAGCTTGATCTTGTTGTACTCGGGTTTCTCCAGCATCTTCTTCATCACGCCGATCCAGATATTCTGGTTGGTGGCCTGGGCCGATGCCGACAAGATCGCCACTTCGCCGGCGCCGCCAATGGCATCGGACGCCATCTGGATCTGCTTTTCACCGATCAGATCGGCGTTCGACGGATTCAATTGCATCAAGCGGCCTTCCTTGGCCAGGCCGCTGTCGAAGGAAATCACCTTGATGCCTCGCTGCATGGCCTTTTTGGTGATCGGCACCAGCGCATTCGGATCGTTGGCCGAAATGACGATGGCGTCGACCTTCTGGCTGATGAGCGAATTGATAATCTCGATCTGGCCTTCCGCGCTGGGCGTGGTGGGACCGGTGTAAATGATTTCAGTATTGCCGATCTGGGCGGCCGCTTCCTTGGCGCCTTCGTGGGCGGCGTCGAAGAAGCCGTTGCCCAGATTTTTGACGACCATGGCGATCTTGACCTTTTCGGACTTCTTTTCGCAAGCGCTCAGTCCACCGAGCACGCCGATGGCCAGCACGGCGATCATCACCTTTTTAAGTTTTAATGCGTTGAGCTTCAATGCGATGTCTCCGTCTGAAAAATGGCTGCCGACTGCATGTCGAAAGCGGGATTGAATTGCGTCTGGCACAGCTGGACGGGAACGGCTTCGGGGGCCACGGTCACCACCTTGACGCCGGACTGTTCGAGCAGCTGCACGGCGCTGTCGGAGGCATTGGTATCGGTAATCACGCACGAAACGCGATTCAGGCCGCACAGTATCAGGCCGGCCTTCTTGGCGAACTTGGAGCTGTCGGCCAGCACGATCAGTTCTTCGGCCTGGCTGATCAGGCGCTTTTCCGCTTGAATCAGCAGGGGATCGGCTTCCATCAGCCCCAGCAGCGACAAGCCGTACACGCTCATGAACATCTTGGCGGCGTAATGGTGCTGGGTGATGTCGTTATCGAACGGGCTGAGGATCACGTTTTGCTCGCGATAGACCTTGCCGCCCGGGAGGATGATTTCATTTTCGCTCGACACGAGCAGGCGCTCGGCCATCAGGAAGGAATTGGTCAGGATCTTGAGGTGCTTGTCGACCAAAAACTCGGCCATCATGAAGGTGGTCGTGCCGCCATTGATGATGATGGTTTCGCCGTCGGTGCACATGCCGGCGGCGTAACGGGCGATGGCGCGCTTGCGCTCGGCGTAGCATTGGATATTGTTCTGGAACGTTTCGCTCGACAAGGCGAAAGAGCGCTTTTTCTGTTGCAGGTTCTCGGCGCCGCCGCGGGTGCGGGTGAGCAGATTGCGCGCTGCCAGCCAGCTGATGTCGCGCCTGACGGTGGCCGGCGAGGCGCTGAGCCACTCCACCAATTGCTGTACCGTCGCCGTGTTATGCTCGGCGAGCAGCTTCAGCAAACGTTTACGACGTTTGTGGTTTACCATTTTGTCTCCTCTGAGTGCCGTCTGTTACTGCTTGCGGCTTCGACATCGGTCGATTCTGGGATGATCGCCTTGTCAATATGAAGACTAATCACTCCGATCACTCCGGTCAATCATCAACTGGTCATGTTGGTGATTATTTCCCCTCGAATCTTCAAAAAAATCCGGTTTGCGATCATCATTTTGATTATTCCGATACCGGTCACGATATTGAGCATTTGCGCATTGACTCGAATCGCCGCCTGATTTCTACTGATCGCGGTCGCTTTGCCGGGTGCAGTTCCCTCTACACCGAGCATGGACTGGCAAGCTCGGCGCGTCTGTGCGCGCTTCGGGCAAAGCGAGAACGAATTCCTGAAAGATTCTTTCAATCCTGAAAGGCTCGTTCAAGACAAATACAAACTCACGGAGATAGCATGACCGCATTGAATGAAGCGACGACGAAGCAACCGATTACCTCGCTGTGGGACGACGCCCACGCCGCCACCCTGAGCGAGCCAGAGCTGCTGTTGTATCGCTCGAATCTGCTCGGTTCCGATCTGCGCATCACCAATTTTGGTGGCGGCAATACCTCGGCCAAGATCGCCATGCAAGACCCGCTCAGCGGCGAGCAGGTCGACGTGCTGTGGGTGAAGGGTTCCGGCGGCGATCTGGGCAGCATCAAGATCGACGGCTTCTCGACCCTGTACATGAGCAAGCTGAACGCGCTCAAGGGCCGCTACCGCGGTCTGGAGCTGGAAGACGAGATGGTCGCCTATCTGCCGCACTGCACGTTCAATCTGAACCCGCGCGCCGCCTCGATCGACACGCCGCTGCACGCCTACATCGCCAGGGCGCACGTCGACCACATGCACCCGGACGCGGTGATCGCGATCGCCGCCTGCAAGAACAGCAAGGATTTGACGGCCAGGATCTTCGAAGGCGAACTGGGTTGGCTGCCATGGCAGCGCCCGGGCTACGACCTGGGTCTGAAGCTGGAAGAAGTATCGAAGGCCCAGCCCAATCTGAAGGGCATCATCCTCGAAGGCCACGGCCTGTTCACCTGGGGCGACACCGCCAAGTCGTGCTACGAAGTGACGCTGGCGATCATCAAGCGCGCCGAAGACTGGCTGGATCAGAACAGCAAGAAGCCATCGTTCGGCGGCGAAAAGATCGCGCCCTTGCCAAGCGAAGAGCGCGCAGCGCTGGCGGCCCGTCTGATGCCGCTTCTGCGCGGTAAAATCAGCAAGACTGAATTCAAGCTCGGTCACTTCGACGACAGCGCCGCCGTACTGGAATTTGTCTGCAGCGCCGACCTGGAGCCGCTGGCGGCGCTGGGTACCTCGTGTCCCGATCACTTCCTGCGCACCAAGATCCGTCCGTTCGTGATCGACTTCGATCCGGCCAACCCGAATTTCGACGCCGTCGTTGCCGGTCTGGATTCGGCATTGGAAGCTTACCGCGCCGACTACGTGGCGTACCACACCCGCTGCAAGCGCGCTAACAGCCCGGCGGTGCGCGACGCCAACCCGATCATCTACCTGATCCCCGGCGTGGGCATGCTCTCGTTCGCCAAGGACAAGGCCACCGCGCGCATCGCCGGCGAGTTCTACGTCAACGCGATCAATGTGATGCGCGGCGCGAACGGCGTCGACACCTATGTGGGCCTGCCGGAACAGGAAGCGTTCGACATCGAATACTGGCTGCTTGAAGAAGCCAAGCTGCAGCGCATGCCGAAACCGAAGTCGCTCGCTGGCCGCATCGCGCTGGTCACCGGCGGCGCCGGCGGCATCGGCCAGGCCGTGGCGCGCCAGCTGCTGCAGGAAGGCGCTTGCGTCATGCTGACCGATATCGATCAGGAAGCGCTGGACGAAGCCCACAAGGGTTTGCTCAAAGTCGCCGGCAAGGATAGTATTGCGACCTTCCGCGCCAACATCACCAGCGAAGCCGACGTCGAAGGCATCCTGACCTCCACCGCGCTGCGTTTCGGCGGCGTCGATCTGCTGGTGTCGAACGCCGGTATCGCCTCATCCGCCCCGCTGGAAGAGACCACGCTGGAAATCTGGGAACGCAATCAGAACATCCTGGTGACCGGCTACTTCCTGGCCAGCCGCGCGGCCTTCCGCATGATGAAGCAGCAGGAACTGGGCGGCAGCATGGTGTTCGTGGCCAGCAAAAATGGCCTGGTCGCCTCTGCCGGCGCATCGGCGTACTGCACCGCCAAGGCCGCGGAAATTCACCTGGCACGCTGCGTGGCACTGGAAGGCGCGCCGCTGGGCATCCGCGTCAACGTGGTCAACCCGGACGCCGTGATCAAGGGTTCGCGCATCTGGGACGGCAAGTGGAAGGAAGAGCGCGCGCAGTCGAACAAGATCGGTTCGGACGACATCGAAGAGTTCTACCGTAACCGCAGCATGCTCAAGCTGTCCGTGCTGCCCGAAGATATCGCCGAAGCGGTGTACTTCTTCGTCAGCGACAAGGCAGGCAAGAGCACCGGTAATATCCTCAACGTCGATGCCGGCAATGCCGCCGCCTTTACCCGTTAAGCCAGCACCGTCGAGCACTCGCCTCGACCATAATGAGATGTACGACGGTGGCGCCACGTCAGGCGCCGCCGGTCCCACAGGAGACTGAAATGAGCAAACCAATCGACGCAGGTCTGGTCGCAGAACACAACGCCAAGGCCGCCGCCAACCTCCAGGCCGACTACGATGCCCTGGGTGGCATGCTGTCGCGCCGCGGCCAGGATATCGAAAAGCTGACCGCGCTGGCACAGACCTTTGCGGTCGCGCTCCCCAGCTGGGGCGCAGGTACGGGCGGTACGCGCTTTGCGCGCTTCCCCGGCAAAGGCGAGCCGCGCAACGTCTTCGAAAAGCTCGACGACTGCGCCGTGATCCACCAACTGACCAACGCCACACCCACCGTGTCGCTGCACTTCCCATGGGATAAGCCGACCGACGCCAAGGAACTGCGCGAGTTCGCCGCCAACCTGGACCTGGGCTTCGACACCGTCAACTCCAATACCTTCCAGGATCAGGTGGGCCAGGCCCACACCTACAAGTACGGCAGCCTGACGGCGCAAAGCGCCGAAGCGCGCGCCCAGGCAGTGGAACACAACATCGAATGCATCGAGATCGGCAAGTCGCTCGGCTCCAAGGGCCTGACCGTGTGGGTCGGCGACGGCTCCAACTTCCCGGGCCAGCACAACCTGCGCGCCACGCTGGAGCGCTACCTGGACAGCATGCGCGGCATCTATAAGGCGCTGCCGGACGACTGGCTGATGTACATCGAGCACAAGCTGTTCGAGCCGGCCTTCTACGCCACCACCATCGCCGACTGGGGCACCAGCTACGCCTGCGCCAATGAACTGGGTGCCAAGGCCAAGTGCCTGGTCGACCTGGGCCACCACGCGCCGAACACCAACATCGAAATGATTGTCGCCCGTCTGGCCCAATTCGGCAAACTGGGCGGCTTCCACTTCAACGACAGCAAGTACGGCGACGACGACCTGGATTCGGGCAGCATCAATCCATTCCAGCTGTTCCTTATCTTCAACGAGCTGGCCGATGTGGCCGAGCGCGATGGCGCCGCCTTCAAGCCGTCGTACATGCTGGACCAGTCGCACAACGTGACCGATCCGATCGAAAGCCTGATGAGCAGCGCCGTGGAAGTGCAGCGTTCGTTCGTCCAGGCCGCGCTGGTGGACCGCGCCGCGCTGGCACAGCACCAGCAGAACAACGATGCACTGCAGTCGGCGCAGGCGCTCAAGCACGCGTTCCGTAC
Source organism: Janthinobacterium lividum (assembly GCA_943372275.1). Classification (GTDB taxonomy): domain Bacteria; phylum Pseudomonadota; class Gammaproteobacteria; order Burkholderiales; family Burkholderiaceae_D; genus Telluria_A; species Telluria_A lividum_A. The sequence continues at coordinate 14,273 of CALRYE020000079.1, forward strand.
CGATGTCAGCCCGATCCTGGCGATGGCGCGCGTCCGTTCGGGCGCTGCCGCCGATCCGGTGGCGGCCTACCGCGCCAGCGGCTATCGTGCCAAGGCCGCCGAAGCGCGTCCGGCCAAGGCAGGCGCCAGCAGCAGCGGCATCGTCTAACGGCACGAAAGGACCACCATGAGCCAGCGCTTGGCGCGCGGCGCCGCGACAGCTGTTGCTGTCGCCGGGGTGCTGATCTGCAGCGCGCCGGCGTTCGGCATCCAGCCAGCGCCCGTCGTATCCAATTCATTCAAGGACGTCGCGGCGCGCCTTGCCAGTCCACCGGACGATGCACGGCCCATGGTGCGCTGGTGGTGGTTCGGCCCGGCGGTGGTAAAACCCCAGCTGGAACGCGAAATGGCCGCCATGAAGGCGGGCGGCTTCGGCGGCTTCGAGATCCAGCCGGTTTATCCGATGGAGCTGGACGACCCGGTGCGCGGCATTAAAAACGTGCCTTACCTGTCGCCCGACTTTCTCGACGCGGTCAGTTTCGTCAACCAGCGCGCGCGCGAACACCAGCTGCGCGTCGACATGACGCTTGCAAGTGGCTGGCCCTACGGCGGGCCGCACATCGGCGTGACCCAGTCGGCCGGTCGCCTGCGCGTGGCGGTGGCGGAAGTGCCGGCCAACAGTGCGTCGTTTGCGCTGCCGGCCGTCATGAGCGGTGAAAAGATCATCGCCAGCTTCGTGGGGCAGGGCAGTGCCAAGTCGTACGACAGCGCCGCGCTGCGCATGCTCGAAGGCACAACCAGCGAAGGGCGCATGGCCATTGCGCCTTCCGCCACCACGCGCGTGGTGGTCACTTACCTGGCCAGCCGGACCGGCCAGCAGGTCAAGCGCGCCGCACTGGGCGCGGAAGGCTTCGTGCTCGATCATTTGAGCGCGTCATCCGTCCAGCACCACCTCGATACGGTGGCCGAACCGCTGCTCAAGGCGTTCGGCGACCATCCTCCGTATGCGGTATTTTCGGACAGCCTGGAAGCCTATGGCACCGACTGGACCGACGACTTTTTATCTGAATTCAAACAGCGGCGCGGTTACGATCTGCGTCCGCATCTGCCAGCCATCGTCAGCGGGCAGGGCGCCAATGCGCCGGCCATGCGGCGCGACTGGGTGCTGACGCAAACGGAACTGGTCAACGAGCGTTATCTGACCCCGATCGACAAATGGGCCAAGGCCCACGGCACGCAGTTCCGTTCGCAGACCTATGGCGAGCCGGCGGTGTCGATGTCGAGCAACCGGCTGGTGGCACTGCCCGAAGGCGAAGGTCCGCAGTTCCGCACCTTCTCATTCACCCGGCTGGCCACCTCGGCCGGCCATCTGTACGGCCGCCCCGTGATCTCGGCGGAGACCTGGACCTGGCTCAATTCGCCCGCCTTCTCGGCCACGCCGCTGGACATGAAGGCCGAAGCGGACCGCATGCTGCTGCAGGGCGTGAACCAGTTTGTCGGGCACGGCTGGCCGTATACGCCACCCGGCACGCTGGCGCCGGGCTACGCGTTCTATGCGGCGGGCGTATTCGACAATCACAACCCGTGGTGGAACGTCATGCCGCAGGTGAACCAGTACCTCACGCGCATGAGCTACCTGATGCGCCAGGGGCAACCGGCCAACGACGTGGCGGTGTTCCTGCCCAACGACGACGTGGCCTCCGCGCTCAAGCCGGGCAAGGTGTCGCTGTCGCAGGAGATGGACAAGCACGTCAAGCCGGCGCTGATCGAGCAGGTGCTCGACGCCGGCTACAACCTCGATTATGTGGATGCCGAATCGGTCATGGCGCTGGGTGTCACGCACCCCGTACTGGTGCTGCCGCACGTGTCGCGTCTCGCGCCGGAGGTGGTGAACAAGCTGGCCGAGTATGCGCGCGCTGGCGGCAAGGTGATCGCCATCGGCAGCAAACCATCGCTGGCGCCCGGGTTTGTCGATGCGGCGCGTATCACCGGCGCCGTAGTGAAAGCCTCCGACGCGCTGTTTGCGGCTGGCGCGACGCTGATTGCCGACGAGGCGGCGCTGGGTCAGGCGCTGCGTGGCGCGTATAAGCCAGACATGCAGGTGTCAAAGCAGGCGAGCGACGTGGGCTTCGTGCGCCGCAAGCTGGGCGATGCGGATATCTACTTCATCGCCAACACCAGCAATCGCGATGTCAGCACCGTGGCGACCTTCCGCAGCCCGCGCGCGCACGCCACCTGGCTCGATCCGCACAACGGCAAGCTGACCATCGCACCGCGGACTCCGCAACTGACGCTGGCGCCGTACGAGTCGCGCGTGCTGGTGTTCACCGATGCGCCGATCACGACCACATCCGCACCCGAACTGGGCGCCCCGGTCGTCATCGCCGATCTGGCGCGCGACTGGCAGGTCAGCTTCGGCAAGGCCGCGCCGGTGCAAACCATGACGCAGCTGCGCTCATGGACCGACACCGAAGCCACGCGCCACTACTCTGGCGAGGCGGTCTATACCAAAGTCATCGATGTCGGCGCGGCCCAGCTCAAGGGCAAGCGCGTCTCGCTCGACTTCGGCCCCGGCACTGCGCTGGCCACCACGCCCAAGGTCCCCGCCGGCATGCGCGCCATGCTGGACAGCCCGATCCGCGAGGCGGCGCAGGTGTACGTCAACGGCCAGGCTGCAGGCGCTGTGTGGCACCCGCCGTATGCGCTCGACATCACGCCACTGCTCAAGGCGGGCAAGAACCGGCTCGAAATCCGCGTGGCCAATCTGGGGCTGAACGCACTGGCCGGCCATGCGCTGCCCGACTACCGGCTGCTGTCGGCGCGCTACGGCCAGCGCTTCGTGCCGCAGGATACCGAGCTGATTGCCCCGCGGCCGTCCGGGATACTCGGGCCGGTCAAGCTGACGTCGCAGTCTGAAAAATAGAGATAGAAATAAGGGACGATTCGTGATCAAAACTACCCGCAACCTGATGGCCGCCGCGCTGATGGCGGCGCTGCTGCCCGCCTGCGCGCAAAACTACCCGCTGCCGACGGCGGCGATGCAGGCCATTATCGACAAGGACACCGGACGCCACTTCGGCGACGCGCCGGCCGACGCCGGACCATACGCCACCGACCTGTCGGCCGCCATCGAACCGGCCGCCATCGAGAAGGCACTGAGCAAGGTCGCCGACTGGCAGCTGAAACGTTCGCAGCCATATTTCGACCGCATCTGGACCTCCAGCGTCATGTACTCGGGCTTCATGGCGGCATCCGAGGCGACGGGCGACCCCAAATACCGCAACGCCATGCTGGAGATGAGCCGTCACTTCGACTTCCAGCTGCGCGACCGTCTGCCCGATGCCGACAATCAGAGCATCGCGCAGACTTACCTGGAGCTGTATGCGTTGGACAAGCGCCCGGCCATGCTGCGCCTGACCCGCCAGGAACTGGACGACCTGCTGCCCCTGAAGACCGTCAAGCCGAACGACGAACGGCTGCCATGGTGGTGGTGCGACGCGCTGTTCATGGCGCCGCCCGTGTGGGCCAAGATGTTCCAGGCCACGGGCGAGCGCAAATATCTCGACTACGTGCACACGCAATGGAAGCAGACCTCCGATCTGCTGTACGACAAAGAGGAGCACCTGTACGCGCGCGACGTCACTTACCTCGCCAAGCGCGAGCCGAACGGCAAGAAGATCTTCTGGTCGCGCGGCGAAGGCTGGGTGCTGGGCGGTCTGGCGCGCACCATCGACCTGATACCGGCCAACGATCCGCAGCGCGGCTTCTATGTGCGGCAGCTGCAGGAAATGTCGGCGGCGATCGCCAAACTGCAGAATGCCGACGGCCTGTGGCACGCCGGCCTGCTCGATGCGAAAACCTGGCCGGCGCCCGAAGTGTCGGGTTCGGCGCTGTTCGTGTACGGCATGGCCTACGGCGTCAATCGCGGCTTCCTGGACGCTAAGGTCTACAAGCCTGTCATCGCCAGGGCCTGGGCGGGCATTCTGAAGAACGTGTATGCCGATGGCAGACTGGGAAATATCCAGCAGACGGGCGCGGAGCCGGCTTACTACCGGCCGTCGTCTAGTTTTAACTATGGCGTGGGCGGCTTCATGCTGGCCGCAGCCGAACTAAAGAAAATGGCAGGTAACAAATGACGAGTCGTGCATTTCGCATGAAGCTCAAACCCGGCACGGTAGACGAATACCGCCGCCGGCACGATGAACTGTGGCCCGATCTGGGGCAGGCGCTGAGCGAAGCGGGCATTTACGACTATTCGATCTTTCTCGACGAAGAGACGCTGCACCTGTTTGCGGTGCTCAAGCTGCACCCAAACGAGACCAGTGCCGATCTGCCCGGGCATCCGGTGATGCAGCGCTGGTGGGATTACATGGCCGACCTGATGGAGGTCGAACCGGGCAACCGGCCACGCGAGTGGCCGCTGGTGCCGATGTTCCACTTCGCCTGACGTCGACCCGCCAGGAGCCGTCGAACGCTGCCTACTGCGCGATCAGCTTGCGCTCGCGCAGCCACTCCTCGGCGCGGCGCGGCCATTGCGACGTGGTGCCCAGCCCCGCGCGCATGCCCATGCCGTGGCCGCCTTTTTCGTAGACGTACATCTCGGCCGGCACCTTGGCGCGCGTGAGCGCCTGGTAGAACACGATGCTGTTTTCGACCGGGACGGAACCGTCTTCCTGGGTGTGGATCAGCAGCGTGGGCGGCGTATTGGCGGTGACCTGCTTTTCCAGCGACATCAGGTTGACCAGTTCCGCGCTGGGGTTTGCGCCGATCAGATTCTTGCGCGAGCCCGCGTGGCCGAACGACTCCATGGTGATCACCGGGTACATCAGCATCAGGAAGTCGGGCCGCGCGCTGACCTTGTCGAGCTCCGCGCCCGTGCGGCCGAGGGGATTGTCGAACAGGGTGCCGGCGGTGGCCGCGAGGTGGCCGCCGGCGGAGCTGCCCATGACGCCGATGCGGGCCGGGTCGATCCCCAGCTGCGCTGCCTGCGAGCGCACCAGGCGCACCGCCCGCAACACGTCTTGCAGCGGGGCGGGGTGGCCGAATTCGGCCATGCGGTATTTGAGCACGAAGGTGGTCACCCCCAGCGTGCCGAGCCAGCTGGCGAATTGCTCGCCCTCGCGCGCGTCCGACGAGTACTGATAGCCGCCGCCGGGGCAGATGATGATGGCGGTTTTGCTGGCCCGGTCGACGGCCGGGCGGTACAGTGTCAGCGTGGGTTGGCTGATGTTCGAATAGCGCCCGTCTTCGACGCGCTCGGCGCCGATATTTTTCGCGCCGGGCACGCCTTCGGGCCACAACGCCATCGGACTGGTGGCGGCGCCGGCAAGGGCGCTGGCGCCGGCGAGGATGATGGCTGCTGCGGTTTTCTTCATGGGCTACGGCTCCGTTTTTTAGTTGTACGACACACTACGGTCAGGGATCACATGGTCAGATTTTCACACATCGCAGCCTCGGTCGGGGTCACAATTGCACTCATGGCGCTGAGCGCTTGCACCACGCCCGGCAAGGGCATGTTCAACGGCCGCGATCTGGCCGGCTGGGAGCTGGTCACGGTGCAGGGCGCGCCGCTGGCGGACAGCTTTACCGTGCGTCCCGATGGCGTGATCGCGTCGACCGGCAATCCGACCGGCTACCTGGCCACCAAGGACAGCTACCGCGACTACCGCCTGCACGTGGAATGGCGCTGGAGCGGAAAGCCGGGCAACGCCGGCGTGCTGCTGCACATCGAGGGCGGCCCGAAAGACCGCGCCTGGCCGCTCAGCATTCAGGTGCAGACCAAGCAGGGCAGCGTGGGCGACGTGCTGCCGATGGCCGGTGCCAGCTTCACCGAGCCGCTCACGAGCGCGCCGGGCGCGTCGCCTTCCATCAAGGCCCGTTTGGCGGCCGACAGTGAAAAGGCCGTGGGCGAGTGGAACAGCGCCGACATCGTCAGCCGCGCCGGAACGCTGGAGGTGACGGTCAATGGCGTGCTGCAGAATCGCGTCAGAGATGCCAAACCGGCTCAGGGACGCATCGGGTTTCAGCTGGAAGGAGCACCGTTTGAGCTACGCAATGTAACTCTTGTGCCCGCCAGCTAGAAGGCAATCATCAGGATGATTGTTTAGTGGGCTGTACAGCGATGGCTGGCCGCTCGCATAAAATTCATGTTCCATTCGCTTTTGAACGATGCACTCATGACGATTTTGCTTTCCATTTGCCGGGCCGCGTTGTTGTTGCCGGTGTTGCTGCTGGCCTGCTCACCGATTTCGGCACAAACGCTGGCCCAAACACCGCCACCCGCCGTCAACACCGATCCGGCACGGGCGCAGGTGGTGCTGCCGGAACCGGCCAACCCGCGCCTGCCGTCGATCTTCATGATCGGCGACTCCACCGTCCGCAACGGCAAGGACGACGGCCAGGGCAAGGGCGCCGAAGGGCAGTGGGGCTGGGGCAATCCGATCGCGCGCTGGTTCGATCAGAGCAAAATCAATGTGGTCAACCGTGCAGTGGGTGGCCTTTCCAGCCGCACCTATATCACCAGCGGCCACTGGGACCGTACCTACCCGCTGATTAAATCCGGCGACGTGGTGCTGATCCAGTTCGGCCACAACGACAGCGGCGCCATCAACGACACCAGCCGGGCGCGCGCCACCATCAAGGGCGTGGGCGACGAGACGCAGGAAATCGACAACCTGCTGACGCTTAAACGCGAAGTGGTGCACAGCTATGGCTGGTATCTGCGCAAGTACGTGCGCGAGATCCGCGAGCGGGGCGCCACGCCAGTGCTGGTGTCGCCCATCCCGCGCAAGAGCTCGGACCCGGACGGCCGCGTGCAGCGCGCGCGCGACAGCTACGCCGGCTGGGTCGCCCAAGTGGCGCAGCAAGAGAAAGCCGGCTTCATCGATCTGAACGAACAGGCCGCGCGCAGGTACGACGAGATGGGGCGCGACGCCGTCATGAAGCTGTTCCCGGTGGTGACGCCGGACGAACGGGTGCATACCAACCTGGCTGGCGCCGAACTCAATGCGCAGATCGTTGTGGACGGCCTGAAGGCGCTGAAAGCCTTGCCGGCACTGCCCCTGCTGGCCACGCCGCGGCCGCGCGAAGATGACCGGCCCGTGATCGACGCCAGCAAGGTCAAGGACGAACAGGCGGTCAACGCGGCGCTGCCGACACTGTTCATCGTGGGCGACTCCACCGTCAGAAGCGGGGGGCAGAACGGCAATTACGGCTGGGGCGAACGCCTGGCGCCATACTTCGACAGCAGCAAGGTCAATCTCGTCAACCACGCCATCGGTGGCCGCAGCAGCCGCACGTTTTATACCGAAGGGCGCTGGGACCGCGTGCTCGCCCAGCTTAAAGCGGGCGACACGGTGCTGATCCAGTTCGGCCATAACGACGGGGGCCGCATCGGCGATCCGGCGATGAAGAACCGCGCGTCGGCACCGGGCACAGGGCCCGAAACCGTGACCGACACGCGCCCGGACGGCAGCACGGAGCAGGTCCACAGCTTCGGCTGGTACATGGCAAAGTATGTGGCCGACGCCCGCGCCAAGGGCGCACGGGTGATCCTGCTCTCGCCCGTGCCGCACAAGGATAAATGGGAAAACGAGCGCGATTTTGCCAGCTTCGCGCAATGGAATCAGGAAGTGGCCAGGGCCGGCGGCGCCCAGTTCATCGACCTGACCATGCTGGTGTCCGACGCCTACCGCAAGGCGGGTGCGGCGAAAGTGGCCACGCTGTTTTCCGACGCCCGCACCCATACCAACGACGAGGGTGCAAAATTCAACGCGGAGCGTGTCGTCGCCGGCTTGAAGGCGCTGGAGGGTAATCCCCTCGGTTCTTACTTTTCCGCCCGATGAGCGCCGCCGCAGTGGCAGTACTGGCCGCATGCACGGTCTGGGGCCAGCCCGGCAAGCTGCTGTATGCCGACGACTTCAAAGGCGGCCTGACGCAATGGGTGACCGAGGTGCCCAAGGCCAGCAGCTCGCGCGTGGAAGCGCGCGGTGGCAAACTCTTGATCGATGTCAGCGCCGGCGCCACCGTCTGGTTCGGCCAGCCCTTGTCGGGAGACTATCAGGTCAGCTTTACGCGCAAGGTGATCATCGACGGTGGCAAGCATGACCGCCTGTCGGACTTCAACATGTTCTGGATGGCGCGCGATCCCGCCAACGCCTCGCTGTTCACCCGCGACGGCACGTTCGAACAGTACGACAAGCTGCGCCTGTACTACGCGGGCGTCGGCGGCAACACCAACACCACTACGCGCTTTCGCAAGTATGCCGGCAACGGCGAGCGTGAACTGCTGGCCGAATACACCGATGCGGCGCACCTGCTGCAGCCCAACCGCAGCTACGCGGTGCAGATCGCCGTCTACAAGGGCTGCACGCGGGTCACGCTCGACGGCGAGACCGTGTTCAGCTACCGCGATCCGGCGCCGCTGACGGACGGGTATTTCGGCTTGCGCACCACCTGGTCGCGCCAGGAGATCGGCGATTTCACGATTCGCCGGCTCGACTAGGCTTACTTTGCCGGTTTGGCGGCGGCCGGAGGTTCGGCGCGCAGCCTGGCCATCAGCGCCGCCGGCACAGCGATCGCGGTGCCGTGGCGCACCCGCAGCGGCGTGCCTTCGTCTGGGAATTGCAGCTTGGCCGTCACATCTTCCCAGTTCACCAGGTCGCGCGAGCGCAGCGCGCCGTAATGCTTGGTGGTGTAGGCATCGTAATAGATGATCGTGTCGCCGCCCACCTGCAAGGCGGTCGGGCCTTCCACCCACAGCCCGGGTTTGCTGATCGGACTACTCAGTTTGCCGAACGGCCCCTGAAGGTCGGGCGCGGCGGCGATCTGCAAGTACTTCCTGGGCGGGTGGCGCGTTTCGTCCTTGACCAGCAGGTAGTCGCGCCCGGCCGTGCGCAGGAACGCCGCGTCGATGACGGAAAAGCCCGGATCGTAATACAGCCGCGTCGGCGTGAACGCGGTGAAGTCGCGCGTGGTGGTGGCGTAGATGCGGTGATTGTACTTTTCTTCGGACGAGCCATCGGTCTGGGCGAACTTGCCGGGGATGGTGGAGGCCCAGAAGATCAGGTACTCGCTGCGCGCCTTATCGTAGACGATCTCGGGCGCCCAGGCGTTCAGTACGCCCGGCTCGTGCGCCATCACGGGCAGTTCCTTCTGCTCCGACCAGGTCAGCAGATCGGGTGACGACGCGTAGCCGATATTGTTCTCGTTCCAGCCGGAGGTCCACACCATGTGATAGGTGCCGTCCGGGCCGCGCACCACGGATGGATCGCGCATCAATTTCGACTTGCCGACTTTGGGCGTCAGGTAACTGCGCCCGCCGCCGACCTTGTCCCAGCGGTAGCCGTCGTCGCTGACGGCCAGGTGCAGGCCGTCTTCGCCATTTTTGGTGAAGTAGGTGAAGACATAGCCTTGCGGGCCGGCCGGGCTGCCGGTCTGCACGTGGTTCTCGTCGCCCAGCGGCCGCTCGGCGTTGACCTTCGGACTAGGCGGCACGGCGAAGTCGGCGACCGGGTCGGGCCGCGCGGGATCGAAGGTCTTGAAGTCGTCGACGACATAGTCGGCCACGGCCAGCTTGGCTTTACGCAGTTCGGTGACGACGATCTTGGCCAGCTGATAGCTGCCGTAGCTGTTGTGGTGGGTGTTGTCGGTCTTGCCCGGCGTCGGTTCGGCGAAGGCCAGCTTGGACCGCTCGGGGCCCATGGCTTCGTAAAACGGTTTGCTGAGGGTGTTCAGGTCGATCACGGCCACGCCCAGCTCGCGTGCGGACTGGCGCGTGGCTTCCGCGTAGTCGGCCAGCGACGGCACCACCTTGCCGTTGACGTCGAAATTGCGCCGCTCCATGGACGACACCAGTACCGGGATGCCGCCGCGCGAACGGATGCCGTCGACGTGGGTTTTGATTTCGGCTTTGTAGGTGGTGAACGGGCCGCCCTTGCCATCCTTGATCTGCTTCTGGTCGTTGTGCCCGAACTGCATGATCACCGTGTCGCCCGGCTGCATGACGCTGAGGATCTTGTCGAGGCGGCGGCGGTTAATCGAATCGCGGTAGGTCTCGCCGGATTCGCCGTGATTGGCCACGGCGATGCCGGCCTTGAAAAAGCGCGGCAGCATCTGACCCCAGCTGTTATACGGTTCGCCCGGCTGGTCGCACACGGTGGAGTCGCCCAGCAGGAACAGCGTGGGCGTGCGTGCCGGGGCTTTTTCGATGTGGATCTTGCGCACGCCCGGATTGGCGCCGCTCACTTCCAGGGTCAGGCGCTGGTCCCATGCGATGGCCTCGTCGACCGTCTCGCGCGGTACCTTGAGATCGACCTTGCCCGCGGCGATGGCGCCCACTGCTTCGATGTTTGGGGTGCGCACGTTGACGGTGAAGGTGCGGGTGATCGTTTCGCCCGGGCGCGTGCGAACGTTTTCCAGCATCAGGCGGCGCATTTCGGCCTTGATGGTGGTGGTCGTGGCCACCTTGGCGTCGCCCAGCGTGACGGTGACGTTGTAATTGCCTTCGGCTAGGTCGATGGATTGAAAGCCGGCTTTGAGGCTGTTTAGCTTGATGGCCGCGTTGGCGGTCGTGGTGAAGGCAAGTGCCAGCACCAGTGCAAGCGTCTTCGTTTTGGCGTATTGGGGCATTGCGGTCGACTCTGTCTGCTAAGTGCTATGGGTCCTCGCCTGCGCGAGGACAGCGGTTTTGAAGCTGGCTGGTTCGGTTCCTGCTGTTCCTCTGTTCTTACTTCACCGCCGACCAGGTCAGCTTGACCGGTGCGCGGGCACGCGCCGCTGCCGCGGCCACGTAGGCTTGCCAATCCTGCTGCGAGCTGAAGTCGGCGCCGCGAGTCCAGGCCGCGCCCACGTGGTAGCGCAGCGGCTGGCCGGACGTTACCTTGGCCAGCATCAGCAGATTGCTCTCGTCGGCGGCGTACGCGCCTTTTTCCGCCTGGGGGATGATGATGGCGGTGCCGAACGCGCCGTTGTTGCGCTGCGTGACCCACTGCACCAGCGAGGGATCCGCGGGCGTCTCCAGCACGGCCACCTTGGGCTCCTGGCCCTTATCGGTCGGGTTCTTGTTCAGGCCCACGGCGACCGTGAGCTCTTTCGGTCCGCTGAAGGTGAAGGTGCTGTCGATCTGGTCGAGATAGTGGCCGGCATCGACGGTAAAGCGCTTGACTTCGGATACCTTGGTGCCGCCGGCGTCCCATGCGTCGTAGGCCAGTTCGAACACGGCGCGCACGGGGCCGTTGGCCAGCACTTTCCAGGTGGTGTAGTTGCGCCCGACCGACAGCGCCTTGCCGTCCCAGACGCCGGTGCCGCCGCTGCCGCGGGTTTTGCCGACGTTGTACATGTCCATGCCTTCGCCCTGATCGTAGTGATAGTGGTCGTGGCCTTTGTTGTACCAACGGTCCACCACCGGGTACGGAACGCGCTTGAACCAGACGTCGATGCCGCTGGTGACCAGCACTTCCTTGGTCGATCCGGCGGCCGCCGGCGCGCCCAGCGCCGGGCCGTATGCCCGGTGCGCGACCTTGTCGTTCTCCCAGGCGAAGTCGTCGAGCCGCTCGGGCACATAGCGGGCCGAGACCCTGGACGGGAACACCGGCGCCATGCCGTCGATCTTTTCGACGCTGAAGCGGGCGCTTTTCTCGCCGGCGGCAAAGTCGTACTGGAAGATCAGGTCGCCGTAGGCGATGCCGGCGCCCTGCGGGTCCTTCGCCAGGGGCGACACGTTGGTGACCTGGTAGGGCAGCACGCGACCCTTGGCATCCTTGACGGCGATGGCTTGCAGCAGGGCGCCGGGCAGCGCCTTGTTCACTTCCGCCCACGGGATGACGATGGTTTCGGAAGGGCGCGCGATGGCCAGCGGGTGGCTGGCGACGATGTCGAGGCGGCCGGCGGCGTGCGTCAAGGTGGAGGCTGCGCACAGGGCGCCAATCAGAAGGCGTAGCATCATGGTGGTTTGTCTCGGTGGCGTTGAATCTGGGCGGTGCGGATGAGTAACGCGCACGAGTATCGATTT
>CALRYE020000080.1:0-26112 GCA_943372275.1 Janthinobacterium lividum
AAAGTTTTCAGCTGGCCCAACAGGGTGGTGAAGGAACGGCGCCGCATGCCTGACTCCACTGTGGAGGGATGCTGGTTGGACCGTTACTGCTGGGTTAAAGTTCAAAATCCATACCTAACGAGGACAGCGCCAAAAAAAACGGCTATCGAGGTAGCCGTTTTTGTGTCATCGCTTGAACGATTAACGGTCGCCGTACGAGCGGCGCGCGCCGTCGGTCGAGCGTGGGTTCGAACCCTTGTAGCCGCCGCCGGTGCTGCCTTCTTTGCGCGGTGCGTTCGGGTTGCTGAACGTGCGCTGGCCTGGCTTGGCTGCCGAACGGTTGTCGCCTGGTTTCCAGTTGCCTGGACGGGCCGACGAACGCGGTGCCGACGCCGTCTTCTTCGGCTCGAAGCCTTCGATGACGTTGACCGGAATGAGCTGCTTGGTGAAGCGCTCGATACGCTTGACGTTCATGCCTTCAGCGTGGTTCACCAGCGAAATCGCCAGACCGTTGCGGCCGGCACGGCCGGTACGGCCGATGCGGTGCACGTAGTCTTCCGGGAACTTCGGCAGATCGTAGTTGAACACGTGGGTGATGTTCGGTACGTCGATACCGCGCGCTGCCACGTCGGTTGCGACCAGCACCTTGACCTGGCCGCGGCGCAGGCCGTCCAGGGTGCGGTTGCGCGCGCCCTGGTGCATGTCGCCATGCAGTGCGGCGGCCGAGAAACCGGCGATGTTCAGACGGTCGGCGATGGTGTCGGCGTCACGCTTGGTGGCGGTGAATACCACAGCCTGGTCCAGCGTTTCGTCGCGCAGCAGATGGTCCAGCAGGCGATTCTTGTGCGACAGGTCGTCGACAAAGTGGACGCGCTGCGAGATGTTCTCGTGCTTCGATGCCGAACCGGCGATCTGGATGATCATCGGGTTGTTGGTGATGCGGCGCGCCATGTTGCCGACGACGCCGTCCAGCGTGGCCGAGAACAGCATGGTCTGACGACCGGCAGGGGTGGCGGCAACGATTTTTTCGATGTCGTCGATGAAACCCATGTCCAGCATGCGGTCGGCTTCGTCCAGCACCAGCACTTCAAGCTGGGAGAAATCGATCTTGCCCGATTCCATGTGGTCGATCAGACGGCCTGGGGTGGCGACCAGGATTTCCGGGTTGCGTGCCAGCAGCTGCATCTGTTTTGGGTAAGGCATGCCGCCCAGGATCGACACGGCCTTGATACGGCGGATCTGAGTGCCGTATTTTTCGGTCGCGCTGGTCACTTGCAGAGCCAGTTCGCGGGTCGGGGTCAGCACCAGCATTTTTGGCTGGGCAGCCTTGAAACGTGGACGGTCGCCACGGTTGCGGGCAGCTTGCGCTTCTTGCGCGGCAGCCTTGGCGGCGTCCGATTGCTCGGCGACGGCGAATTTGTGCAGGGCTGGCAGCATGAATGCCGCGGTCTTGCCCGAACCGGTCTGGGACGATACCAGCAGGTCGCGACCTTCGATGGCCGCAGGAACAGCTTGCTCCTGGACTGGGGTCGGCTTGGTGTAGCCGGCATCGGTTACTGCTTTAACGATAGACGCGTGGAGGCCTAGTGCTTCAAAACTCATGTGTTCTTTTCTTTCGTATTAGGTAGCGCCCGGGACGAAAACCGTCGAGCGCAAAATAGCAACGCCAACCAACACAACGAAATGACTCAAAGATGAAAGAAATTTCGGCACAAAAGCTTTGCGCCGGGACGGTGTCAGGTGCGACACCAGAGGCGGGAGGGCTTTATTGAGGGTATCCGTGGGATACGCCTAGGCTTGCGAAGCTGCTAGTTTTACTTATTCGGAACTGCCAATGCTATCGCAAATGATTTTGCGGGAAACGTATTGCAGCGCACAAACAGGACTATACAGTATTTTCACTGTGCATGCACGGCTAATCCCTGACGTGCGTGCCGCCGGCTTGCGCCAGATCGTAAAAAAGGTCCGCCGCGGGCGCTAAAACCCGGGACAGACCCTTGATCGACAGCTTTAGTCGACGTTACAGTCGACATTGCAGTCAACCGCTAGCCGGCGTTGCGGTCGACGGTGCAGTCGCCTGTCAGCCGGCGTTGCGGCGCTTGTTACGCGCCTGCTCGCTACGCGACGAGCTGCGCGTCACGCGCGACTTGATGTTGGCCACCGCATCGGCCGCGCGCGCCTTGAGCTTCTGCGCGTTGGTCATCGGCGGCGCCTTGCGCGCACGCTTGCCGCCGCGGTCCGCTTCGAACGCCATCACGGCGTTGTCGATCACGGTGTCGGCAATGTCGGTGTGCACCGAGGCGCTCATTTTCGGCACCAGGATGGTGGAGCCGGCCTTGAGGCGGGTCTGCGCCGGGATATTGTTGGCCTGACGGATCACCTCGGGGGTGGTGCCGAAGCGTGACGCCAGCGAGCTGACGCTTTCCTTGGCGCCGGTGATCTTGTGCGTGGTCCAGGTCGACAGGGCGCGGCCCCATTGCGCCAGATTCACCTGGAACTTTTGGGCGTTTTCTTGCGGCAGCAGGATCTTGGTCTGCTCGCCGCCCGTGATGACGGGGCGGTTGAACTGCGGGTTGAGCGCCTTGAATTCTTCCACCGACAACTCGGCCAGCTGGGCCGCGATGGTCAGGTCGATATCGCTGGTTTTATCGATGGCCGTAAAGTAGGGCTGATTATTGATGGCCGGCAGCGACACGCCGTAATGGGCGGGATTGGCGATGATGTTCTTGACCGCCTGCAGCTTGGGCACGTAGTTGCGCGTTTCCGCCGGCATCAGGTCGGCCAGGCTGTCGAAGTCGGTGCCCTTGCCCAGCGCCTGGTTGCGCTTGATGGCTTTCTGGACGTTGCCTTCACCCCAGTTGTACGCGGCCAGGGCCAGCTGCCAGTCGCCGAACATGCCATACAGTTTCTGCAGGTACGACAGGGCGGCGTCGGTCGAGGCCAGCACGCCGCGGCGCTCGTCCTTGAACATGTTTTGCTTGAGGTTGAAATCCTTGCCGGTGCCCGGCACGAACTGCCACAGGCCGGCCGCCTTGGCGCTGGAATACGCCTGCGGATTGAATGCGGACTCGATGATCGGCAGCAGCGCCAGTTCGGTCGGCATGTTGCGCTTTTCCAGTTCCTGGACGATGTGGAACAGGTAGCTGGAGGCGCGTCCGGAGGTGCGCACCAGGCCTTCAGGGTGGGCCTGATAGGCGCTGACGTGCTTGCTGACCAGGGCGTTGTCGAGGTCGGGAATGGCGTAGCCGGTGCGGATGCGGCCCCAGACGTCGGTTTCCTTGTATTCGTCAGCCTTGAGGGCGGAATACGGGGACGTGGACGGGTAGGCGGGGGCGGCTTGCTGTGGCGTCGGTTTGACTGCCAGCTGAGGCGCGGTGGTGGAAAGCGGCGCAGTGTCGATCGCGTAGCTGAGTGCTGGGGCCAGGGTCAAAGCCAGTGCTGCCAGCGCGTAGGTAGTGCGGGTCGTTTTTTGCATAGGGTTCCATTGTTGCGTCCAAAATTGCTGGACTGACGAATAGACAAGGGCCAAGTGTACGTACCACTTATCGGTCGAGTCAAGCCAATTGTATGTGTGCAGGGCAAATTTCTTGACAACTAAGCGGATGAATCTTGTCATCCTATAAAAACTCGGCAGCCGGGAGTATCGTGCAAGCATGGCAATTTACCATTATGTTGGCAGTCAATACGATGGGCATACCCCCGGGGAGTATGCGGAAAACGCCGGCCCCGAAACCTGCATAACGTTACTCGAAAACTGTTCGGACCGCCTGTTCTTCTGGCCGAGTCCGTTAGTACCAGTTGGGGACGGGAGCACAGCTTTAAAGTACGCCTCGACCATCGGCCAAGCATGAGGTAGCGCAAATGTGCGGCTAAAGTGCGTACAATTTGTCCGTATATAGTATGGAGCGCCGCATCGGCCCTTCATTCCCCGTGTGGTTAAGTGTAGTGTTTTAACGAAAGTATCAACATGAGTACCCCGAATTTGAATGTCGACGATGAGCAGATCATCGAAGCGACCCGCAACTGGATCGACAAAGCCGTCATCGGGCTGAACCTGTGCCCGTTCGCCAAGGCGGTGCAGGTCAAGCAGCAGGTCCGTTACGTGGTCTCGAGCGCCACCACGCCCGAGGCGCTGATCGAGCAGTTGATGGATGAGCTGCAGCACCTGTCCGACACCGATCCCGAGGTGACCGACACCACCTTGCTGATCCACCCCTTCGTGCTGACCGATTTTTTGGACTACAACGAGTTTCTGGACGTGGCCGATGCCGTGGTGGAAGACATGCACCTCGACGGCGAGCTTCAGGTGGCCAGTTTCCACCCCCAGTACCAGTTCGCCGATACCGACATCAACGACATCGGCAACTACACCAACCGCTCGCCGTATCCGATCCTGCACCTGCTGCGCGAGGACAGCATCGAGCGCGCCGTCGAGGCCTTTCCCGAGGCATCTGAAATTTTTGACAAGAATATCGAGACCATGAACAAGCTCGGTCACGACGGCTGGGACAAGCTCGATGTCGGCCCGGCCAAGTGACGCGGCCGTTGCGACAGGCGGCGCCGGGGCGCAGCCTGTGAATCTGCCGCCCCGTCCCGACACCCCCTGCGTGGCGGTGTGTTCGACCACTTTCGACGATGTCTGCCGCGGCTGCGGGCGCACGGTGGTGGAGGTGGCGCACTGGGTGTCGATGAGCGCTGCCGACAAGGAGCTGGTGTGGCAGCGCATCCTGGCGCAGGGTTATCCGCGCCGTAATACTTGATCCCCTGATCCCCTGATCCTGCCATGGGGGGCGGCGCGCGCCGGGGCGGCCGCAACGCCGCCTGCGCGCGGCGCCAGCGATCAGAAACTGCCGATGAAATCCTTCTTGCCGATTTCCACGCCGTTGTGGCGCAGGATGGCGTACGCCGTGGTGGCGTGAAAGTAAAAGTGCGGCATGGCGTAGTGCAGCAGATAGTCCTGGCCCTTGAACTGGCGCGCCGAGGTGGTGATGTCGCGCTGGGCCGACGCCTCGATGCCGTCCTGCGGCAGCGCGTCGATGAAGGCCAGGGTGCGTCCCACGCGCTCGCGCAGGTCGGCAAAGGTTTCCTCGGTATCTACATAGCGCGGCACTTCCTCGCCGGCCAGACGGGCGCAGCAGCCCTTGGCGAAGTCGGCCGCCACCTGCACCTGGCGCAGCAGGGGGAACATGTCCGGGTACAAACGCGCCTGCAGCAGCGCGGCCGGTTCGATCTTTTTCTCGGTGGCGTGGGCTTCGGCCTTGTCGAGCACGGCCGACAGGCTGGTCAGAATTTGTTTGAAAACAGGTACGGAAGCCTGGTACATGGAAAAAGTCATGGTAATCCCCTTTGAAAAAGTGCAGCGATGATAACAACATGTTGCGTATTGTGCTCGCCGGCCCCTACGGCTTACTTATAGTTATGGAAAACAGCGATAATTACACTAAAGAAAGTGCAAATAATGTACTTTCTCGTCAGCGGCACCGACCCGGTGGCCCGCGTTCACAACGATCGTTATCGAATCTGCATGTTTAACTCTGTTCAGCAACGCCTGCGCGCCAAACTCGGCGCCCTGTACGGCCTGTCGATCTACGGCGCCTTGCTGGTGGTCGTATTCGGCGGCCTGGTGCTGCCCGCCATCGTCGGCACCTATGTGCTGATCGGCGTGCAGGAACAGCGCGCCGCCCGCACCGTGCTGCACGAGGCGCTCCAGCGCAACGCCGACATCCTGGCGCTGGGCATGCAGGAGTCGCTGTGGAACATGAACGCCGACTCGGCGCGCCTGCTGGTCGAATCGGTGATGCGCGACCCCTCGGTGCTGCACATCCGCGTCACCGGCCAGAACGATACCGAATTCGTCAACGTCCACTCGCCCGCGCGCGCCACCGGCACCCTGTACCACGCCGCGCGCGACATCGTCGTCAAGGGCGAACGCATCGGCCAGGTCAAGGTCGAAATGGACGACGCCCGCAGCCAGCAGGAATTGCGCGGCAAACAGTTGAACTACGCGCTGGTGCTGGCCGCGCAGCTGACCATCTCGCTGCTGCTCATCGTACTGTTCCTGAACCGCCGCCTGCTGGTGCCGCTGCGCGCCCTGATGACGTTTTCCGACCGCCTCTCGCACGGCGACTTCGACACCCGGCTCGACCTGGACGGCAACGACGAACTGGGGCGCCTGGGCCGCCAGATGGAGCAGATGCGGGTGGCGATCAAGCACCTGTTCGACGACATCGGCCAGCGCGAAGAGCGTTTCCGCACCATCGTCACGCAGGTGCCGGGCGCCGTGTTCCGGGCCCGCCCGGGCGGGCCGATCGACTTTGTCAGCGACGCCATCGAAGACATTTCCGGCTACGCGGCGCTGCGCTTCATGCACAGCACCACCGACGCCTGGACCGGGCTGATTTTCCCGGAAGACCGGCGCATGCAGCGCAACACGGTGCGCGACGCGATCCTGTCGGGGCGCCCGTACGAGATCGAATACCGCATTGTCGACGCTACCGGCCGCGAACGCTGGGTGGCCGAAAACGGTCAGCCGCAGGCGGCCGAAGGGGCGCGTCAGGCCTGCATCGACGGCATCATCTCCGATATCAGCGAGCGCAAACACAACGAGATGCGCATCGAAGCGCTGCTGTCCGAACAAGGCGCCATCCTGGACAATGTGATGTTCGGGGTGATGTTCGTGCGCGACCGCCGGGTGGTGTCGGTCAACCGCCGCTGCGAGCAGCTATTCGGCTACAGCGCCGGCGCCATGACGGGCAAGGCCACCGAAGTGGTGTTTTCCGACCAGGCCGAGTTCGAGCAGGCGGGCCTGCGCAATTACCCGAACCTGGGCGAGGTCAAGGAATTTGTCGCCGAGCGCCAGTACCGCAAGCGCGACGGCTCGCTGTTCTGGTGCCTGGTGAGCGGGCGCGCGCTCGATCCGTCGCGCGCCGAGGGCGGCAGCATCTGGGTGTTCGCCGACGTGTCCGAGCGGCGCCAGGCCGAAGAAAAGCTGCGCCTGTCGGCCACCGTGCTGGAACACATCGCCGACGGCGTGATGGTGATCGGGCTCGATGGCCGCATCGTCGCCGTCAACCCGGCCTTCACCCAGATCACCGGTTACACCGAGCGCGACTCGCTGGGCGAGAACTACAACTTCACCCGTTCGCTGCGCCACGACGCGACCTTTTACCGGGCGCTGTGGGATGAGCTGATCGACAGCGGTTTCTGGCGCGGCGAAATCTGGAACTCGCGCCGCAACGGCGAGCTGTATCTGGAGTGGCTGACCCTGTCGTCGGTGCGCGACGACGCCGGCGCCATCACCCATTACGTGGGCGTGTTCAGCGATATCACCAAGGTCAAGGAGTCGCAGGAAAAGCTCGACCACATGGCCCACCACGACCCGCTCACGGCCTTGCCCAACCGGCTGCTGTTCCACGACCGCCTGCAGCATGCCTTGCTGCGCTCGGCGCGCGACGGCGAGCAGCTGGCGATCCTGTTCATCGACCTGGACCGCTTCAAGAACGTCAACGACACGCTGGGCCACCACGTGGGCGACGAGCTGCTCAAGCAGGTCGCCGCGGCGCTGTCGTCGCGCCTGCGCGAGGGCGACACCCTGGCGCGCCTGGGCGGCGACGAATTCATCGTGCTGCTCGAAGACGTCGAAGGCCAGTGCGGCGCCACCCAGGTGGCCGAGAAGCTGATGGCCATGTTCGAGCAGCCTTTCATGGTGGCCGACCACGAGCTGTTCGTCACCGGCAGCGTGGGCATCAGCATGTACCCGGCCGACGCCGAGGACTTGAATATGCTGATCCGCAATGCCGACGTGGCCATGTACCAGGCCAAGGCGCGCGGGCGCAACGGCTACCAGTTCTACGCCCCGTTCATGACGGGCGAGGGGGTCGAGCGCTTGCGCCTGGAAGCGCTGCTGCGCCGTTCGATCGACAGGAACGAGATCTTCCTGCACTACCAGCCGCAGGTCGAGATCGACAGCGGCCGCCTGATCGGGGTGGAGGCGCTGGTGCGCTGGGAGAATCCGGAACTGGGCCTGATCCCGCCGGTGCGCTTCATCCCGCTGGCCGAGGACACGGGCTTCATCAACCAGCTGGGCAAGTGGGTGCTGTACGAGGCGTGCCGCCAGATGGTGCGCTGGCAGGAGGCCGGCCTGAACGTGCCCAAGATCGCCGTCAACCTGTCGGTCAAGCAGTTCGAGCGCGGCAGCATCGTCAGCATGGTGGCCGATATCCTGAGCGAGACCGGGCTCGATCCGAAACGGCTGCAGCTGGAGGTGACGGAGTCGGTGATCATGAACACGGGCGATGCGCTGGCCTTCGTCAATGACCTGCATGCCATCGGCGTGGGGCTGGCGATCGACGACTTCGGCACCGGGTACTCGTCGCTGGCGTATCTCAAGCAGCTGCCGGTGCAGACGCTGAAGATCGACCGCAGTTTTATCAAGGACATCTCGACCGATGCGAACGACGAGGCGATCGCCATCGCGATCATCCAGCTGGGCAAGAGCCTGAACCTGTCGGTGATTGCCGAAGGGGTGGAGACGGCCGAGCAGTCGGCCTTCCTGCTGCGCCATGGCTGCAACCTGGCGCAGGGCTATCTGTTCAGCCGGCCGGTGTCGGCGGCGGCGCTGCTGGGGGCGTATGCGGCTGGAGTGGCGTCGGTGGGGTAGGTGGACCCGCCCGACGGATTCACGGTCTGTGACGTTACGACCCCGTCTTTCTCCCGACCTTTACTGCCCCTTAGCCTCCAGCGTGCGGGCGATGGTCATGCAGCGCTGGTCTTCCGCGCGGGCGTCCTGCAGGGCGCGGCGCATCGTCACCGACAGCGTCCTGGCCTGCAAGGCCCCGTCCAGCCGCTTGACGCTGGCCGGACTGCAGGTGGCCGGGATCAGCGCCCGGTAGCTGCGCATGTACACTTCGTTCTCCACCTTGTCGCTGGCGCCCAGGTGGCGCAGGCGCTCGGCCGCCGTGGCGTCCGACAGCGCCGTCTGCTCGCTCGGATACAGGCGGCTCATCGCCATGCGCACCTTGGAAAACGGCAGCGGCGACTTCAGATCGTGGATCGTGGCCAGCCACTGCGCCTTGACCGCCGCCTCGGGACGGCTGACCCGCGCCGCGATCGCGGCCGACTGGCCCGCATCGGAGCCGTCGCGCTTGAGTTCCGCGTCGACCAGCGCGGCGCTGCCCGGATAGGCAAAGCGGTTCAGGCGCGCGATCAGGCTCCAGCGCGTGTCCTGGTCGATCGTCATGCCCGGCGTGACCACGCTGCCGTCGAGCAGCCCCGCCAGGCGCGCCAGCGCATCCGGGCTGCGCGCCGTCGCCACATACGCAGTGAACCAGCGCCGCTGGAAGTTGGGATTGGCACGGCTGGCCTCCACACCGGCCCACGCCATCGCCTCCAGCGCCGCGGCGGTGCGCGCCACCGTGGCCGGCGCCGCCTTGCCCAGGTCCAGATAGCCCTGCGCTTCCTGCGTCATGCTCAGCACCTGCCCGAGCAGATCGTAGTCGCTCTCCAAAGGCGCGTTGTTGATGGCCGTATCGATAAAGGCCGGCAGCGGCAGCGCGCCGTCGCGCACGCCGTCCCACAGGGCCTGCCACAGCATGGCGCGCTGTAGCGGATCGGCGATCTTCGACACCGCGGTGCGCGCGCTGGCAAACGAGCGCGCATCCAGCTGCACCTTCACGTAACCCCAGTCCTGGTAATTCGGATACACCAGATCGGGGCAGGCGCTGC
This sequence comes from Janthinobacterium lividum, assembly GCA_943372275.1. Lineage (GTDB taxonomy): Bacteria > Pseudomonadota > Gammaproteobacteria > Burkholderiales > Burkholderiaceae_D > Telluria_A > Telluria_A lividum_A. The sequence goes on from CALRYE020000080.1 coordinate 9,703, forward strand.
CCACCAGCGCCGGGACCGCCGTGCTGGCCCCGGCATAGGTCACCGGGACCGACTTGCCCAGCGCGACCTGGTCGCCGCGCAGGTGATAGGTGGCCACCTGCACGCGCTGTTCGCGCAAGGTGGGCAGCGCCGCACTGGCCGCGCGCTGCACCAGTTCGAATTTGTCGACCTTGCCGCCGGCGCAGCTGTAGCGCGCTTCGATGGTGTTGACGCCCGCGCTGGCGAGCCACTGCGCCGACCAGCCGGACAGGTCGCGCCCGGCCGCCGCGCCCAGGCTGCCGATGAAGTCTTCCAGACGCGCGTTGCCATACTGGTACTTGAGCAGGTAATCGCGCACGCCCTTGCGGAACACCTCGTCGCCGAGCAGCTTGCGCAGCTGCTGCAGGGCCGACTGGCCCTTGAAATAAGTGATCTCGTCCAGATTGGCATGGATCGCGCCGGTCGAACTCACCGGTGCTTCCACCGGGTGCGTGGACGGGCTCTGGTCCTTGGTGTAGGCGCGCTGCTTCTCGGTCGAATAGAAGCTCTGCCAGGCATTCTTGAATTCGGTGGCGTTTTCGGTGGCGTGGGTGCCCATGAAAGAGGCGAAGCTCTCGTTGAGCCACAAGCCGTTCCACCACTTCATGGTGACCAGGTTGCCGAACCACTGGTGCGCCATCTCGTGCATGATGACTTCGGCCAGCGACTGGCGCTGGGCCTGGGTCATCTCGGCGCGGTACATGAAGTGCTGCTCGGCGAACGTGACGGCGCCGGCGTTTTCCATCGCGCCGAACAGGAAGTCGGGCACCAGCAGCTGATCGTATTTGGCGAACGGATACGGGATGCCGAAGTAATCTTCAAAGAACACCAGGCCGGCCTTGGTGTAGCGGAACCAGTCGGCCGGACGGACCTGCGCGGCCACCGACTGGCGCGCGAACAGGCGCATCGGATGCGGGCCGCTGTTGTCTTCCCAGACCTTGTAGGGGCCCGCATGCAGCGAGAACACGTAGGAGGGGATCTTCCTGGTGACCGGGAACACCCAGCGCTTGCCGTCGGGCGTGTCCTGCACGCCGCTCTCGCGCATGGTGGAGACCACCTGCCAGTCGGCCGGCGCGACGACGTTCATCTGGAACGTCGCCTTCATGTCGGGCTGGTCGAACAGCGCGAACATCTGGCGCGCGGCGAACGCTTCGAACTGGGAGTACAGATAGACCTTGCCGTCGGCTGGGTCCTGCATGCGGTGCAGGCCTTCGCCATTGGTGCTGTGGGCGCGCTGGTACGCCACCACCACCGTATTGCGGCCACGGCGCAGGTGCTTGGCGGCGATGCTGATGACGGCCTGGTTGTAGGCCGGGACCACGTCCTTGCCGTTCACGCTCAGGTGGGCGATGGCCGCTTTGTCCAGGTCGAGCGCCAGCGCGCTGGCCGTGTCGCGCAGGTCGAAGCTGATGGTGGTGGCGCCGGCGAAGGTGTCCTTGCCGGTCAGCGACATGTCGAGCACATACGCGATGTTGGAGACGCGCTGCGCGCGCGCGGCGGCCGCTTGCTGGGTAAGCTCGTACGCCTTGGGCGCGCCGGCCTTGGCGGCGGGCGCCGCGCCGTGGGCGGCGGGCAGGACGAGCGCAGTGCAGAAAGCGGTAGCGAGGGCGGCGGCGAGGGCGCGGCGTGCAAGGGGGCGGCAGGCGAGTGGGGTCAAGACATTCTCCAGGATGAATTGGAGGAAATCCTACGCCACGGTGGGATTAATGCAAGTAATATTTTCCCATGCAAATTACCCGCAGCGGCGCCCAGGACGCGGCGGTGCGGGGGCCGCCTTCAGGGCGCGCCGCTCAGGCGGCATTGCGCAGCAGCGTGCGCAGATTGCACTGATCCTGCCAGCTGCGCCGCTCCTCGCTGGCGCGCGCGCACGCCGCCAGTTCCTGCTCGGTCTGCGTGACTTGCGCTTGCAGCAGCCGCTCGGCCAGCGCCGGATCGGGCAGCACCGTGCCGAAAAACGCCACCACGTCGTGGCGCTGGATCAGCAGGGTGGGGAAGTTGTCGACGTCGAGGTCGCCCACCACGTCGGCCTGGTCTTCGATGTCGATCCAGACGAAATGCTTGTCGGGGTGGCGCGCGGCCAGCTCTTCAAAAGCGGCGCGATAGGCGCCGCACGTGCCGCACCAGGCGGCGCACAGGCAGGCGACGATCCAGCGGTCGTCGGCCAGCGCATCGGCAATGCGGGCGCGGTTGTCCAGGGCGAGAGTATGGCTATGCATGAGCGCATTCTACCGCGAGCGCCAAAGCGCTGCTTGGCGCCGCCCGGCTCGGGTTAAAATACGGGTATGTCTATCATCCTCGCTATTGAAACTTCGTCCGAACTGGCCTCGTGCGCCTTGTTGCACGGCGCCGCCGTGCACGCGCGCGCCTCGAACGGCGTGCGCACCCATTCGCAGGCCATCCTGCCCATGGTGCAGGAACTGCTGGCCGAAGCGGGCATCGGCCTCAAAGACTGCGACGCCATCGCCTTCGGCGCCGGTCCCGGCTCCTTCACGGGCGTGCGCACCGCCTGCGGCATTGCCCAAGGGCTGGCCTACGGCGCCGCGCTGCCGGTCATTCCGCTGGTCACACTGGCCGCCATGGCGCTGGCCTGCCGCGCCGAAAGCGGCGCCACCGAGGTGCTGGCCATCCTCGACGCACGCATGGGCGAAGTGTATTGGGGCCAGTACCGCTACGCCGATGGCGCATGGCTGACCGTGTGCGAGCCGGCCTTGTGCGCGCCGGAAGCGGTCGCGCCGGTGGCGGTTGCGGGTCTGCGCGCCTGCGGCAATGGCCTGTCGGCGTATCCTGACGCGCTGGCCGCGTTCGCCGAAGGCGCGCTGGCTGCCGTGATGCCGCACGCGCGCGAGCTGGCGCTGCTGGCGCAGGGCGCGTTCGAGCGTGGCGAAACGGTCGACGCGGCCGCTGCGCAGCCGCTTTACCTGCGCAACAAGATCGCCTTCACCAGCGCCGAGCGGCAGGTGATCAACGCTGCCAAGGCCGCTGCATGAAGGCAGCGTTCGACCATGCGGCGCCAGCGCCCGGCCAGCTGCAGGATCACGGGCAGACTCAGGAGCAGACCCAGGAGCAGACTCAGGAGCACACTCCCCAGCGAAGCGCGCAGCACGACCAGTTGCGCTATGCGCCCATGGCGGTGGCCGACGTGGACGACGTGTTCGCACTGGAGACCAGCGTCTACCCGCATCCCTGGACGCGCGGTAATTTCATCGATTCGCTGGCGGCCGGCTACCATGGCTGGGTGCTGCGCGACGCCGCCGGCGCGCTGGTGGGGTATTTCCTGCTGATGGGCGCGGTCGACGAGGCGCATCTGCTCAACGTGGCCGTGGCCGCGCCGCGCCAGCGCGAGGGGCTGGGCCACTACCTGCTCGACAAGATCGCCGCCTGCGCGCGCGGGCTGTCGATGACGTCGGTGCTGCTGGAAGTGCGTCCTTCTAACCTGCGCGCGCTGAAGATCTATGCGCGCTATGGCTACGCCGAAATCGGCCGGCGCAAGAATTACTACCCCGCGCACAACGGCCAGCGCGAGGATGCCATTGTCATGAGGTACACCCTGTGAGTACGCTGGATCCACGCAGCGCGGCTTTTCTGGACGAGATGGGAATCGGTCCCCTGTGGACCTTGCGCGGCGCCGCCAAGCCGGCGGAAGAGGGCGATGGCGGCGACGTCATGCCGGCCGCCGCTATTGCCGCTATTGCCGCCATTTCCGCTTCGCCCGCCGCTTCGCCCGCCGCACCGGCCCCGTCGCCGGCCGCCCAGCCTGCGCCAGCCCAGCCTGCGCCTGGCCTCGCTGCACCACCGCGGCCGTTGCCGCCGCAGCCAGCGCCGGCGCGGACAGCGCCGCCAGTGCCGCTAGTGCCGCCGGTACAGGGCATGCCATCGCCCAAACCCATGCCGCCCGTGCATGAAGTCGATTCGGCCTGGGGCGAAGAGCCGCCGGGGCCCGCGGCCACCGACGAGGAAATCGCCGTCATGGACTGGAGCGAACTAAAACTCGCCATCGCCAGCTGCACCCGCTGCGGCTTGTGCAAGGGCGGCCGCAAGCCGGTCTACGGCAACGGCGCGCAGCAGGCCAGCTGGGTGGTGGCGGCCGGCGCCAGCACGGCCGCCGACGAGAAGGAGCGCGCGCCGGTGGCGGGCGAGCCGGGCAAGCTGCTGGCCAACATGCTGGCGGCAGTGGCGCTGTCGCGCGAGTCGAACGTGTATGTGACCAACCTGATCAAGTGCCGGCCGACCAGCGCCAATGGCGGCGACCGCGCCCCCACGGCCGAGGAAGCGCAGGCTTGCAAACCTTACCTGGCCCGTGAAGTGGCCTTGTCCGGCGCGCGGGTGGTGCTCACGCTTGGCCAGATCGCCGCCAACGCGCTGCAGGACAAGGCGCTCTCGGAACCGCTGGCCAGTTCGCGCGGCACGGCCATCGCGCTTGCGGGCGTCAACCTCGACGGCGTCAGTCTGGTCGCCACGCTGCATCCGGGCGAACTGCTGCGGCGCGGCGCCGATAAAGCGCTGGCATGGGCCGACCTGTGTCTGGCAAAGGCGCTCGATGGACGCGACGGCTGACACCTACCAAAGCCGGTTCGAGGCGCGCTGGGGGCACCTGACCCAGCCGCGCGTGCGCGCGCTGGCCTGGCTGCTGGACGCCCCCGATCTGCTGGATGCGGCCGATCCGCACTGGCAAGGCAAGATCGCCACGCTGGGCGTGCTGCCTGCCGCCGTCGACGATTGGCTGGGCGCGCTCGACGCCGATCCGTCGGCGCTGGACGCGTCGCTGGGCACGCGCGTGTACACCCGGCTCGGCCTGTATGCCGAAAAGCTGATGGCGTTTTACTTCCGCGAGCACGGCATGCTGGTCGCGCACGGCCTGCAGATCCGCGCCGCGCGCAACGACACCGTCGGCGAATTCGATTTTCTGCTCGACGCCGGTCCCGACGCGGTCGACCATATCGAATTCGCCACCAAGTTCTATCTCCTCGAAGGGGAGGCCGCGTCGCGCTTCGATACCTTCGTCGGCCCCAATCTGGCCGACAGCCTGGGCGCCAAGATGCGCAAGATCTTCGAGCGCCAGCTGGCGCTGGGCCAGCATCCGGCTGCGCAGGCGCTGCTGCCGCGCCCCGTGGCCAAGGCGCAGGCGCTGGTCAAGGGCTGGCTGTTCTATCCGCTCGGTGCGCACAGCGGCATGGACGGCATCTCCGCGCTGCACTGCCGCGGCTTCTGGTGCGCGCTGGCGCAGGTGCCGACGCTGGCGGCGACAGGGTTCGTGGTGCTGCCGCGGCTGGAGTGGCTGGCGCCGTACAAGAGCGACGCCAGCGCCACCGAGACCGTGCTGGACGGAGCGCGGCTGCAGGCGCGCCTGGCGGCGCAGTTCGAGACCGTGCCCATGCCGGTGCTGGTGGCAGCCGTGCGCCAGCAGGGCGACACGGTGGTGGAGGAGGGGCGCGGTTTCATCGTGCCCGACGACTGGCGCGCCCGCGCCGCGTTCCGCCAGAAGATGATGGCGTAGCGCTCTTTGAAATCCATTCACACAGGAGTGCCGTTGAGAGTTGTTACCGCGCTGGTCATGATTGGCTGCTTTATCGGCGGCGCCGCCGCTGCTACCCCCGCTCCCGTTGCCATCGCGGCTGCGGCCCCGGCGCAGCCGTATGCGCTGGCGTATGTGCTGGACAACACCGAAGTACGCGACATCCATGCCGCCGCGCTCAAGCGCGATTACCAGGTGTTCGTCGCCCTGCCGGACTCGTACCGCGACTCGGCCAAACGCTATCCGGTGCTGTTCGTCGTCGACGCCAATTACGCGTTTCCGGTGGCGCGCAATATCGCCCGGCGCCTGAACAAGCACGCCGGCATGGAGGAGGTGATCGTGGTCGGACTGTCGTACGGCAAGGGCGACAACGGGGTCTACAGCCGCCGCCGTGATTACACGCCGACCACGCCGCGCACGCACCAGTACCGCTCCGACATGCCGGGCCGCGCGCCCGCGTTCGGCGAAGCGCGCGCCTACGGCGAGTTTATCGTCGAGGCGGTGTTCCCGTTTATCGCCCAGCACTACCGCGCCGATATGGGGCGCAAGGTGTTTATCGGCCACTCGTACGGTAGCTTGCTGGGGTTGCAGATGCTGTTCGCCGCGCCGCGCACGTTCCAGCATTACATCCTGGGCAGCCCGTCGCTGTGGTACGACGCGGGCATCATGTTCGAACGCGAGCAGCAATTCGCGGCGCGCAACAAGGACATGCCGGCGTCGGTGTTCTTCGGCATCGGCGGGCTCGAGACGCTGGCGCCGGGCAAACGGCGCAGCCGTGCCGAGGAAGACGCCGATATGGTCGCCGACGTGCAGGAATTCGACCGCGCGCTGGCGGCGCGCAAGTACCCTGGCCTGCGCACCCGGTTGAAGGTGTTTGCCGACGAGGATCATGCCAGCGTGTATCCAATGCTCGTCACGCACGGGTTACGGGCATACTTGACAAGCCCGGGCAAAAAGCCCTAGCGTTGCGATGCACCGGCTCGGCAGGCCGGCGACCAAAAGGAGACGGCGGCGAGTTAACGTCGACCGTGACGCGGAATGCCGAAAACGCGCGCCAGGGCAGTGCGCTGGCTTCGAATGCGTCGGCGATCGCCGCGCGCGGCGGCGACGTCGTGCTGCAGGTCGTCGACACCATGGAAGCGATCAACGCTTCCTCCAAGCAGATCGTCGATATTATTTCCGTAATCGACGGCATTGCGTTTCAGACCAGCATTCTTGCCCTGAACGCCGCGGTGGAAGCGGCCAGGGCGGGCGAACAGGGGCGCGGCTTTGCCGTGGTGGCTTCCGAGGTGCGCTCGCTGGCACAGCGCTCGGCCTCGGCTGCCAAGGAGATCAAGGAACTGATCGACAACTCGGTCGACAAAATTCAGACCGGCACCGCGCTGGTGGGCCAGGCCGGCAGCACCATGAATGAAGTGGTGCAGAGCGTGCAACGCGTCAACGACATCATGAGCGAGATCAGCTCGGCGAGCGACGAACAGCGCCAGGGCATCGGGCAAGTGAATGTGGCGATCATTCAGATGGACCAGGTCACCCAGCAAAATGCCGCACTGGTCGAGGAAGCTTCCGCTGCGGCCGAATCCATGCAGCAGCAGGCGGCGCTGCTGACTCAGCTGGTGGGAGTCTTCAAGCTCGACAGCCATGCGGTAGCGGCGCGGGTTGTCGCAGCCCCTGCGGTGACCGCGCCTGCCCCGGCAGTGGCAAAGGCACAGCTTGCCGCCGCCCGCCCGGCGTCCAAGGCGCCCGTCAGGAAAGCCGTGGCAGCGCCCGCGGCAAAGCCGGTTGTAGCGAAAGCCAGCGAGCAGGAGTGGGAAGAGTTCTGAGCGGGAAGAGTTCTAAGCGGGAAGAGTTCTAGGCGGTAGCACGCTGGCTGAACGACGCAGCCTGAACTAAGCGCGGTCCGCGCCGGGCGCCGGGCGCGCGCGGCGGCGCAAGTAACCCAGCCCGAGCAGGCCCGCCACCAGCAGGGCGATGGTGCCTGGTTCCGGTATCGCGGCCGCTGCGCTTCCCTTATCGGCTGCCAGGATGGTGTCGTCGGCAACGATGACCGGCTTCGCCGGGCCGGCGGTCGTGTCGCTGCCGCCCCCCGTCGTCGCGCCCGGATTGCTGTGGCTAACGATGCCCGCAGCAGGCGGCGTTGCCGCGATCAGCGCTGACGTAAAAGAATAGTGACTCAGACGCATGATGTTGCATGGTGAATCGCTCAACGCGTTTTTCTTGTCGACGAGACAATCTCCGCCGCTGAGGAAATTCACCTGGCTGTTCGAGAACACCAACTCGTTCTTGTCGCCGATGTTTTCAAAAAAGTAGGTAGTCTGATCGGTGCGCAGCTTGCCGCCGCCGCCGAACTTGAGCAGAAAATAGCCGGGCTGATAGGCGCCGGTGTTGATCACCCACGCGCCGTCGACCCAACTGGCAAGCGGCGTGGCAGCCAATTCCATTTTGTACAGTTTGGTGCCCAAGTCGATGCCGGCTTCGCGCGACAGTGCCGCCAGCTCGCTGTCGTTGCCAGAGTTGTTCATCGCGGCCGAGCCAAGCAGCGTGTCGACGGTAGGAGCGGCGCAGACCATGCTTGAACCGAGTGCCGAGCACAAGAGCCCGCTGGCGATTGCTGTTGAGAGTTTCATAAATACCTACGTCAGTGAGATCGTGCTTCTAATCAATAATTAATTCCCTAATGCAAAGAATAAGATAAAGTTTGTCCAGCATCAAGCTGCGCCTTTGTGTTCTATGGAAATTTATGTTGCCTATGCAACACTTTGAGGGATGATTGCATTGCGGCGCAGAAGGGCAGGGATCGTGCAGGCGCTCGATCCGGGAAGGGCGGTCGACAGTGTCGGAGGCTTTTGTTGCCAGCCTGCGGGCCGGCAACGGGGCGCCGCAGGCAAGCTGGCGGGGAGGATTTTAGTGCTTGTGCTCGCCGATCAGCGCGAGCGAATCGTGTTCGCGCTGGTTGGCCGCATGCTTGCGCATGATCAGGAACATGATGCCGGCGACCGAACCGCCAAACAGCACGATGATCACGTTCAGGTCCAGGTTCATCGAGATCATCACCGCGTACACAGCCAGCATGGTCAGGATCGACAGGTTCTCGTTGAAGTTCTGCACGGCGATCGAGTGGCCGGCGCTCATGAGCACGTGGCCGCGGTGCTGCAGCAGCGCATTCATCGGCACCACGAAGAAACCCGACAGCACGCCGATCAGGATCAGCAGCGGATACGCCATGGTCACCGAATTGACGAACACCATACTGATGACGATGACGCCCATGGCGATTCCCAGCGGGATCACGGTCAGCGATTTTTTCAGCGGGATCAGCTTGGCCGACGCGGCCGCACCCAGTGCCACGCCGATGGCCACGACGCCCACCAGGCTGGTGGCTTTTTCAAACGGCATGCCCAGCGACTTTTCCGCCCACTTGAGCACGATCAGCTGCAAGGTGGCGCCGGCGCCCCAGAACAGGGTCGTGACAGCCAGCGAAATCTGGCCCAGTTTATCTTTCCACAGCATGGCCGAGCAATTGGCGAAGTCAACGATCAGCTTGGCCGGATTGCGTTCCTGATGCGGGTACACGCAGCCGGTGAGCGGAATGCGCAAATTGAACAGGGTCGCCAGCACGTACACGCCGGCCACGACGCACAGCGCCGCTTCGGTGACGCTGTCGATGCCCGTTTCCATGAACGGCATGTCGAAGGAGAGCAGGTAGCCGGACAGGCGCGCGCCCACCAGGGCGCCGCCCATGACGGTGCCGAGAATGATCGACATGACCGTCAAGCCTTCGATCCAGCCATTCGCTTCGACCAGCTTCTCGGCCGGCAGCAGCTCGGTGAGGATGCCGTACTTGGCGGGCGAATACACGGCCGCGCCGAAACCGACCACCGCGTAGGCCAGCAGGGGATGGACGTGGAAGAAAATGAGCGCGCAGCCGAAGATCTTGATCAGGTTCGCGATGAACATCACCCGCCCTTTGGGCAGGGCATCGGCGAAGGCGCCAACGAAGGCGGCCAGCAGCACGTAGAACAGCACGAACGACAATTTGAGCAGGGGCGTGAGCGACGCGGGCGCTTTCATCGACGTCAACAGATCGATCGCCACGAACAGCAAGGCGTTGTCCGCCAGCGACGAGAAGAACTGCGCCGCCATGATGGTGTAAAAACCACGTTTCATTCGAAAGATCTAAAAGCCGATGTGGGTTGCTTTATACCATGAATGATCGGGAAGCCAAAGAAATGAGCGCTGCCGAACGGGCCGTGTCCGGTAAAATATGGGCTCCTATCGATGACTATATTTCCCTATGCCAAGGCCGCTGACAGCAACCATCCACCTTGACGCGCTGCGTCATAACCTGGCGCGGGCCCGTGCGTGCGCGCCGGGCTCCAAAGTGTGGGCGGTGATCAAGGCCAACGCGTACGGCCACGGGCTGGAACGGGCGCTGCGCGCCTTCGCCAGCGCCGACGGGCTGGCGCTGATCGAATTCGACAAGGCGGTGCAGCTGCGCGAACTGGGCTGGCGCGGTCCGGTGCTCTTATTAGAGGGAATCTTCGACGCCGACGACGTGCGCGTGGCCGCCAAGCATGACTTCAACGTTGCCGTTCATACCAGCAGCCAGATCGACCTGATCGAAGCGGCCGACCTGAGCGGCCGGCTCGACGTCCATCTGAAAATGAATACCGGCATGAACCGGCTGGGCTTCGCGCCGGCCGATTTCGCCGCCGCCCACGCGCGCCTGCGCGCCATGCCGGCGGTGCGCCGCATCACGCTGATGACCCACTTCGCCAATGCCGACGAACTGGCCCACCCGCGCCTGACGGTGCACGAGCAGATCGCCCGCTTCATGCGGGGCGCGGCCGGGGTGGCGGGCGACCGCAGCCTGTGCAATTCGGGCGGCGTGCTGCATCAAAGTCAGCTGGGCGAACTGGCACAGATTGGCAATATGGGCAACGTCGGCGGCATGGGCAGCGTCGCCGACACGAGCACCATCGGGGGCATGGGCAGCGACTGGGTCCGGCCGGGCATCATGCTGTACGGCGGCACGCCCGGCGGGCGCTCTGCGGCCGAATTCGGGCTGCTGCCGACCATGACACTGGCCAGCGAAATCATCGGCATGCAGCACATCGTGGCCGGCGACACGGTCGGCTACGGCAGCCGCTTCGTCGCGTCCGGCCCCATGACCATCGGCGTGGTGGCCTGCGGCTACGCCGACGGCTACCCGCGCCACGCGCCGCACGGCACGCCCGTGCTGGTCGAGGGCGTGGCCACGTCCCTGGTGGGACGGGTGTCGATGGACATGCTGGCCGTGGACCTGACCGCGCTGCCTGAGGCGCGGGTGGGCAGCAAGGTGGTGCTGTGGGGCGCGGGCCTGCCCGTCGATACCGTGGCCGAAGCGGCCGGCACCATCGGATATGAACTGATGTGCGCGCTCGCGGGGCGCGTGCAGGTGCGTGAAGCCGACCTGGGAGCAGCGCTGGATGCTGACCCCGCGGCCGGCCGCGCATCCGACCTTGTAGCAAACCTGGGATCACATGGCTAAGGCAAAAACCAACTACACCTGCAGCGATTGCGGTGGCATCAGCAGCAAATGGACGGGGCAGTGCGCTGCCTGCATGCAGTGGAACACGATGGTCGAGACGGTGGTCGAAGCGCCGGGCATGAACCGGCTGTCCAACCCCCAGCACAAAAGCCTGGCGCAGACGGCGCCGGTGCTGTCGCTGGCCGATATCGAGGCGGTCGACGTGCCGCGCTTCGGCACCGGTATCGAGGAATTCGACCGGGTGCTGGGCGGCGGGCTGGTGCCGGGCGGCGTGGTGCTGATCGGCGGGGACCCCGGCATCGGCAAGTCGACCCTGCTGCTGCAGGCGCTGGCCAATATCGCCGCCATCAAGAGCACCTTGTATGTCAGCGGCGAAGAGTCGGGGGCGCAGATCGCCATGCGCGCGCGCCGCCTCGACGTGGAGGCGCGCGACCTGAAGCTGCAGGCCGAAATCCAGCTGGAGAAAATCCTCGGCACGCTGGCCGATCTGAAGCCCGAAGTGGCGGTGATCGACTCGATCCAGACCGTCTATTCGGACGCGCTGTCGTCGGCGCCCGGTTCAGTGGCCCAGGTACGCGAATGCGCCGCCCAGCTGACCCGTGTCGCCAAGCAGACCGGCATCACCATCATCCTGGTCGGCCACGTGACCAAGGAAGGCGCGCTGGCCGGCCCGCGCGTGCTCGAACACATCGTCGACACGGTGCTGTACTTCGAGGGCGACACACAGTCAAGCTTTCGGCTGGTGCGGGCGATCAAGAACCGCTTCGGCGCCGTCAACGAGCTGGGCGTGTTCGCCATGACGGAGAAGGGCCTGAAGGGCGTGTCCAACCCGTCGGCGCTGTTCCTGTCGCAGCACGACAGCCAGGTGCCCGGTTCCTGCGTGATGGTCACGCAGGAGGGCACGCGCCCGCTGCTGGTGGAGATCCAGGCGCTGGTCGACACCAGCCACTTGCCCAACGCACGGCGCCTGTCGGTGGGTCTGGAGCAGAACCGGCTGGCCATGCTGCTGGCCGTGCTGCACCGCCATGCCGGCATCGCCGCGTTCGACCAGGATGTGTTCATCAATGCCGTGGGCGGGGTCAAGATTACCGAGCCGGCCGCCGATCTGGCGGTTCTGCTGGCGATCAATTCGTCGATGCGCAATAAACCGTTGCCGCGCGGGCTGGTGGTGTTCGGCGAAGTGGGCTTGGCCGGTGAAATCCGCCCGGCGCCGCGCGGCCAGGAGCGCCTGCGCGAAGCGGCCAAGCTGGGCTTTTCGATCGCCATGATCCCCAAGTCGAATGCGCCGAAGCAGAAAATCGAGGGCATGACGATCGTGGCGGTCGAGCGCATCGACGAGGCGTTCAACAAGCTGCGCGAGCTTGACTGACGGCCACGACCGTTTCTCTCTATAATGCCGGCTGCATAACAGCGGAGTGGCTTGGTGAACGAACAGAGGCAGGAACAGCGCAAGCTGTTCAAGACGCGGGCGGCGGTAGTGGTGGACGGGGCGCAACGCAAGGGACGCACGCTGGATATTTGTTCGAGCGGAATGTGCATCACCGTGACCGACCCGATCAAGACGGGCACGACCGCGCAGGTCGCCTTCGAGCTTTTCCATGACGGCAAGAGCACCCCGATCGAGGTGCGCACCAAGGTGTCGTACTGCATTTTGAGTAGCGGCGAGTTCAAGGTCGGGATGCAGTTCCTCGATCTGGACTTGAGCGCGATGTCGATGTTGGCCAAGTTCTTGCGCTGATTGCCTGCTGGGCCATCGCCATCGCCATCGGCAACTCCGGGGCGTCGCATCGGTTTCCGCCCTGATTGCGCTGCGCAGCGGGGCGTCGCAGTATTACCTGCTTGAGATCAATCGATTCCGCACGGAAACTAGTAGTCTGGACGCTCACCATCACCGGAGAGCTCCAATGAATCCCAAGCATGCAGCATGCGTATCCCTCGCCCTGGCCGTGCTCGCCCTGAGTGCCTGCGCCACCAGCACCAAGTCGGGCGCTGTCGGCGCCGACCGTTCCCAGCTGTTGATCGTGCCCGCGTCCGAAGTCGACGCGATGGCGCTGGCCGGGTACACCGAGCAAAATCAAAAAGCCAAAAGTGCCGGCAAGCTGGTCACCAAGGGCGCCGAGCTGGACCGGTTGAACCGGATCGCCGCGCGCCTGCAAGCCCAGGTGCCCGTGTTCCGCGACGATGCGGCGCGCTGGAAGTGGCAGCTGGCGCTGATCGACGCGCCGCTGGTCAACGCCACCTGCGCGCCGGGCGGCAAGATCACCTTTTATACCGGGTTGATGCGTCAGCTGAAGCTGACCGACGACGAAGCGGCAATGATTATGGGGCACGAAATTGCCCACGCGCTGCGCGAACACGGGCGCGAGCGCTTGTCGCAGGCCAAGGCGCAGAGCACGCTGGGTACGCTGGCGCTGACGGTCGGCGGCAAGAGCAGCGCCCAGATAAGTTCCGCCAACCACTACGCCCACTATCTGTTCGTGTTGCCCAACTCGCGCCTGCACGAGTCGGAGGCCGACACCATGGGGCTGGAGCTGGCTGCGCGCGCCGGTTACGATCCGCGCGCGGCGATCAGCGTGTGGGAAAAGATGTCGGCGCTGTCGGGCGGCAAGCAGCCGGCCGAGTTCAGCTCGACCCACCCATCGCACACCACGCGCATTCTCGACATCAAGGCGATGCTGCCCAAGGTGATGCCGCTGCATGCGGCGGCCAAGAAGTAAGCGGGCCCGTGGCGGGCGTCGCGGTTCAAGGGCCGGAGCCCGCCGTAGGCAGCTTGTATCGTCCGGCGCATGTGGTTTTGAATAATGTTGAAATCCGTGCACTAACTTTATTTTTGCTTGTAGAATGCGATTGGTCGGACCAAAGTTGAACTGGTCCGGCCAACATCGGTAGGCGGTCTGCACGCAGGCTGCTTTGGAACGTTTCATCGTCCCATTCTGAAAGCAGGCCATGCGTTTTGCGATTCGCGCGGTAGGGCTCGACAACCAGGTGCAGCAGCTGGAGCTGGACGCCGCCGATGCGCAGGCGGCCACCCGTGCCGCGCGCGAGCGGCGCCTGACGGTGCTGGACGTGCGCGCCATCAAGGCGCCGGCCCAGCGCCGCGGCAAATCGTTTTCGCTGGTGCTGTTCACGCAAGAACTGCTGGCCCTGCTGCAGGCCGGGCTCGGGCTGGTCGAAAGTCTCGAGGCGCTGGTCGAAAAAGAACAGGCCGGCGACACCGGCGCCGTGCTGGGCCGCCTGCTGCTGCGCATGCGCGAAGGGCTGCGCTTTTCGCTGGCGCTGGCCGCCGATCCCGCCTGTTTTCCGCCGCTCTTTGTCGGCATCGTCAAGGCTGCCGAGCGCACCAGCGACCTGCCGCAGGCGCTGACCCGATATATCGAATACCAGGTGCGCGTGGAGGGCGTACGCAGCCGCCTGGTCAGCGCCGCCATTTACCCGGTCATCCTGCTCAGCGTCGGCGGCGCCGTCAGCCTGTTCCTGCTCGGTTACGTGGTCCCTAAATTCTCCGTGGTCTACCAGGGCAGCGGGCGCGAGCTGCCGATGATGTCGCAGTGGCTGATCCAGTGGGGCGCGCTGGTGGGCGAGCACGGCGCCATGCTGATGCTGGCGCTGGCCGCCCTCGGCACGGCGCTGGTCGCGTGGCTGCGGCGCATCTACCGCTCCGGCGAGCTGATGCGCCTGTTCACCCGCCTGCCCGGCGTGGCCCCGCGCGTGCACATCATGGAGCTGGCGCGCCTGTATCTGACGCTGGGCATGCTGCTCGAAGGCGGTATCCCCGTCGTCGCCGCGCTCGACATGGTCAGCGGCGCGGTGTCGCCGTCGCGCCGGTCGGCGCTGGCGGCGGCGCGCCACCGCATCGCGCAGGGGGCCAGCTTTTCGGAGTCGCTGGAACACGAAGGGCTGACCACGCCGATCGCGCTGCGCATGCTGCGCGTGGGCGAGCGCTCCGGCCAGCTGGGGCTGATGCTCACGCGCGCGGCGCTGTTCTACGATACCGAAACCACCCAGTGGATCGAAAAATTCAGCAAGACGTTCGAGCCGGTGCTGATGGCCGCCATCGGCGTGGTCATCGGCGTCATCGTGGTGCTGCTGTATATGCCGATCTTCGACCTGGCGGGCACGCTGCAATGACGGCGGCCACCATGACGGTCACCATGACCACGCCGGCCATGACGACGGCGGCCATGCAGCAGGCGCACCACGCGGCGCGCCGGTCCGGGCGCGGCTTCTTCGACGAACTGGCCGAGCTGACCGGCGGCGCGCCGCGCCAGCTGCTGGCCGATGCGGCCGCCGCGTTCCGGCTCGCGCCGATCGACCTGTCAACCATGCTGGCCTGCGTGCCGCTGTTCGCCCAGGTACCGCTGGCGCGCGCGCAGCAGCGCCAGTGCGCCTTGATGCGCGACGGCAATGCCTTGATCGGTGTGCTGTGCGACCCCTACGCGCAGGACCTGCAGGTCTGGGTCGAAACGCAGGCCGCCGCGCCCCTGCAATGGCGTCTGACGCTGCCGGCCGATCTGCACGCCTACCTGGCCAAGCAGGAGGAATCGGTGCGCTCGATCGACAGCCTGGTGACCGACGGCGCCGACCACGGCGACAGCGCCCGCCTCGAAAGCCTGACCTACGCTTCGCTGGGCGACGCCGGCAGCCCGGCCGTCAAGCTGGTCAACTCGACGCTGTACGATGCGCTCAAAAGCGGCGTGTCGGATATCCACTTCGAGAGCACGCCGACCGGCATGCTGACCAAGTACCGCATCGACGGCGTGCTCGATCAGGCCGCGCAGGTGGCCGGCACGGCGCTGGCCGAGCAGGCCATCTCGCGCATCAAGGTGCTCTCGGAGCTGGACATCGCCGAGCGCCGCGTGCCGCAGGACGGCAGCTTCCGGGTCGAGGCGATGGGCCGCGAGATCGATCTGCGCGTGTCCATCATGCCCAGCGTGCACGGCGAGGATGCGGTGATCCGTATCCTGGACAAGCAGGCCATGGTCAGCGCCAAGGGATCGCTGACGCTCGACTCGTCCGGCTTTGCCGCCGACCATCTGGCCACGCTGCGGCGACTGGTGTCGGAACCGTACGGCATGGTGCTGGTCACCGGGCCGACCGGCTCGGGCAAAACCACCACGCTGTACGGTGCGCTGACCGAGATTCACAGCGGGCACGCAAAGATCATCACCATCGAAGACCCCGTCGAATACCAGCTGCAGGGCATCCTGCAGATACCCGTCAACGATAAAAAGGGCCTGTCGTTCGCGCGCGGCCTGCGCTCGATCCTGCGGCACGACCCGGACATCATCATGGTGGGGGAGATCCGCGACAAGGAAACCGGCGAGATCGCCGTGCAGTCGGCGCTGACCGG
>CALRYE020000081.1:0-26065 GCA_943372275.1 Janthinobacterium lividum
CTTCGCCGCTGCCCAAGGCACGCCGATCCGCGCTTCGGGCGACGGCGTGGTGGACTTCGCCGGCGTACAAGGGGGCTACGGCAATTTCATCCTGCTCAAGCACTGGTCCAACTACAGCACCGCGTATGGTCACCTGAGCCGCTTTGCACCGGGCATCCGCAAGGGCAGCAAGGTCAACCAGGGCGATGTCATCGGCTACGTCGGCTCGACCGGCTGGTCGACCGGCGCTCACCTGCACTACGAGTTCCGCGTCGCCAACGAAGCGCGCGATCCGACGCGCCTCAAGGTGCTGACCAAGGAACCGCTGACGCCGGCCGAAATGGCCCGCTTCCAGATGGCTGCGGCCGACATGACCCACCGCTTCGCGCTGCTGCGTCCAAGCGGCACCTCGATGGCGGCGCGCTAAAGAGTCGTCGACGGTCCCGTCGCAGCACCGTAAAAGCCGTTTCCGCTTCAGGCCGAAACGGCTTTTTTACGCCCTCGGCGATGGCAGACTGGGGGTGTATGATGATGACTCACCGCAGACTCCAAAGCCGCCCATGACCGACACTCTCTCGCCTTCGTCTTCGTCTTCGTCATCGCCATCGCAGCACTTCATCGGCCTGATGTCCGGCACCAGCATGGACGGCGTCGACGGCGTACTGGCCGACTTCGGCAACAATGGCATCCGCACCATCGCGGCCGCCTTCGTGGCCTTCCCGCCGGAACTGCGCGCGGCCTTGATGGCGCTGCAAGCGATGGGAGAGAATGAAATCGAACGCGAAGCCATCGCGGCCAACCAGCTCACCGCCTGCTACGCCGAATGCGTGGGCGAGCTGATGCGCCAGACCAGCGAACCGATCCAGGCCATCGCCGTGCATGGCCAGACCATCCGCCACCGTCCCGAGCTGTGCTTTACGCGCCAGACCAACAACCCTGCCCTGCTGGCCGAACTGACCGGCATCGATGTGATCGCCGACTTCCGCAGCCGCGACGTGGCCGCCGGCGGCCAGGGCGCGCCCCTGGTGCCCGCATTCCACCACGCCCGCTTCGGCGTGGCCGGCCAGACCCGCGCCGTGGTCAACATCGGCGGCATCGCCAACATCAGTGTGCTGCATGCCGACGGCGGCATCAGCGGCTTCGACACGGGCCCGGGTAACGCCCTGATGGATGGCTGGATCGCGCGTCACCGGGGTCAGGCGTACGACGCCGACGGCGCCTGGGCGGCCACCGGCGTGGTCAACCAGGTATTCCTGCAAAGCCTGATGGAAGAGCCGTATTTCGCCTTGCCGGCGCCCAAGAGCACGGGGCGCGACCTGTTCCACATGGACTGGCTGGACACGCGCCTGGCCGAAAGCAACCCCATGCCGCCCGAAGACGTGCAAGCCACGCTGACCCACCTGACCGCCGTCACGATCGCGCAGGCCATCCGCGAGCATGCACGGGAACTGGATGCGGTGTATGTCTGCGGCGGTGGGGCCTACAACGGCATCCTGCTGCGCGAGCTGCGGGCGGCGCTGGGCGCCGCCACCAAGGTGGAATCGACCGAGGTGCTGGGCGTGGCGCCCAACCGGGTCGAAGCGCTGGCGTTTGCCTGGCTGGGTTACCGCTTCAGCCGGCGTGAAGCGGGCAACCTGCCGCAAGTGACCGGTGCAAAAGGACTGCGCATTCTGGGCGCGCTCTACCCGGCCTGATCAATCGCGGTCGAACGCAAAAAGGCCGAAGCGCAATTGCGCTTCGGCCTGATCAGATCCACCGGGCTGAACTAGCTCAGCCGGGGACGGCTATACGAAACAACTTATACCGAGAACGACGAGCCGCAACCGCAGGTCGAGGTGGCAGTCGGATTCTTGATGACGAACTGCGCGCCTTCAAGATCGTCCTTGTAATCGATTTCCGCGCCGACCAGATACTGGTAGCTCATGGAGTCGATCAACAGCTGGACGCCGTTCTTGACCATGGTGGTGTCGTCTTCGTTGACGATTTCATCGAAGGTGAAGCCGTACTGGAAGCCGGAGCAGCCGCCACCCTGCACGAAAACGCGCAGTTTGAGGTCGGGGTTGCCTTCTTCTTCGATCAGCTGAGCAACCTTCTGGGCTGCGCTGTCGGTGAAGATGATCGGCGACGGGATGACGTCTGGCATTTCTGCTACTGCATTCATGTGGGACTCCTACTAGGGTAACGGTTGGCCCCATTATAGACTGTTGGCGCAACTGGTGCTGGCGGAGGCGCTTCTGATCCCGCTAAATGAAACACCGGGTCGCCCTGGGGCTGGTGCGTCAGGGTACCGGTGACCATCGCGCCGCCATGCATTTCCAGCAGTTTATAGTGGACATTACCGATAATGCGGCCTTTGGGCTGCAATTCAAGCAGTTCCGTGGCGTGCACATGGCCTTCGATGTAGCCATTGACGATCACCGTGGCCACCCGCACTTCGCCATGGATGCGCGCCTGCTCGGAGACGATCAGCACGTGGTCGGGGCCTTCGCCGCCGATCACATTGCCGTGGATTTCGCCATCGACGCGCAAGCCGCCCGTAAAGCAGATGTCGCCCTCGATGCGGGTCGAGGCGCCAATCAGGCTGTCAACTTCAGATTTGGGATTTCGACCGAACATGATGGCGCTCCTAGAGGAAAACGGATGGGATGGGAAGCAGTATTAGCCCACCATACCGTGCTCATCCATAAGCGCCTTGATCTAGATCGTCCCCCAACCCGCGTTAGTCGATTGACTTATGGCAACAAAGCGATCGTCTCCAAACCTGTTGTTTCCTTGAGACCGAACATCAGGTTCATGCACTGCACCGCCTGGCCGGAAGCGCCTTTGACCAGGTTGTCCTGCACCACCAGGATGACCACGGTGTTGCCGTTGCCCGGACGATGCAGCGCCAGGCGCAGCGTGTTCGAGCCGCGCGTGGAGCGGGTTTCCGGGTGCGCGCCGAACGGCATCACGTCGACGAAGGCATCGTCCTTGTATTGCTCTTCAAACAAGGCCTGCAAGGCTTCGTTGCTGATTTCGCTGGTCAGGCGCGCGTACAGGGTCGAATGCATGCCGCGGATCATCGGCACCAGGTGCGGCGTGAAAATTAGGCTGACCGGCAAGCTGGTGAAGCGCTGCAGCTGGGCCACGGTTTCCGGGGTGTGACGGTGACCGGACACGCCGTAGGCCTTGAAGTTGTCGCTCGACTCCGAGAACAACGTGGCGATCTCGGCCTTGCGGCCGGCGCCGGACACGCCCGACTTGGCGTCGGCGATCAGGGCGCTGGTGTCGATCAGGCCGGCTTTGAGCAGCGGATAGAAGCCGATCTGCATCGTGGTCGGGTAGCACCCCGGATTGGCGATCAGGCGCGCGCCCTTGATGGCCTCGCGATGCAGTTCCGGCAAGCCGTACACCGCCTCTTCCAGCAGTTCCGGGCAGGTGTGGGGAATCTTGTACCACTCTTCGAACTTGGCCTGGCTCTTCAGGCGGAAGTCCGCCGCCAGATCGATGACCTTGACGCCGGCGGCCAGCAGCTCGGGCGCCTGCGCCATGGCCACGCCGTGCGGGGTGGCAAAAAACACCACGTCGCACCTGGTCAGGTCGACCTTGTCGGGCGCCGAAAAATTCAGGTTGACGCGCCCGCGCAGCGACGGATACATGTCCGCCACCGGCACGCCATCTTCTTTACGCGAGGTGATCGCCGTCAGCGTCACATCAGGGTGGAGCGCCAACAGCCGCAACAGTTCTACGCCCGTGTATCCCGTACCGCCGACGATGCCAACTTTGATCATGTGAATTCCTTAGTATTAAGCTTAAAAGTGAACTTGGTGAAGCAGGCCCGTGCTGCACGGCACCCGAAAGTGGTGATTTTAACAGCGTGCACGAATCGCTGCGCGGCCGCCGTACCCGATCCGGGCACGCAAGCAACCGCTGTGCCCAACAAAAAAGCCGCCAGACTTCGCAGTCGGCGGCTTTCTTGAAGCAGCGCACCCGAAGGCGCGCTGACAGGAAACGAATTAACGCTTCGAGAACTGCTTTGCGCGACGTGCTTTGCGCAGACCAACTTTTTTACGCTCGACTTCACGGGCATCGCGGGTAACGAAACCGGCACGTGCCAGGTCGCCCTTCAATGCTGCGTCGTAGTCGATCAGTGCGCGGGTGATACCGTGACGCACTGCGCCTGCCTGGCCGGACTCGCCGCCGCCGTGCACGTTGACTTTGATGTCAAAACGCTCGACGTTGCCGGTCAGTTCCAGCGGTTGACGGATGACCATCAGACCGGTTTCGCGCGAAAAATAATCCGACGCTGGCTTGCCGTTAACGATGATTTGGCCAGTGCCAACCTTGATGAACACGCGAGCGACTGCACTCTTGCGACGGCCGGTGCCGTAATTGTAGTTACCGATCATGTCAGCTCCTTACTTGAACAGCACGAGTGCTTGAGGTTGCTGGGCAGCGTGCGGGTGGGAACCTTCCGCGTACACTTTGAGCTTCTTGATCATGGCGTAGCCAAGCGGGCCCTTAGGCAGCATGCCCTTGACTGCTTTTTCCAGCGCACGGCCAGGAAAACGCTCTTGCATTTTCTTGAAGTTGGTTTCGTAGATACCACCTGGGTAGCCCGAGTGACGGTAGTACGTCTTCTCAGTGGCTTTGGTACCGGTCACGCGCAGTTTGCCTGCGTTGACGACGACGATGAAATCGCCCGTGTCGACGTGAGGAGTAAATTCTGGTTTGTGTTTGCCGCGCAGTCGGAGTGCCACTTCGCTGGCAACACGTCCGAGGATCAAGTCCGTCGCGTCAACCACGAACCAATCGCGCTGGACTTCATGTCCTTTAGCGGAAAAAGTTTTCATGTTGACTTCCTAATATTTTAAATCGCTCAAATGGTGGTTCCGCTCATGCTACTTGCGGACTCTGCCTTATTGTCTTTCCTGAGCAAACGGAAAGCCGGCTACTATAACCTGTTCCCGCCTGCCCGGTCAATAGGCAGCGCTGCTTGCAACGCAGCCGGCGTGCCGCTGGCGCCACGATCTGGCGCAAACATTCCACGTGGAAACTACCATAGACTGACTACAGGCTGGCACCCGGGCGGCCCGGCTCACCGCGACGCGCCACGGCGCGGTCCGGCCCAGCGGGCAAAACAGGTTGACCGTGCAATCGGCGCCAATCTACTATGCAAGGCATTCCTCGGGAGACTTTGTGAAACTGACTGACCGTAGCGCTGCAATATTGCTCCCCCTGCTCCCCCTCTTTTGCCTGCTTGTCCCGTTATTGGCCGCCCTGGCCGCGCCGCCCGCCGCCGCCGTTCCCGTCGACCAGCAGGGCCGCCTGTGCCATCTGCCCGGCTCCGAAGAAGGCTTGCGCTGCCTGAGCGTTGCCGTCCCGCTCGATTACCGCGCCGGCAGCCCGGCCGGCGCCGCCACGCTCAAGCTGCACGTGACCGTGGCGCCGGCGTTTCGCGAGGCGGCCCGCCCCGATCCCCTGTTCATCCTGGCCGGCGGCCCGGGCGAAGCGGGCAGCGACGTGCTGCCCTTGCTGGGCAATACCTTCCGGCGCGTGCGCGCCACC
This sequence comes from Janthinobacterium lividum, assembly GCA_943372275.1. GTDB lineage: Bacteria > Pseudomonadota > Gammaproteobacteria > Burkholderiales > Burkholderiaceae_D > Telluria_A > Telluria_A lividum_A. Next base: position 5,527 of record CALRYE020000081.1, read on the forward strand.
CGCGACATCGTCTTCATCGACCAGCGCGGCACGGGGCGCTCGGGCAAGCTGGACTGCGACAGCGAAGCCGAGGCCGATACCCTCAGCGACGCCGACGAGGAACGCGATCTGCTGGCCTGCCTGGCCGCCAACCGCCAGCCGCTGGGCGCCTACAGCACCGCCAATGCCGCGCGCGACCTGGAGCGGGTGCGCCTGGCGCTCGGTTACGGCAAGGTCAACCTGTGGGGCGGCTCCTACGGCACCCGGCTGGCGCAAGCCTATGCGCGCCTGTACCCGGGCAGCGTACGCGCCCTGATGCTCGACGGCGTGGCCGCGCCCGACCAGATCATCCCGGCGGGCGGGCGCGATGGCCAGGCCGCGCTGGACCTGCTGTTTCGCCAGTGCGCCCAGGATGCCGCCTGCAACCAGGCCTATCCCGCCCTGCGCAGCGAATTTGCCGCCCTGGCCGCGCGCGTGGCCGCCGGCCCCATCCGGCTCAACTTGCCCGACCCGCGCACCGCCCGGCAGGTCGACGTGACGGTCACCAGCGCGCGCTTTTTGTCGATCGTGCACAACGTGCTGTATTCGGCCCAGGACAGCCGCCGCCTGCCGTTCCTGATCCACAGCGCTTACCAGGGCCGCTGGGCGCCGTTCATCGCGCGCCGCAACGTGGCCGCCGACTATTCCACCCAGGGCGGTGTGGCCACGGTGCTGCATCTGGCCGTGGTGTGCGCCGAGGACATGCCGCGCTTAACAGCGGCCCTGGAAGCGGACGACGCCCGCGCGTCGTTCATGGGAAGCGAGCGCATCACGCGCATGCGCGAGATCTGCAAGGCGGTGAAGGTGACAGCCCCGACCGCGGTGGCGCCGGCTGTGCCAGCCCCGCCAGCCCAGCCGGCCACGATCGCCGCGCCCGTGCTGATGCTCTCCGGCGCGCTCGACCCGGTCACGCCGCCGCGCCGCGCCGTAGCGGCCAAGGCCTACATGGCCGCTGCCCAGCACGTGGTGGTGAACAATGCCGGCCATGGCATTTCGCAGCTGGGCTGCGCGCCGCGCCTGCTGCGCGAATTCCTCGACGCCCCCGCCAGGCCGCTGGACGCCAAGTGCCTGACCGACATTCCCGCCCCCACCTTCCAGGTGGGCAGCGCCGGACCGCAACCTTAACGCCGAGGGCAGCATGATTGAAGTAAGCAATGTGACAAAGCAGTTCGGCGCGGTCCAGGCCCTGGGCGGCGTGAGCTTTCTGGCGCGCGACGGCCAGATCACCGCCCTGCTCGGCCCCAACGGCGCCGGCAAGACCACCCTGCTGCGCCTGCTGGTGGGACTGCTCAAGCGCGACCAGGGCAGCATCAGCGTGGGCGGGCGCGACCCCGCCGTGGACCCCATGGGCGTGCGCCGCGACATCGGCTTTCTGACCGACCAGTTCGGCCTGTACGAACGCCTGTCGACGCGCGAGTACCTGGTCTATTTCGGCGAACTGAACGGCATGACCCGCGCCGCCGTGGGCGCCCGCATCGACGAAGTGGCGCAGCTGCTGGGCATGGACGACATCATGGAGCGGCGCGCCAAGGGCTTCTCGCAGGGCCAGCGCATCAAGGTGGCGCTGGCGCGCACGCTGCTGCACCGCCCGCGCCACCTGCTGCTCGACGAGCCCAGCCGCGGCCTGGACGTGATGAGCACGCGCGCCCTGCGCACCGCACTGAATGCGCTGCGCGCCGACGGCTGCTGCGTGATCATGGCCACCCACGTGATGCAGGAGGTCACGCACTTGTGCGAAGACGTGATCGTCATCGCCAAGGGCCACACGGTGGCGCAAGGCTCGCCTGCCGAACTGTGCCGCCGCACCGGTATCGCCAGCCTGGAAGACGCCTTCGTCAGCCTGGTGGGCACCGAAGAAGGGATCGCGGCATGAGGCCGGCTTTCCTGATCGTGTTCCTCAAGGAATTCCGCGAAACCCTGCGCGACCGCCGCGCGCTCGGGCTGTTGCTGGTGTTCACGGTGATGTATCCGGCCATGCTGGGCTTCATGCTGAACCAGCAGATCGGCCGCGCCACCAAGCCGGAACGGGAAGGCATGGAACTGGCCGTGATCAATGCGGCCATGGCGCCGACCCTGATGGCCCAGCTCAAGCAGCGCAACATCACCGTGCTGCCCACCGCGGCGATGGAAGAGACGGCGATTGCCGAGCTGCTGCAAAAGCGCAAGGTGGTGGCGCTGCTGCGCATCGACGCGCGCTTTGCCGAAGACTACCGGGCCATGCGTCCGGCCAAGCTGGAGCTGTGGTTCGATTCGGCCATCGATTACGGCCAGCGCCAGCGCGAAGTGGAAGAGGTGCTGCAAAGCTACAGCGCCGGCATCAGCAGCGCGCGCCTGCTGGCCCACGGCGTCTCGCCGGTGATCATGGCGCCGGTGCGCGTGCAGCGCTACGACACCGGCAGCACGGCGGCGCGCTCTGCCGGCCTGATCGGCGCCATCCTGGGTTTCCTGTTCTTTCCCGCCTTCGTGTGCGGCTTGTCGGCGGCGGTCGACAGCACCGCGGGCGAGCGCGAGCGGCGTTCGCTGGAAGTGCTGATGGCGCAGCCGGCCAGCCCGCTGGCCCTGGTCAGCGGCAAATGGCTGGCGGCCGGCACCCTGGCGATTATCGGCATCACGCTGGAATTGATATTGGCGCACGCCATCCTCAGCTGGCTGCCGCTGGAGGAAATCGGCATGAGCTGGCGCGTGACCTCGGCCGATCTGGCCTGGGTGTGCCTGGCCACGATTCCCCTGTCGCTGTTCGCCGCCGCGCTGCACATCGCGCTGGCGATGAACGCCAAGTCGTTCAAGGAAGCCCAGAGCATCCTCAGCCTGGTGGTGCTGGTGCCGATGGCGCCGGGCCTGCTCGTGTCGATGCTGGACTTGAAAACGGCCGCCTGGATGTACCTGGTGCCGATGCTGTCGAACCAGACCCTGCTGCGCGAACTGGCCAAGGGGCAGGACATGGGCGCCACGCCGTTCCTGCTGACGTTTGCCAGTTCCATGGTGCCGGCCCTGCTGGCGCTGGGCTTTGCCAGCTGGCGCATGAAGAGCGAGCGATACGTGCTTGGTGTGTAGGTATTACAATATTGCGGAATTAAGCAACTGCACACCACCACCCTCGGGGTCTCATCGGAGAATGACGCAATGGAAGTAAAGATCAGCTGGAATGGCCCGTCGGGCATGAGTTTTCGGGCCGAGACCGGCTCCGGCCACATGGTCAGCATGGATGGCGCGCCCGAAGGCGGCGGCCACAACCTGGCGCCGCGGCCCATGGAAATGGTCCTGCTGGGCACGGGCGGCTGCACCGCCTACGATGTGGTGCTGATCCTCAAGCGCGGCCGTGAAGATGTGCGCGGCTGCGACGTCACGCTCAAGGCCGAGCGCGCCGAGACCGACCCGAAGGTGTTCACCAAGATCCACTTCAATTTCATCGTCACGGGCAAGAACCTGAAGCCAAGCGCGGTGGAGCGGGCCGTGAGCCTGTCGCACGACAAGTACTGCTCGGCATCGATCATGCTGGCCAAGACGGCCGAGATCACCCACTCGTTCGAGATCGTCGAAGGCTGACGGCGCGTCGCAGGATGGTGCAGTACTGTTAATCGCACCGTGTCCTCGCGAAGAAGGCGAGGACCCATAGCACCTTTGCGCATAGGTGGATGGGCCCTCGCCTACGCGAGGGCAACGGTTTTGCAGTTAACAATATTGCGCGCAGCGCCATTCCTAAACCGCCACGCGCCACTGCGCAGACGCCACTCAGATGTGATACGCCGCCGTGGTCATCACCTTGGCCATGGCCGTCATGGCCGCGCGCGCCGGCAGCGGCACCTCCACCGCCCCCAGCGCCTGCGCCGCCGCCCCGTGCGCAATCTCGTCGACCCGCATCTGTTCCACGATCGCGCGCGACTTGGCATCCTGCAGCGGCAGCGTGTCCAGGTGGCCCGTCAAGTGCGCCTCCACCTGGCGCTCGGTCTCCACCACAAACCCCAGGCTGCGCGCGTCGCCCAGCCGCGCCGCCAGCGTGCCCAGCGCATAAGCGCCGGCATACCACAGGGGATTGAGCAAACTGGGCTGCGAACCCAGTTCGCCCAGCCGCTGCGCCGTCCAGGCCAGATGATCCTCTTCCTCGCGCGCCGCCTCGCGGAACTGCGCCGCCATGGCCGGATCGGTGGCAAAGCGCGCCTGCGCGTTGTACAGCGCCTGGGCGCACACCTCGCCCACGTGGTTGACCCGCATCAGCCCGGCCGCATGGCGCTGCTCCGCGCTGTCGAGCTGGCCGTCGGCCGCGTGCGCCCCCGGGTTCGGCCGCGACGAGGTCGCCACCCCGCCGATCACGCGCAGGGCTTTGTCGATGCCGACGATCAGGTTGTCCAGGGGATTGATGCTGCGCTTGCTTGCCATAAATGTGCCTGCTAGAAAAAGGAAAAGGGAAGGCCCGCTACCGAGGCCGCGCGCTAGGCGCCGCCCGCATCCGCCGGGCTCTTCTGCTGCTCGATCCAGTCCAGCAGCGAGCCGCCGATATCGAGCCTGGAAATATTCTTGGCCACGCCCAGGTTCAGCGACAACAGAAAGGGAATCGTGTCGACCGGCACCTCGCCGCAGTGGCTGGCGAAGGCGTCGGTGAAGCGGGCCGACTCCACCACCGGCACCACTTTCTTGCCGCTCATGAACTGCAGCACGCTGGTGATGCTGTGGCCGGGACCGATGCTGTGATAAATAAAGCGGTTGAAGTCGCCATCGATCTTCTTGAAGTCGATCGTCTCGGACGTCATCAGGCCGGCCAGGTAATACAAGCCCAGCGCCGCGCGGAAAAACGCCAGCGATTCCGCGCGTGTACGCCCGGCGCGCGCCACGGCCAGCACCTTTTCTTTGATGACATTGTCCATGCAATCCATTATACCCACGCCGCGCCCGCCGCCCCGCCCTGCATCGCCATTCTGCGCCCCCCTTTCTGCACTCTGGCAGAGCCAAACCGCCGTGTGTCGCAATGGCCCGCCTGACCACGCATAAATTTTATACAATGCAACTCTAGAATCGTGCGCCGGCCATGTTGCCCGCGCGCAGCACCGGAGTCCGCATGGAATTACGCATTCGCAACCTGTCCAAGACCTACGCCAACGGCGTGGTGGCCCTGGATCAGGTCAACCTCACCATCCCCACCGGGATGTTCGGCTTGCTCGGGCCGAATGGCGCCGGCAAGTCGACCTTGATGCGGACCCTGGCCACCCTGCAGGAATGCGACGACGGCTCGGTGTTCTTCGGCGACTACGACGTGCTCGACGAAAAAGACGAGATCCGCCGCCTGCTGGGCTACCTGCCCCAGGACTTCGGCCTGTATCCGAAGGTGACGGCGCACGAGCTGCTCGACCATTTCGCCGTGCTGAAAGGCATTTCCAACCGCGCCCAGCGGCGCGAAGTGGTGGACGGCCTGTTGCAGCAAACCAATCTGTTCGACGTGCGCCATCAGCGCCTGGGCGGCTTTTCCGGCGGCATGCGCCAGCGCTTCGGCATCGCCCAGGCCCTGATCGGCGACCCCCAGCTGATCATCGTCGACGAGCCCACGGCCGGGCTGGACCCGCAGGAGCGGGTGCGCTTCCACAACCTGTTGTCCGACATCGGCCAGGACAAGACGGTGCTGCTGTCGACCCACATCGTCTCCGACGTGGCCGACCTGTGCGCCAACATGGCCATCATCAACAAGGGCCACGTGCTGCTGTGCGGCGAGCCGCAAAAGCTGGTCGACGCCGTCAAGGGCAAGATCTGGTCGCGCTTCGTGGCCAAGCAGGAACTGGCCCAGTTCCAGCGCGCCCACGCCGTCATCTCGACCCGCCTGCTGAGCGGGCGCACCCTGATCCACGTGTACGCCGAGCGCGATCCCGGCGACGGCTTCGCGCCCGCCGTGGGCGACCTGGAAGACGTGTACTTCGCCACCATCGCCGGGCGCAATGTCGCCAGCGCCGCGGCCGGCTCCTGCTGACATGAAGTCGCTGCTGGCAATTGCACAGTTCGAGGCGCGCCAGCGCCTCAAGCTGCTCTCGACCTGGGTCTACTTCGCCATGTTCCTGGCCCTGGCGATGCTGTGGATGGCCGCCGCCGGCGGCGTGTTCCGCGACGCCCACATCAGCTTCGGCGGGCGCGTGTTCATCAATGCGCCCCGCTCGATCTCGTTCACGGTGGCCTTCCTGGGCAGCCTGGGCGTGGTGGTCACGGCGGCCATGATGGGCCGCTCGGTGCAGCAGGACTTCGAGCACGACATGCACCATTTCTTTTTCAGCGCGCCCATCCGCAAGCACGATTACGTGTTCGGGCGCTTCCTGGGCGCCTACGCGGCGCTGGCCGTGGTGTTTTCCAGCATCGTGCTGGGCGCCTGGCTGGGCACCTTCATTCCCGGCATCCAGCCCGACCGGGTCGGCCCGGCCGGCGCCTGGATGTACCTGCAGCCCTACCTGGTGCTGATCCTGCCCAACCTGTTCATTTTCGGCGCGCTGTTTTTCGTGCTCGCCGCCCTGACCCGGCGCATGCTGCCGGTCTACGTGGCCAGCGTGGTGATGATGATCGGCTACATCGTGGCGCCGTCGCTGGCGCGCGACCTCGATTACAAAACCCTGGCGGCCTTCATCGACCCGTTCGGCACCACGGCGCTGGTGCGCCTGACCGAATACTGGACCATTGCCGAGCGCAACAGCCGCCTGATCCCGCTCGACGGCGTGTACCTGCACAACCGCCTGCTGTGGGCCGGCTTCGGCGCCAGCGTGCTGCTGCTGGGCTACTGGCGCTTCCAGTTCGCCGCCATGCCCGAGCAGCGCGCCGGCAAGCAGACCGACCCGGCCGCCGCCTCGGTGGCGACGGCGCCCCGCGTCACGCCCGACCTGGTCCAGCGCAACATGGCCGCGCTGCTGCTGCGCTCGACCTGGCTGAACCTGCGCGAGTCGGTCAAGAACATCTATTTTCTGGTCATCATGCTGGCCGGCGTGCTGGCCCTGTTCGGCACCACGCTGACCATCGGCTCCATGTTCGGCACCAATGTCTACCCGGTCACGTATTACCTGCTTGAAACGATCAGCCAGACGTTCTCGCTGTTCATGCTGATCGTCACCACCTTTTACGCGGGCGAACTGGTCTGGCGCGAACGCGAGGCGCGCATGGACCAGATGCTCGACGCCCTGCCCTTGCCCAGCTATGTGCCGCTGCTGGCCAAGCTGTTCGCCCTGATCGGCCTGCAGATCCTGATGCTGGCCGTGATGATGGTGTGCGGCATGCTGATCCAGCTGTCGCACGGCTATTTCACGCTCGAGCCGGGCCTGTACCTGTACGACCTGTTCCTGCTGCAGCTGCCCCGCTACGCGCTGCTGGCCGTGCTGGCCATCGCCCTGCAGGTGCTGATCAACCAGCGCTACCTGGCCTATTTCGCCATGATCGTGTACTACATCGCCACGGTCAGCTTTTCCTCGCTGGGGCTGGACCACCCGATGCTGTTGTACGGCACCCTGCCCACCTTCGTGTATTCGCAGATGAACGGCTTCGGCCACTTCCTGGCGCGCGAGCGCTGGTTCGAACTGTACTGGGGGGCGGCGGCGCTGATGCTGGTGCTGCTGTCGGCGGTGTGCTGGCCGCGCGGCTACAACGGCGAACTGGGCAGCCGCCTGCGCCTGGCGCGCCGCCAGTTGAGCACGCCCGTGCTGGCCACCTTCGGCGCCGCGGCGGCCCTGTTCGGCGGCGTCGGCGCGCTGCTGTACTACAACCTGAGCCTGGGCGGCTTTCAGACCGTCTACGAGAAGGACCGCCAGCGCGCCCAGTACGAACTGCGCTACAAGTCGCTCGCGCAGCTGGCCCAGCCGCGCGTGACCGACGTCAGCATCCAGGCCGACCTGGTGCCCGAGCGGCGCGCCATGACGGTGCGCGGCACCTACCAGCTGGAAAATAAAACCTCCCGCCCGGTCACCCGCATCTTCATCAGCCAGCAGCGCGACACCACGCCCACGCTGCGCTTCAGCGTGCCGACCACGCCCCTGATGAGCGACCGCCAGCGCGGCTTTTACGGGGTGATCCTGAACCAGCCGCTGCTGCCGGGCCAGCGCATCGCCATGCACTTCGCGCTGACCTGGGCGCCCCAGGGCGTCCTGGGGTTCGGCTCGGACACGCCGGTGCTGGGCAACGGCACCTTCTTCGACAATAACATCCTGCCGCGCATCGGCTACCAGAGTGTCGAGGAACTGACCGACGAGCGCGACCGCAAGCGCCACGACCTGGCGCCGCGCGCGCCCCTGCCGGGGGCCGACGCTGCGCGCGCTCTGGCCGACAACATGATCGCCAACGATGCCGACTGGATCAACTTCGACGCCGTCGTCAGCACCACACCGGATCAGATCGCGATCGCGCCGGGCACCCTGGAACGCGAATGGATCGCCAGCGGGCGGCGCCACTTCCATTACCGCATGGACAAACCCATCCTCAACTTCTACGCCATCCAGTCGGCCCGCTACGAAGTGCGCCACGACCGCTGGCAAGACGTGACGATCGACGTGTACTACCATCCCGGCCACGAGTACAACCTGGACCGCATCATCCGCGGCGTCAAGGCCGGGCTGGAATACAATTCCCGGCACTTCAGCCCCTACCAGCACAAGCAGCTGCGCGTGGTCGAATTCCCGCGCTACGCCACGTTCGCCCAGTCGTTCCCCAACACCATCCCGTTCTCGGAAAACCTGGGCTTCATCGCCAAAGTGGACGACAAGAACCCGACCGACATCGACTACCCGTTCTATGTCAGCGCGCACGAAGTGGCGCACCAGTGGTGGGGCCACCAGATCGTGCCCGGCAACACCCGCGGCGCCACGGTGCTGAGCGAAACGCTGAGCGAATACGCGGCCCTGATGGTGATGAAGGAAGCCGTCGGCCCGGCCCGCATGCGGCGCTTCCTGCGCTACAACCTGGACCGTTACCTGCTGGGCCGGGCCATCGAGAAAAAGCGCGAGCTGCCGCTGGCGCAGAACGAAAACCAGGATTACGTCCAGTACCGCAAGGGCAGCCTGGCCATGTATCAGCTGCAGGACGTGCTGGGCGAAGCCAAGGTCAACGCGGTGTTGCACAAGCTGCTGGTCGACTACGCCTTCCAGAGCGCGCCCTACCCCAGCGTGACGGCGCTCACCGATGCGCTGCGCGCCGCCGCGCCCGAGCAGGCGGCCCTGATCGACGACCTGTTCCAGCGCATCGTGCTGTTCGACAACCGCGCCGACCACGCCAGCGCGCGCAAACTGCCCGACGGGCGCTACCAGGTTACCCTGCGCGCCAGCGCCGGCAAGATGCGCGCCGGCGAACTGGGCGACGAGCACGAGGTGGCGCTGGGCGACCTGGTCGACTTCGGCATCGACGACGCCGACGGCAAGCCCCTGCTGCGCGAGCGGCGCCGGGTGACGGCCAAGCACCTGGCCGTGACGATGACGGTGGCGGGCCGCCCGGCCAAGGCCGGCATCGATCCGGATAACAAGCTGATCGACCGCAAGCCGGACGACAACCTGGTGGAGATCGAGTTCGCCGGCGCGCGCTGAGGCGCGGGTTGGGGGCGTCGGCATGGCGTGGTTCGCAAGGCAGGCCAGCCTAGCTATTTGCAACTGAGTTTGTTTGCAACCGAGTTTGTTTGCAACCGAGTTTGTTTGCAACCGTGTTTATTTGCAAAAAAGCAGCGGGTTCCAGCGGCAATGCGTGCGGTACCAGGTGCCATAGAACTGGCGAATATTGCCATCGGCAGGCAGCGCCGGCACCGTGGCGACCTGTCCGTCGGCCGTACTGCCCTGTTCCAGGTTGACCATGGCAACGCCGAACTCGGTGGCGGCCTGCTCCTTGCCTGGCGGCATGCCGGCCGGCCGCGCGCTCCGCCAGTAGACGGCGACGTGCTGGTGGTCGTCGCTGATGCCCAGCACCCAGTAATCGATGCCCTGCAGCGCTGGCAGCATGAAGATGGCGGCGTTGGCCGTATCGACGACCATGCGCTGGCCCAGCATCAAGTGCGTGGGGGACAGCTGGGTCTCTTCATCGCCGACCATGCCGAGGTAGCGGGCTTGCCATCCGGCCGCGTCGCCCGTGACCACGAACACTCCCGGCGCGCCCGCGCTGACGTTGACTTTCACCAGCACTGCGGCCTGCTTGCCGATGGGCCGGCTCCAGTCGAACTCGTGCAGCAGCCAAGGGCCGCCCAGGAAGGCCTCGCCGTGGCGGATCTTGACCTGGCCGGTGGTGTGAAACAAGGTCTGGAAAATCACCGTCGATGTCCCGGGGCGGTCATAGGTATCCCAGCTGTGCGCTTCCGAGTCGTTGCGAAATCCCTGCGCCATGCCGGGCGCCAGCGCTGCCAGCTCACGCGGCTTGGCGCACGACAGCGAGGCGCGCGATGCGCGCGCGCGCGCCCGCGGCGCGCCTTCGCGGGCCTGGGCGAGATGGGCCTGGTCGGTCAGGTTCGCGCACACGAACTGGTCCGGCCGAAGAAAAATTTCCAGGTAGGTGCCGCCCGGCTGCTCGATCTGGACGGGTACGCTGGCCCGGTACCAGCGGGCCCGGCCCACCCCGCCGACCCACTCGATGGTAACGGCGCTGCCCTGGCGGGTGGGCGCGCTGCCGCTGCCCGAGGTCATATCCTGCTCAGGTACCAGGAAATCGATGGGCGCCTGCCCGCCCCCGGTATCGGACACGGCGCCGGCCATGAGCGGCTTGCCGGAGTGGTTGTAGACCATGTACGTCGTGGGCCACTCGGTCGGGCGCCGCGAGGAAGAGCGATCACATCCGCTCACGGCCACTGCCAGTGCCAGTGCCAATATCAGCGCGCCGCCACGGGGCGAGCGCGCAGCAAAACCGGGCCAGCAGGGAAGGCGCTGCGACAAGGGAATCATTGAAAGTGAGCGGGCATGCCGGGCAACGCCGCATATTGAACAAAGGGCAATTATAGGCTGCTTGAATGAGACGCCAGAATTGTTGCTTTTGCTATAGACTTTCACGTTTTCACGAGCGGAAAAAGCAGCATGCCGAACAGACAAACAGTAGACCAGACCGGGTTCAAACGCATCCTGGTGCGCAACGTCACCGTGCCGCTGGCTGCGGGCGTGGCCAGCGCGCTGATTTTCGTCGCCGTGATCAGCTATCTGCTGTCGGTGATGGCGTGGGTAGAGCATTCGGAACGGGTGATCGGCCATGCCAACGAAGTGGCCAAGCTGGCGGTGGACCAGGAGTCCGGCCTGCGCGGCTTTCTGCTCACCCGCGACGAAGCCTTCCTGGCGCCGTACACCGTGTCCAAGTCCAAGTCGGGCGCGGCCATGCAGGCGCTGGCCGAACTGGTGGCCGACAATCCGGCCCAGCTGGACCGCCTGCGCCAGATCGGCGCCCTGCAAACCCAGTGGGACGACTACGCGCGCGAAGTGATCGCGCTGCGGCGCAAGAACGGCGACTTCCTGGCGCAGGTCAGCAGTGGGCGCGGCAAGGTCGCCTTCGACACCATCCGCAGCCAGTTCGACGCCTTCCAGGCCACCGAGGAGCGCCTGCTCAAGGACCGCAGCGACAGCGCCCAGAACGTGGTGCGCACCGGCGTGGCGGTGTACCTGATCGTCAGCCTGATCATCAGCGGCCTGCTGGCCTGGTTCGGCCGGCGCGATTTGCTGCGCCTGTCCACCGTGTTCGGCAGCGCGCTGGACGAACACGCGCGCCACGGCGAGATGCTGGAACGCCAGGCCTGGCAGCGCAGCGGCCAGCAGCAGCTGGCCGAACGCAGCATCGGCCAGCTGGCCCTGCCGCGCCTGGGCACCTCGGTGCTGGCCTTCATCGCCGAATACACCGGCGCCTCGGTGGGCGCCATCTACGCGCGCGAAGCCGACGGCGGCCTGCGCCGCATCGCCGGCTACGGCATCGACAAGTCGCAGGAGCAGACCGGCTACACCTACCAGGACGCCGACACCCTGGTGGGCCAGACCCTGCTGGGCAAGCGCACCCTGGTGCTGGGCGAGCTGCCCGACCACTACCTGAAGATCAGTTCGGGCCTGGGCCATGGCGTGCCGCGCCACCTGGTGCTGGTCCCGACCGACAACGACGGCAGTGCCAACGGCGTGATCGAGCTGGGCTTTCTGGCCGCGCCGCGTCCGCGCGACATCGAGTTCTTCGAACTGGTGGCGGCCAACGTGGGCCGCGCCATCGAAGCGGCGCTGGCGCGCCAGCGCCTGCAGGACGCGCTCGAACAAACCCAGCAACTGAACGAGGAACTCCAGGTGCAGCAGGAAGAACTGCGCACCGCCAACGAGGAACTGGAAGAGCAGTCGCGCGTGCTGGAGGAATCGCAGACCATCCTGGAAAACCAGAAGGCCGAACTGGAGCAGACCAACGAGCAGCTGGCCGAGCAGGCCAGCGCGCTCGACCTGAAGAACAGCGCCCTGAACGACGCCCAGGCCGAGCTGGAGGAACGGGCCCAGGACCTGCAGCGCGCCAGCAAGTACAAGTCCGAATTCCTGGCCAATATGTCGCACGAACTGCGCACCCCGCTGAACAGTTCCCTGATCCTGTCCAAGCTGCTGGCCGAAAACCCCAAGGGCAACCTGGTGCCCGAGCAGATCGAGTTCGCCAACACGATCTACGCCGCCGGGAATGATTTGCTCAACCTGATCAACGATATCCTCGACATTTCCAAGGTCGAAGCGGGCAAGCTGGAACTGGTCCCGGAAGACATCGAGACGGCGGCCCTGGCCGACAACATGCGCATGACGTTCGCCGCGCTGGCCGCTCAAAAAGGCTTGTCGTTCACCAGCACGGTCGACGCCAGCGCGCCGGCCAGTCTGCATACCGACGGCCACCGCCTGGAACAGGTGCTCAAGAACCTGCTCTCGAACGCGGTCAAGTTCACCGAGCGCGGCGAAGTGGCGCTGACCATCTCCGGGCGCGCCGACGGCATGGTGGCGCTGGCCGTGCGCGACTCGGGCATCGGCATCGCCGCCGACCAGCAAGCGCTCATCTTCGAAGCGTTTCGCCAGGCCGACGGTACCACCAGCCGGCGCTACGGCGGCACCGGCCTGGGCCTGTCGATCTCGCGCGACCTGGCGCGCCTGCTGGGCGGCACCATCGAGGTGCACAGCACGGCCGGCAGCGGCAGCACCTTCACCTTGCTGCTGCCGCAGGTGCTCACGGCCGAACCGCTGGCCACGTCGATGGATCAGGCCGGCGCGTTCGCGGCTCGCCTGACGGCGCCCCCTGCGCCGCCGTCCGCGCCCGCCAGCGCGCCGGCCGCGCCGCGCGCCCTGTCCGCACCGAGCTTCCAGGATGACCGCGCGCGCCCTGCCAGCGGCGCGCGCACGGTGCTGGTGATCGAAGACGACGCCGCCTTCGCGCGCATCCTGTACGACCTGGCGCGCGAGATGGAATACCGCTGCCTGGTGGCGCACAGCGCCGCCGACGGCCTGCAGATCGCCGCCGAACAGCTGCCCGACGCCATCCTGCTCGACCTGGGCCTGCCGGACGGCTCGGGCATGGACGTGCTGCAAAAACTCAAGGCCAATCCGCTGGCGCGCCACATCCCCGTGCACATCGTCTCGGCCAACGACCGCGCCGAAGCGGCCCTGCAGCTGGGCGCGGTCGGCTACGTCATCAAGCCGGCCACGCGCGAACGCCTCAAGCAGGTGTTCAAGACGCTGGAAGGCAAATTCACCCAGAAGCTCAAGCACGTGCTGCTGGTCGAGGACGACGCGCGCCAGCGCGCCAGCGTGGTCCAGCTGATCGACGACGAAGACGTCGAGATCACGGCGGTGGAAACCGGCGCCGAGGCGCTGGCGCTGCTCAGAAGCGCCGTCTACGACTGCATGATCATCGACCTGAAGCTGCCCGACATGCAGGGCCACGAGCTGCTGCGCACCATGGCCGCCGAGGAAATCTGCTCGTTCCCGCCGGTGATCGTCTACACCGGGCGCAACCTGACGCGCGCCGAGGAAGCCGAACTGCTGCGCTACTCGCGCTCGATCATCATCAAGGGCGCCCGTTCGCCCGAGCGCCTGCTCGACGAAGTCACGCTGTTTCTGCACAAGGTGGAGTCGGAGATGTCGGCCGAGCGCCAGCGCATGCTGAAAACGGTGCGCTCGCGCGAGAGCGTGTTCGAGGGCCGCCGCATCCTGCTGGTGGACGACGACGTGCGCAACATCTTTTCGCTCACCAGCGCGCTGGAACAAAAGGGCATCAAGGTGGAAGTGGCGCGCGACGGCTTCGAAGCGCTGGCCAAGCTCGATCAGATCCCCGACATGGACCTGGTCCTGATGGACATCATGATGCCGGGGATGGACGGGCTGGAAGCGACGCGCCGGCTGCGCGCCGATGCGCGCTTCGCCAAGCTGCCCGTGATCGCCATCACCGCCAAGGCCATGCGCGACGACCAGGAGCAATGCATGAAGGCGGGCGCCTCCGACTACCTGGCCAAGCCGATCGACCTGGACCGCCTGTACTCGCTGCTGCGCGTGTGGCTGCCGGGCATGGAGCGGCTGGGATGAGCAACCCGCTGAACACGGGCGGCGCGAGCGACGCGCAGCATGGGGAGCGCGCCGGCAACGACAGCGCCACCATCGAGCTGCGTCTGCTGATGGAGGCGATCTACCTCAAGTACAGTTACGACTTCCGCGACTATTCCGGCGCCTCGCAAAAGCGCCGCGTGCTGCATGCGCTGCACAAGCTCGATTGCGCCAGCATCGGCGAACTGCAGGCGCGCGTGCTGAACGACCCCGACACCTTCATGCAGCTGCTGCAGTACCTGACCATCCCGACCAGCGAGATGTTCCGCGATCCGTCGTACTTCGCCACGCTGCGCGAACAGGTCATGCCGCATCTGCACACCTATGCCTCGCTGAAGATCTGGATCGCCGGCTGCAGTACGGGCGAGGAAATCTATTCGATGGCCATCCTGCTCAAGGAAGAAGGCTTGCTGGAACGCTCGATCATCTACGCCACCGACATCAACCCGCAGTCGCTGGAACGGGCGCGCCAGGGCGTGTTCCAGCTCGAGCGCATGCGCGCGTACACGGCCAACTACCAGATGGCGGGCGGGCGCGCGGCCTTTTCCGACTACTACACGGCGGCCTACGGCGGCGCCCTGTTCGACCGCAGCCTGGTGGAGAATGTCATCTTCGCCGACCACAGCCTGGCCACCGACACGGTGTTTTCCGAGACCCACCTGGTCTCGTGCCGCAACGTGCTGATCTACTTTAACCGCAAGCTGCAGGAACGCGCCCTGGGCCTGTTTCACGAGTCGCTGTGCTACCGGGGCTTTCTGGGCCTGGGCAGCAAGGAGAGCCTGGATTTTTCCGGCTACGCCGACCGCTTCGAGCCGCTCGTGAAAGCCGACCGGGTATTCCGCAAGGTCGCCACATGAGCGGGCAGACCACCGATCTGTCCACCACGCTGCGGTCCGCACTCAAGGGCCGCCGCGTCGACGCGCTCGTCATCGGCGCCTCGGCCGGCGGCATCGGCGCGCTGCTGGCGATTTTGCCGGGCTTGAACACGCCGCGCTTTCCCGTGGTGGTGGTGCTGCACATGCCGGAAGACCGCGACAGCCGCCTGGCCGAAGTGTTCGCCAACCATCTGTCGCTGCCGGTGCGCCAGGCCGACGACAAGGCGCCGCTGGAAAACGGCGTGCTGTACTTTGCCCCGCCCGGCTACCACCTGTCGGTCGAAGCGGAGCGCTGTTTTTCGCTGAGTCAGGAAGACCCGGTGCATTTTTCTCGTCCGTCCATCGACGTGCTGATGGCGTCGGCCGCCGACGCCTACGGCAAGCGCCTGGCCGGCATCCTGCTGACCGGCGCCAGCGCCGACGGCGCTGCCGGGCTGGCCCAGATCGGCCGCGCCGGCGGCCTGACCGTGGCGCAGGACCCGCAGGACGCCGATATCCCTACCATGCCCGCCAGCGCGATTCGCCTGCGCGCGCCCGACCTGGTGCTGGCGCGTCCCGCGCTGCGCACCTTGCTGACCACATTGGAGAACCTCTGATGCCCAATTCCCTCGTCAAGATGAAGATCTTGATCGTCGACGACCGGCCCGAAAACCTGCTGGCGCTGTCCAAGATTATCGCCGAGGACGACCGTGTCATTTACCAGGCCAACACGGGCGAAGCGGCGCTGTCGCTGCTGCTGGAGCACGACTTCGCGCTGGCCATTCTGGATGTGATGATGCCCGGGATGGACGGCTTCGAACTGGCCGAATTCATGCGCGGCACCGAGCGCACGCGCAACGTGCCGATCGTGTTCGTCAGCGCCGCCGGGCGCGAACTCAATTACGCCTTCAAGGGCTACGAAACGGGCGCGGTCGACTTTCTGTACAAGCCGCTCGACATCGCCGCCGTCAAGAGCAAGGTCAATGTGTTCGTGGCGCTGTGCCAGCAGCGCCACGAGGTCAAGCGCCAGGTCGAGGCGCTGGAAGAAAGCCGGCGCGAACTGCGCGCCACCCAGGCCGAGCTGGAACGGGCCGTGGCCATGCGCGACGACTTCATGTCGATGGTGGCGCACGAGCTGCGCACGCCGCTCAACACCCTGTTCCTGGAAACCCAGCTACGCGAAATGCAGCTCAATAAAGACAACCTGGCCTTCTTCGGCGCCGAGCAGTTGCGCAAGATGGTGGCGCGCGACGGGCGCCAGATCCAGAGCATGATCCGCCTGATCAACGACATGGTCGACGTGTCGCGCATCCGCAGCGGCAAGCTGTCGATCCGCCCGGCGCATACCGAACTGGCTGCGCTGCTGGAGCGCGTGGTCAGCGACCTGGCCCAGCGCACCGAGGCGGCCGGCGCCAGCATGGCGCTGGAGACGCCGGTCCCGGTGGTGGGCGTGTGGGACGAATTCCGCGTCGAGCAGATCATCGTCAACCTGCTCACCAATGCGCTGCGCTACGGTGGCGGTAAACCGGTGACGGTCACGCTCACGGCCGACAAGGTCGGCGCGCGCGTGGTGGTGCAGGACCAGGGCAACGGCATCGCGCCGGAAGACATCGAGCGCATCTTCGATCCGTTCGAACGGGCCGGCAACAAGGAAGTGCGCGAAGGACTGGGCCTCGGGCTGTACATCGCGCGCCAGCTGGCCGAGTCGCACGGCGGCACCCTGGACGTGGCCAGCGTGCCGGGAGACGGCGCCGCCTTCTGCCTGACGTTGCCGTTCGCGCCGCACTAGCACCACACTCGCGCCGCACTAGCGCCGACGCTTCAGTCGACTGTGCCGGCCGGGGCGCCGCGCCCTGCCCCGGGCAATCTCAGTGGCACAGCTGCTGCTGCCGCTCCAGCATGGCGGCCAGCTGCGCCGGCGGCAGTGCGCGCGCGAACAGGAAGCCCTGCATCTCGTGGCAATCGTGCTGCAGCAGGAATTCGGCCTGCTCGCGGTGCTCCACGCCTTCGGCGATCACGCTCATTTTCAGGTTCGACGCCAGCGCGATGATGGTCCTGACGATGGCGCGGTCGTTGGCGTGCTCGCCCACGCCCATGATGAACGAGCGGTCGATCTTGATCGAGTCGAACGGGAAGCGGCGCAGATGGTCCAGCGACGAGTAGCCGGTGCCGAAGTCGTCCAGCGACAGGCGCACGCCCAGGGCTTTCAACTGATTGAGGATCACGATGGCGCTGGCGCAATCGGCCATCACGGCCGTTTCGGTCAGTTCCAGTTCCAGGCAGCTGGGCGGCAAGCCGCTGTCGGCCAGCGCCGCGCTGACGGTGCGCAGCAGCTGCTCGGGCGCCAGCTGGCGCGCCGACAGGTTGACCGCCACGATCATGGTGCGGTCGACGCCGTCGCGCTCGTGCAGCGCGCGCATCTGGCGGCAGGCGGTGACCAGCACCCAGGCGCCCAGCTCTTCGATCATGCCGGTTTCCTCGGCCAGCGGAATGAACGCGGCCGGCTCCACCAGCCCGAGCGTCGGATGGTTCCAGCGCACCAGCGCCTCCACGCCCGTTACAAGACCGGTGGCGTAATCGATCTTGGGCTGGTAGTGCAGCACGAATTCGCCGTGTTCGAGCGCGTGGTGCAGCGCCGTTTCCAGCTCCTGGCGCTCGCGGTTGTCGGCGTTGAGCTCCTCGGTAAAGAAGCGCATGGTGTTGCGCCCTTCGCGCTTGGCGCGGTACATGGCCAGATCGACATTCTTGAGCAGCATCTGCTCGGTCTGGCCGTCGTTGGGATACATGCACACGCCGATGCTGGCGCTGATATACAGCTTCTGGCCGGCGATGATGAACGGCTTGGCCAGTTCGGCCAGCAGCTTGCGGCCCACCACGGCCACTTCGGTGGCCGAGTCGACGTTGGGGATGACAATGACGAATTCGTCGCCGCCCAGGCGCGCCACGGTATCGCTCTCGCGCACGCAGGCGCGCATGCGCCGCGCCACCGCCACCAGCAGCAGGTCGCCGGCTTCGTGACCCAGGCTGTCGTTGATGATCTTGAAGTTGTCCAGGTCGTGCAGCAGGATGCCGACGTTCTTGCCGGTGCGGCTGGCACGCACGCCGGCCTGGCGCACCCGGTCGCTGAGCAGGTTGCGGTTGGCCAGCCCCGTGAGCGCGTCGTAGTTGGCGCTGTATTCCAGCTGCTGCTGGTAGCGCACCCGTTCGACTTCGGCGCGCAGGGCGGCGATGCCATAGGCCAGATTGTCGGCCAGGCGCTTGAGGATGGTGGTTTCGTCGATGCTGAACGGCTCGCCGGGCGCGGCGCACACGGTCAGCGTGCCGATGGCGCCGCTGGCCGCGCGCAGCGGCAGCGCCAGCACGTCCGCCCCCGCGACGCCGTCGGCCGGCATGGCGCCGGCCTGGCTGACCGCACGTTCCGCTTCGGCGTCGCCGAAGCTGACGCGCACGCACGGATGGCCGCCCACCTGGCGCACGATCTGGCAGATGCGCGCCAGCAGCGAAGCCTCGTCGGTGGCGCGTATCAGCACCTCGTTGCAGGCATTCTGCAGGCGCAGCGCGCGCTCGACCCGCTTGCGGCTGGTGATGTCGACGATGATGCCGATGGTGGACGGCGCCCCGTCGATCGACATGCTCGATCCGTACACTTCGGCGTCAAAGGTGGAGCCGTCGCGGCGGCGCGCGCGCCGCTCGTAGTGCACTTCGCTGACTTCGCCGCTGATGCGGCGCTGGATGTTGTGCTCGACGAAATCGCGCTCCTGCTCGGTGACGATGTCGAACACGTTGGCGTGGTCCATCATCTGCTGGGTGTCGTAACCGAACATCTCGGCCATCTTCGGGTTGACGAAGTGGAAGCGCTGGTCGCGCACGATGTACACGCCGACCACCGAGTTCTCGGCCAGGCCGCGGAAGGTCTGCTCGGCCAGGCGCATGCTGTGGCGGTCCGTTTCCAGGTCGGCCAGCAGGCGCGCAATGTGCTGCGCGCTGCGGTTGAAGGCCAGCGCCAGCGCGCCGATCTCGTCGCGCGAGTCGACCGTCACGCGGGCCTGGTAGTCGCCACGGGCGAAGGCGCGGCTCTGGCGCGCCAGCGCGCGCAGCGGCCCGATCAGGTCGCGGCGCAGCCACGCGAAGGCCAGCGCCAGCAGCAGCGCGTCGATGATCAGCAGGGCCAGCATGCGGGTGAACGCATCGTGCTGCGACGCCAGGGCCTCATCGGTGAGCGAGACGACCAGCGCCTCGGCCAGCGCCAGCTGGGTGTGCTGGGTGCTGGCGATGGACGGCGCGGACGGCGCGGACGGCGCGGACGGCGCCAGTGCACGCTGTTGGCCGAAGTGCTGCTGGCCAAAACGCTGCCAGTCTGCGCGCAGGCCCGCCAGGTGGCGCGTGGTGGCAGCGCTCGGCCGCGGCAGCGCGTAGCCGAACGCCGCCCCGCCGCTGGCCAGCGCATCGAGCGAGGCCTGGTAGTCCGCCACACTGCGTTCCAGGGCGGCGCGGGCGGCCGGGTCCTGCTGCAGCACGGCGGTGCGTTGGTAGGCGATGCGCTGGCTGAGCATGCGCAGCTTGCCGGCCACGTTGACCGACTCGGCCACGCCATTCAGGTTAGCCAGCAGCGCGCGCGTGGTGAGCACATTGACCAGGGCGACCAGCAGCAGTCCCAGGAACAGCGCGCACAGCTTGGCGCTGATGGAATGGCCTATCCCGCACCGCCCACCGACGCGCTGCACCGCACTGCTGATTATCTGCCGCATGAACCCATCCACAAGTTACCTGCCACTACGATTTATCTGAACGACATCTAAAGTTTCCATAATGATACATGTTGTAAGCACAACATACCAGTTGAATGTGACCATCGTTGATTGCGAAAGTGCAATTGACAAGGCTATGTCACCGTAAAGTACGGGGTGGCGTTGTCAGTGCGGCCCTCAGCAGTGCCTCGGCCGTGGCGATGCGCGCGCCATCGACGGCCCAGCGCCAGCCTAAGTAATTGGCCAGGTAATGCGAGGCCACCCCATGAAAATGCCGCAGCCACTGCTTGAACCGGCTGTGATATGCGTTCACGTTCTGCACGTGCCACTGTCCCTGCACGCGCGCGCCGGCCGACTGATTGACGGCGCGGTGCACTACGCCGTGCTCGCGGGCGAAACCCGGGTAGGCCGGGTGGCCGTCGGT
>CALRYE020000082.1:0-25885 GCA_943372275.1 Janthinobacterium lividum
ATCCGGAATCATCTCGGGGATGCCCTCCATGACGTCGGCGCGCGTGAGGATGCGGGCGCCGTCGGACATCAGTTCGGCCACGCTCTTGCCGTCGCGCGCCCCTTCCATGATGGCGGCGGTGATCAGCGCCACCGCTTCCGGGTAATTCAGTTTGACGCCGCGCGCCAACCGGCGTTCGGCCAGCAAGGCGGCGGTGAAGATGAGCAGCTTGTCTTTTTCGCGGGGAGTCAGGTCCATGGGTGTCCGAGTAGGTCAGTGTCCGAATGAGTCAGTATGAGTCGGTGCAGATCGGTGATTGAGCGGCAGGGCTGCCCGCCATCAGGTGGCCCAAATGCGCGGCAATGGCGCCGCGCAGCCAAGCAAGTGAGGGCGCAGCGCCTGCCAGACGGCGACCATGGCGCGGCGCGCCGTTTCGCTGTCGTCGCACAGGTAACGCGCCACGAACACCGACTTGACCTGGCTGAGCGCGAGCGCCGGATCGGCCGCGCGCATGGCCGCCTGCAGGCTGGCCGGTACCGGTTTGCCCACGCCGATCAGCGTGGCGCACACAGTGGCGCCGTTCAGGCCCAGCGGGCTGGCCATGGCAGGGCCGCCGGCGCTGATCGGCCCCTGCTCCCACCATATCAGCTTGCCCCCGCGGCGGATCTGGGTGCGCTGGCCGATGCTGCCGCTGTCGAACGTTTCGCCCGACGCACGCCGGCCCAGGCATACAATCTCGCAGCCGATGTAGCTGGCGTCGGCCGCCAGTTCCACGCGCAGCTCCTGCTCCACCCGCGCGTCGTTGAAGTAGATGCTCTCCTGCGGCATCCATTCGATGACGGCGCCGGGGCCGGCGGCCAGGGTGATACTCTGGCGCGACACGTGGCCGTTGGCGCGGTACCACTTGGCCGCGCCCGGCGAAGTCAGAAAGGCATGCGCCGAGGCGCCGGCCGCAATGTCGATCGACAGGCTGTCGCCGCCGACCACGCCGCCGGGCGGATGGACCACGATGGCGTGACAGATGCGCGGGCCTTCCGGGTACAGGGCTTTTTGCACGCGCAGGGGCCCGCGGTGGCGGTTTTCAAACAGGCGCGTGGTGCCGCCGTCGTCGCCGAAACGCAGCGCGAGACTGGCATGCCAGGCAGTGGGGGATGTGAGTTCGGAACGTGAGCAATCTGGCATGAACAGAAGATTAGCAGATTGCGTGCCACCGGCGGAAGGCAAAAAGCGCCTTAATGGCACACGGCCGTACTGCCCATGCACCCCAGTGCGCACCAATCCGGCGCATCGCACCACAACGGTGCTCGGCACTTCAAAACTTGATGCCGACCGCGAGCGACAACTGATTCTTATCCCGTAGGTTGTTATAGATGCCGCCCCACAGCGGCGCATAGGCGATCTCGCCCACATACCGGCTGCGGTACTCGACGCGCATGGCCAGCAGCGCGCTGCGGCGGCCCTTATGTATCTGGAAATCGTAGCCCCAACCCTTGAAATCATGGTTGAACATGGCCTGCGCGTGCAGGGCCAGTCCGGGCAGCACTTCATTGAAGCGCGCATCGACGCGCAGCCGGTAAGCCGCCGCCGTGGGAGTGACGTAACCGTCCGTGCTGCACTGCCGCCACGCGGTGGCGGGCGGCGCATTGCATACGCCTTGAATGGGCCCAATGCCATACGCATCGGCGCGGCCATAGCGCCGCAGCGCCGGATCGGGCAAGCCATGCACATGCTTGTACACCAGCTCGGCCGAACCGGACAGCATAGCCGGACCTGCCCTGCCCCAGTCATGCTGCCAGCCGATCTGCAGTTGGGCGGTGCGGTAGCGGTCATACGCGTGATAGATGCCCCCAAGCGGCACCGCGTCCACCTCGGCGCGCAGCAGCGCGGCACTGGACGGATTGAGAAACGGCGAGATGACGTCGGAAGGCGGCAGCGCCAGCGGCTGGCCCGGTCGCAGCGCCAGTTCGGCCGACCAGCTGTTCGCGCCCCGCTTGTGCGCGGCGATCAGCGAGTAAATCTCGATGTGGCCGACGTATTCGGTAAAAAAGCGCAGGTTGCGCCCGTCGGGATCGAACGGGATCAAGCCCGGGCCCGGCCGCCCGGCCTTGCGCATGCCCGGCACCGGCGTGCGGCTGATGTAGCGCGCGTGGTACAGCCCCAACTCGGTGCCCGGCGTGGCGGACTTCCAGGTCAGCGCCACGCCGTACTGCGCCTCGTCGGTCGAGGTGGGGCTGCCCACGCGTTCGATAAAGTGGCCGCTGGCGGTGCGCTGGCGTTCGGTGGCGGCCGGGCCGCCGGCATAGGCGCGGTCGCATCCCTCGGTCTGGTAATCGACGCTCGCCATGAAGGTGCCGCACATGTCGAGCACGGCCGGCTTGAACACGCGTTGGTAGTAGCCTTCGACAGCGAATCCGGCCGCACGCTCGAGCCGCGCGAACAGCATCGGCTGGGCCACGCGCTGTTCCTGCGCTACCGCCCCGGCCCGCCGCATGGCCGGCATGTCGACGGGATTGAGCACGCCGATGCCGCCGCCCATGCTCGAGCGTTCGCCCCAGTTCAGCACCTGCTGGCCCACGCGCGCCAACACCCTGGCGCTTCCCAGGTCGAAGCTGTTCTGCAGATACGCCTCGCCCAGCGCCACGCCGGAAAAGCGCGATCCGCGCGGCGCACCCGCGTCGCTCAGCGGCGCGCCCGCGGTAAAACCATTAGCGCTGTTGCCCCAGGGGCGGCCATGGCCGTTGAGTGCATCGTCGTGCCAGCCCTTGATGCGCACCAGCGCAGTGGCGCTGCCGTGGCTGGCGGCCAGATCGAGGTAGCCCTTGAGCACGCGCGAGGTCACGTCGCCCCGCGCGAAATTGTTGTTGGCGTCGTCGGCATTCTGGCCACCGCTGGCGCGCCCGGTCAGCCCCAGGGCGGCGGCGTTGACGGGCAATAGCAGCTCGGGATCGGGCGCCTCGGTGCGCACGCTGGCGCCGAAGGTGACGCGCCCGCTGGCCTTGACGTCGAGGGCCCGCGCATGGTGCGCCGCCAGCATGCATGCCGCACCTATCGCTGCTGCCAGAGTTGTCGGTAAACGTGTCATGGCTGAAGAGTGTTTAACGTGGCGATGGTGGGACAGCGACAACGCCGGTCTATGCATGCTGCATCGATTCTGCGCAGCAGTGACGTTGTGATAAATATTACAATGAGAAGCGCGCGGATTGTTACCAAAAGTAAAAATAAACTCGACTGTTGTGAAACTGTCCGGGTCCTATGTTGGGTAACGAACGGATCTCGAAGTGGCTAGGGAGCAATCTTCAATTACCGCAACAATAAGGAGACAAGTATGTCGGATGACCTCAAGCACTGCGGCCAGCACCACATCAGCAGCATCATCAATGTGCACGAAAAACGTGAAGTCGATTACTGGACCCGCGAACTGGGCGTAACGGAAGAAAAGCTGGTGGCCGCCGTACTGGCAGCGGGCACGGCGGTCAAGTCGGTCAGGTACCACCTGAGCCGTTGAATTTTCACCCACGCCATTGAAGCCGCCGTCCACGGCGGCCGCTGCAGTGGCGTTGCAAATCAGGCAGCGATGCCAAGAAAACAATTTCTTGGCCCTTACAACTGGCGTACCATTCGATGACCCAATCGCCGAAAGCCAGCCATGATCGCCGCCGTCCGCCGCGCAGTCGCGGGGTTAGCCAGGATCGGCTACACCGGTGCCTGCATAACCACCCTGGCGTTCGCCGCCACGCCAGTCCACGCACAATCCGTTCACATCGACGCCACCGCGTTCACCCTCGACAGCAATTATTATCAGCAAGCCGCCACGCTGGCGAGCGACAGCGATGGCATCACCTTGATCGCCCTTAACGATGTCGCCGCCTTGATGGGCACGGCATGGAGCTGGCAGTGGGTGCACCAATACGAGGGCACGCTGCATCTGGCGCCCAGGCAGGACCATGAGATCACCGGCTATACCTTGAGCGGCGCCTACCAGGGCGAGTTCCGCATCGGCCAGGTGCCGCCCGGCAGTTCGCGCCCAGTCCAGGCGCGCTCAGCAAGCGCGACGGAAAAATCACGCTTTCGATCGCGGCAGTCTCGCCGGATTCGCGGGCCCGCAGCCACATTCTGCCCACCCTGAGCCTGTTCGCCCCGGTGGCGGGCGAATCCCGTTACAGAGTCGTGCCCGACAGCCTGGGCGCGGCATTCGTCCAGCTGACCTGGCGCGCCCATGGCGTCGACGCCTACAATTTCTACAATAAGGGCGCCAGCCTGACCAGCGTGACCGATGTCAGGCCCGTGCCCGAGCCATCGACTTGGGCGACGCTGCTGGTGGGGTTGGGCGTGGCGGGCATGCTGGGCCGAGAGACCCGTTCCAGCGGCCGCGGACGGGTTTAGCCGCGCGCTGGCCCGTACAGCACTTCGGCGCGCTGAAACAAGATCCACGACGTGGCGATGTATTTGTCGCCCGAGCGCGCCACATGTCCCTTGTGCGTATGGGTGAAACCTGCCGGGGCGATAACCAGCCTGCCCTGTCGCGCCACGATGGTGCGGCGCTGGTACAAGAACTCGGTGCCGCCGCCGTCGTCCACATCGTTCAGGTAGAACTGGAACAGCAAGGCCCGGTGCAGGCTGTCGCAGCTGGCGTTGTGCGGATAGATCTCCGAATGCCAGTGGTGGTAGCCGCCGCTGGCCTGCAGATATTTTTGCAGGTTGATCTGGCCGGCCCGGTACAAGGTGCGCATCAGGCCGTCGAGGTGGGGTCGCCCGCAGGCGTCGAAGTTCTCCAGCGACAGCGTGACCGCTTCACCCGTGACCGGGTCGGCCACCTGGGGCGACAGCGCCCCCACCACCAAAGCGCGGTACTTGTCCAGATACGCCAGCAGGTGCGGCTGCAGCGCCTTCATCAGCATGTTGGCCACGTCGTGCCATTCCGGATGCGCGCTGATGGTCAGGTCGTAGCTGTCCTTCTTGAGCAGGTCCACCCCGGCGCCGGTGCGTCCGCGCGCCACCTTGCCGCTGGCGTCGAAGCGCGCGATCACGGCAGCGCACTGCGCGGCGTCCAAGGCGTTGTCGTAGATTTCAATGAAGTCATCCATGCGGGCTCCTTGCGTCTGGTGAATCGTTGTGGCGGGCCGCGTCTCAGCCTCTGCGGTCCAGCTGCTCCATGGCCTTGAGCGCACTTAAGAAAATCCGGCCATTCAGCGCCGCCGGCAAGTCGCTCGTCTTGAGGCGGTCCAGCACCGGCCCCTTGACCTCGGCCAGATGCAGCCCCACGCCACGCCCGCGCAGCATGGCGTTCAGCTCCTCCAGCGCGAACAGGGCCGAGGTGTCGATCGAACTGATTGCCGTCATCACCAGCACCAGGTCGTGCAGTTGCGGCTGGGCCGCCAGTTCCTCTTCGATGCGGGCATTGACCGCGGCCACGTTACCGAAGAACAGATTGGCGTCCACGCGCAGCAGCAGTACGCCCGGCACGGTCTCGCCGGCATAGCGTTCGATATCGCGGAAGTGCTCGGTCCCGGCAATCCGCCCCAGCACCACGATGTGCGGGCGGCTGGCGCGCCAGATCAGGGTGCCCAGCGACAGCGCCACGCCCACCATCACGCCCGCTTCCACGCCCAGCGCCAGCACGCCGGCGGCCGTGGCCAGCAGCGCCAGCGCGTCGCCGCGGTCGTAGCGCCAGGCGGCGCGCAAGGTGGTCAGATCCAGCATGCCCAGCACCGCCACGATGATGGTGGCCGCCAGCGCGGGCAGCGGCATCAGGGCCAGCCAGCCGGTCGGCCCCAGCAGCACGCCGGCCAGGATCACCGCGCTGACCACGCTGGCCAGCGGCGTGTTGGCCCCGGCCGAAAAATTCACCGCGGAGCGCGACAGGCTGCCCGTGACGGGAAAGCCGCCCGACAGCGCACTGCCCAGATTGGCCGCACCCAGTCCGATCAACTCGGCGTTACTGGCCAGCTTTTCCTGGCGCTTGAGCGCCAGCGTCTGCGCCGCCGACATACTCATCAGGAACACCATGAAGCCGATCAGCAGCGCCGGCTGAACCAGCGCGCGCCAGTGGGCCGCCGAAGTGGCCAGGTTCAGCGCCGGCAGCCCGGCCGGAATCGCCCCGGTGGTGCGCACGCCACGCTGCTCCAGGTCGAGCAGGGCCACCAGCATGGTGGCGCCGATCACCAGCAGCATCGGCGCCAGCTTGGCGGCGGTATCGGCCGCGCCGGCCGGACAGCCCAGATGGCGCAGCGCGGGCGCCAGGTAGCTGCGCGCCAGCAGCAGCAACAGCAACGATGCCACCCCGAGCAGCGCGCCCGGCCAATGGGGCTGGCCGATGGAGCCGCCCAGCAGCGCCGGCAGCTGGCCGAACGCGATGACGATCGCCACAGCCAGCGTAAAGCCGCTCATGACGGGACGCGAGAAAAAGTTGGCCAGAAAGCCGGCGCGCAGCAGGCCGCACACCACCAGCACGGCACCGGACATCAGCGCCAGCTGCGCGGCCAGCACCGTGTACAGGCCGGAGCCGGGCGTAGCCAGGGGCGCCAGCAGCGCCGCCGTCATCAGCGAGGTGATGGCGGCCGGGCCGACCGACTGCGTCATGCTCGATCCGAACAGGGCATACAGCAAGGCGGGCGCGATGCTGGCGTACAGCCCCACCACCGGGGGCAGGCCGGCCACCAGCGCGTAGGCCATGCCCTGCGGGACCGCCATCAAGGCCACCACCATGCCGGCGCCAAGGTCGCCGGCCAGCAGGCTACGCCGGTAGTGCCTGAGCCAACCCAGCACCGCTTAGATCATGGCCAGTTCGACGCAATTGCGCCCGGCACGCTTGGCGCGCGCCAGCGCCGCATCGACCCGCACCATCAGGGCGTCGGCATTTTCCTGTTCGGCCACCTGGGCCACGCCCAGGCTGACGGTGACGCGGTCGGCGCCCGGAATGTCGGTCTGGGCGATCGTCATGCGGATCTTTTCGGCGATCTTGAGCGCATCGATGGCACTGGTGTGGGGCGCAATGATCTGGAACTCCTGGCCGCCCGAGCGCACCAGCACGTCGCTGCCGCGCAGCGCCGCCTGCGTCGCCTCGGCCACGGTGCGTAGCACCACGTCGCCCACCGGATGGCCGAACTGGTCGTTGATGGCCTTGAAGCGGTCGATATCGAAGCCGATCAGCGCCACCGGCGTACGGTAGCGGCGCGCGCGCTTGATCTCCTGCCCGATCAGGTGCTCGCCGTGGCGCCGGTTGACGCAGCCGGTGAGCGCGTCGGTGGTGGCCACGCGCGTCAGTTCGGCCTGCAGCGCCGCGTTGTGGCGTTCGAGCCGGGCCATGCCCAGGCCGATACCGGCCAGCTGCGCCAGCGCGCCGAACGCGGCGATGTCGGCGGCGGCAAACTGGCGATGCTGCCCGAACACCAGGCAGATCGCGCCGCGCACGGGGGCGGTCTGACCGGCGCCGGACAGCTCCTGCCCCGACGACGCCGCGCCGAACGGCACGCCGACGATCATCTCGACGCCTTTGTCGAGCAAGGTGAGCGCCAGTTCCGGGTCGCCCGTGCGCGCCGGCGCGTCCAGCAGCGCCAGTTCGCCCGAGCAGGCCGCCAGCAAGCCGGGGAACACATGGCGCAGGGGCGACTGCATCAGACGGTCGCTGCGTTCGAGCAGCTGGACGAGATTGAGGCCCGTGCTGCCGTGCTGGGCTTCCAGATGCAGGTCGTCCTTGTCGTTCATCAGGAACAGCGACGCGTGCATCACGCCGGCCATGCCGCACAGCGCGGCGCACAGCCGGTCGGCCACCCCGGCTTCGTCGGCGTCGCTGTCCACGCCGTGCAGTGCGGCCTGGACCCGGTCGCGGTCGGCCAGCAGCGCGCCCAGGTCGGCCCGGCTGGCGGGCGCGGCGCCATCGATCAGCGCGCACAGTTCATCGTCGCCCAGCGGGGCGATGGCGTACGTCACGGGGCCGAACGCCATCAGCGCCGGCAGCCAGCCGCTGCTGGCGAACGGGCATAGCAGCAAGGTGGCGGCGCCGGCGCGCCCGGCCACCAGCTGGCCCAGCGAGGCCAGGTCGAAGCCGCGGTCGAACCGTTCCAGATCGATGACCAGCAGATCCACATGCTGCTGCGCCATCAGTTCGGCGGCCTGCTCGGTGCCATCGGCGACATACAGGCGGTCGAAGCGCTCGCCGCACACCCGCTGAAAATCGACCCGCCGTTGTCCGACCGGATTCAGATAAAGCCCCACCTGCTGCGACATGCAATCTCCTTTAAGTTCCCATACTTAACGCCAGCGGCGCGTCGGGGTCGTTCGAGCAGGGATCTTGAAGACCAGCATGGCGACGGGTCACGCACTGGCTGATTCAAGGCCCCTGCTGGTAGTTTGCCATAAAGCACCTGTCGCACAAAACATTAAAGCGATCCTTGTGTGTGCGTGCGCACAGTGGGCGCGGGCCTGGCCCGGAATACTGATAGTCCAGAAATCAGGAGAACTCACCATGGCACTACCAGACGAGCAGCAACCCGGTCGCGCGGTCGACGACGTCGCCGACAAGCAGCGCGCCATTCAGAGCCGCCAGGACCAGAAAGACGCCGGCGCCAGCAAACCGGACAGCGACGAAGCCGTGCAGACCAGCGCGGTGCAGCAGCCGGTGCCGCCGATGCCCCAGCAGCACCTGGCCAAGCCCGGTATCGAAGCGCAGATGGAGCTCAAACCGCGCTTCATGGCCGAACACTACAATGGCAGCGGCAAGCTGCAGGGCCAGGTCGCCATCGTGACCGGGGGCGACTCCGGCATCGGGCGCGCCGTGGCGGTGCTGTTCGCGCGCGAGGGCGCCGACGTGGCCGTGCTATACCTGAACGAGCACGAGGATGCGGCGGAAACCCGCCGCTGCATCGAGGCCGAAGGCCAGCGCTGCGTGACCATCGCCGGCGACGTCAAGGACATGGCCTATTGCCAGCAAGCGGTCGACGACGTGGTGGCGCAGTTCGGCCGCCTGGACGTGCTGGTCAACAACGCCGCCTTCCAGGAACATGCCGGCAGCCTGCTGGACCTGACCGAAGAGCGCTTCGACGAAACCATGCGCACCAATATTTACGGCTACTTCCACATGGCCAAGGCCGCCCTGCCCTACCTCAAGCGCGGCGCGGCGATCATCAATACCGGCTCGGTGACGGGGCTCAAGGGCTCGGCCAAGCTGCTGGACTACTCGTCGACCAAGGGCGCGATCCACGCGTTCACCATGTCGCTGGCCAGCAATCTGCTGGAGCAAGGCATCCGCGTCAACGCGGTAGCGCCCGGGCCCGTATGGACGCCGCTGAACCCGGCCGACCAGACGCCCGAGAAGATCGCCCAGTTCGGCGCCGACACCGACATGAAGCGCCCGGCCCAGCCGGAGGAGCTGTCGCCGGCGTTCGTGTTCCTGGCGTCGTCGGTGTGCTCCAGCTACATCAGTGGCATTGTGCTGCCCATTACGGGCAGCGTTGGGTAATCAGGCAGGCATCAACGGTCAGGAAAGGATCGGATATGGCACGTAGTCTATGGAAAGGCGCTATCAGCTTCGGGCTGGTGCATATTCCGGTTGAGATGTACACGGCCGTCAGCGAAAAGTCGCTCGACCTCACCATGCTGGACAAGCGCGACTTTTCGCCCGTGGGCTTCAAGCGCTACAACAAGAGCAACGACAAGGAAGTGACCTGGGACGATATCGTCAAGGGTTATGAATACAGCGACGGCGAGTACGTGGTGCTGTCGGAGGAAGACCTGCGCCGCGCCAACGTGGAGGCGACTCAGACCATCGACATCCTGGCGTTCGTCGATGCCGAACAGGTGCCGCTGCTGTACTACGAGCAGCCTTACTACCTCGCTCCCGGCAAGGGCGGCGACAAGGTGTATGCGCTGCTGCGCGAGACGCTCAAAAAGACCGGAAAGATCGGCATCGCCACGGTGGTCATCCGCGTCAAGCAGCATCTGGCCGCACTGGTATGCGTGGGCGACACCATCGTCATGAACACGCTGCGCTTCGCCGACGAAATCCGCGATACCGACGACATCAAGATACCGGCGTCCGGGTCCAAGGGCGCCGCCATCTCGGACAAGGAACTCAAAATGGCCATGGCCCTCGTCGAAGGCATGAGCGAGGAATGGAAGCCGGAGCAGTACCACGACACCTATCGCGAAGACGTGATGGCGATCGTCGAGCAGAAGGTCAAGGCCAGGCAGACCAAGACCATCACCATGCCGGGCAAGGAAAAGGCGCCGGCCAAGTCGGGCAACGTGATCGACCTGGTGGCGCTGCTGCAGCAAAGTATCGGCAAGAAGCCGGCCAAGGGCAAGGCCGCGCCGGCTGCGGAAGAGACCGAGGCGGAGGAAGACGACGAGACCGAGGCGCCAGCCGCGCCTGCGGCCAAGAAGGCCGCCGCCAGGAAGCCGGCAGCGAAGGAGGTGCCTGCCAAGGCCGCACCGGCAAAGACGGCGTCTGCCAAGACAGCGCCTGCCAAGACAGCGCCTGCCAAGAAAGCGGCGGCCAAGCCGGCCGCCAAAGCCAAACCAGCCGCCAAAGCGGCAGCGCCCGCACCCGCGCGGCGCAAAGCTGCTTAGCGAGGGCGCATGGAAGAATTTTTCGCGTTACTGGAATGGCCGGCGATGGGCGTAAGCCTGGTCGCTGCATGGTTGATGGGGTCGCGCAATGCACAAAAGCGGGTGTGGGCGTTCTGGATGCTCACGCTGGGCAATGTGATGTGGATCGCCTGGGGCTGGGGCGAGGAAGCATATGCGCTGATCGGGTTGAATCTTGGTTTGATGGCGCTGAATATTCGGGGGATACGCAAGAATGAAGATGATTGAGTGATTCAAGCTGCGCGCGACTTCGGTAAAAATCGCCGCATTATTGACGTGCTATGGGTCCCCGCCTGCGCGGGGACGGCGACTCAGATGGGCCGTCTCGACTATGATATCGCCTTCGGCGCCGCATCGGCGCTTGTCGAACCATCCGGGAAGTCATGAAAGCACTACTGGCCTTAGTATTAGGCGCGATGTACCTGAGCATACTGTGGGGACCGACCTACTACCTGGCGCGGCGCCTCAATCCCGCATGGCATCCCGCCCGCTACCATCTGCTGCGCTTCATCCTGCCGGTACAATTGGTGATCACCGGCGCGCTGTTGATGGCGGCGGAATCGGCCGACATCGACAACCACGCCGGCCTGTTCGTGCTCATTACAGCCGCCGTCAGCGTAGCCGGCGCCGCCGTGTTCCTGCTAGTGCGGCTGGTCACCCGCCGGCTCCACGCCAAGTAGCCTGCGCAGCTGCGCGGCCTGATACGCGCCGAACGCATCGTCGAACAGGCAGCGGATCAGCGGATCATCCACCAGCTCGGCGTCGGCCAGCTCTTCTTCCCGCTGCGCGTCGAACACCGACTCGTTGATGCGCATGTACATCGACGTGAGCGATTCACCCTCCTCCAGCGCCGCGTACCCCTTGGCCAGCGCGATTTCGGTGGTCCAGCACACCGGCTCGGCGGATTCATCGGCCCGCTCGATGCTGTCCCCATGCACCCGGTAATACAGGTGCGTGACCGATCCGTCGTGGTCGAACACCGACAGGCGCCAGCGCCTCGGTTGGGCGAAATAGCTATCCTCGGGCAGCTCCATGGCGCGGTACCGTTCCAGCAGCCCTGACTGCAGATAAGCCATCACGCGCTCGCGCTGCGGCGCGGTCAATGGCGCGAACTGCTGCGCGACGCGGGAAGTCGGCGGCACCACCAGATCGGACCGATAGTCGTAATCCACATCCTGCTCGCCCACCGGAATGACCCAGTCCAACGCAGCGGCTGCCGTCAGCGATTGGCCGTCGAGCGTCACCGACACGGAGGGATTCAGGCGCACGACGCGCGCATACGGCAGCGCCGCCTCCACGGTATGCTGAAAGCACGCATAGGTAATCGGGAAAAAAGCGTGGTTGTACCACGACCATGGCTCCTGCAAGAACTGGCACGAGCTGGGCACCACATAGCGCGGATGCAGTGCGCCGAGCTGGTCGATCCAGTCGGATGGCACCTCCCCCGTGGCCGGCAACGCGCGCGACGGCGACAGCACTTCGATCTCGCGCATGGTCTGGAATGGCCACAGTATCATGTCCCACGGCCCATAGCCGGCCAGGGTGCCGAGCATCTCCGGGTCGATCCATGAGTCCACCACGTTGAGCACATTCAGGCCCGCCGCCTTCACATGGAACATGGTGTCGACATCGGCGTCCATCGCTTCGCGGGGAATCACTTCGAACGCGCCCACGGTCACGCCGGCGTCGATCGTCAACGGGCGCACATCGGTAAAGCCCAGCGCCCTGAGCATGTCGAACAGCTCGTCGAAGATGCAGTACAGGTACACCGGCGTGCGGCGATCGAAGTGATCCAGACTCTCCAGCGAGCAGTGGTCGTCATGGAAGTGCGAGATAAAGATGGCGTCCAGGCGCAGCTGGCGAACACGCTCGTGATCGAAGCGCACATCGGGAAACGCATGGCAGTTGCGGCTGAACGGGTTCTCGACGATGGGATCGAAGGCGATGACGGTGCCGTCGCAGGAGAACACATACCCCGCGTGCAGGATTCTTGAGATGGTGATTGGCATCGCGGATTATCTCATGCGCGATCACCGCAGCCGTACGCTCAGCTACCGGGCTTGAAGTCCATCTGCTTCATCGCCGCCGTCAGGGTCTTGGCCGCCTTGGCATATCCGGTCCATGGGTCGTTGCCGCGATCCAGCCGGGTGTGGGCGTTCTGCACGTTCCACTGGTCGCCCGCCTTGAGCGAGGCCAGTTCGTCCCACGCCACCGGCACCGAGATCCCCAGCCCGGGCCGCACCCGCGCCGACCACGCGCAGGCGGTGGTGGCGCCGCGCCCGTTGCGCAGATAGTCGATAAAGATCTTGCCGACCCGGTTTTTCGGCCCGCTCTTGAAAGCGAACCGCTCGGGCAAGGTGGATGACAGATGCCGCACGATCTCCTGCGAAAAGTCCTTGACCGTGTCCCAGTCCAGACCACCCTTGATCGGCACAACCACGTGCAACCCCTTGCCGCCGCTGGTCTTGAGGTACGAAGGCAGTCCGAGCTGGTCGAGGAAAGCGTGCATCAGCTGCGCCGCCTCCTGCATGGTCTTCCACTCGACGCCGTCGCCCGGGTCCAGGTCGAACACCATGCGGTCTGGCTTCTCGTACGATTTACCGGTGGCGTTCTGGGTGTGGAATTCCACCACGTTCCACTGGGCCGCCGACAGAATGCCGCCCGCGCTGCCCACCTCCAGCATCTGCGGGTGGTCCGGGTCGAGCGCCGGATCCATCTGTTTAACGCCCGGCAGCTTGCCGACATCGGCGTGCTTCTGGAAGAACAACTCGCCGCCCACGCCAGCCGGCGCGCGCACCAGCGAAACTGGGCGGCCTTTCAAATGCTCCATCATCAGCTCGCCCACCAGCGCGTAGTAGCGCACCAGTTGCAGCTTGGTGGTGCCGCTCTGGGCATCGATCACGCGGTCGCCGTTCGTCACTTTTAACGACGCGGGCAGCTTGCCTTCCGGGGCCACGGGGTCGGTGCTGGCTTTGGTGCCAACTTTGGGTGTGGCTTTGGCCGTGGCTTTGGCCGTGGCTTTGGCCGTGACCTTGGCCTTGGCTTTGGCGCCGGTCTTGGTGGGGGTATCCACGCTGGTATTCATCTCGCTTTCCTCCACAGGTTTGGCTACTTCGCGCTTGATGCCTTTGGCGGGTTTATCGTCGCGCAGGCCTTGAAACACGGCGTGGCGCACGGAGCCGGCGCTGGTCCACTCGGCAAAGCTCACCTCGCAGATCAGCTTCGGCTTGACCCAGTGGTGCTTGCGCCCCGCCACCGTCTTGGGCGGAAACGGACTCTCGTCGGTGGCCAGCGCATCGAGCTTTTTCTTCAGATCGCGCAGGGTCGCTTCGTTAAAGCCCGTGCCCACGTTGCCGGCATAGTGCAGCACGTTGTCCTTGTCGTAGGTCGCCAGCAGCAGCGCGCCGATGCCGACGCGCCCGCCCTGTGGATCGGTAAAACCGGCGATGACGAATTCCTGACGCTGCCCGCATTTGAGCTTGATCCACTCGGGCGAGCGCCGCGTTACATAGCGCGAGCTGCGGCGCTTGCCGATCACCCCTTCCAGTCCCAGCTTGCAGGCGGCCACCACCAGTTCGTCGGGATCGGTGCCGAATTCGGCCGAGAAGCGCACGTTGTCGGGCGCGTCTTTCAGCACCGCTTCGACCAGCGCGCGGCGCGTTTCCAGCGGCACGTCGCGGATATCGTAGCCGCCCAGGTAAGGCGCATCGAAGATGAAGTAGACGATCTCGGCTGTATCGGAGCCGTCGAAGGCCATCTGCAGCAGGCCGAAATTGGGCTTGCCCTGGTCGTCATGGACCACGATCTCGCCGTCGTACCAGCCGTCCGGCAGCTTCATCTTGGCCAGGGTCTGGTGCAAGCGCCCCATCTTGTGGGTCCAGTCATGGCCATTGCGGGTGAACAGCTTGATGTCGCCACCCTCGACGCGCGCAAGCAGCCGGTAGCCGTCGAACTTGATCTCGAAGATCCATTCCTCGGGCGTGTGAGGAGGCTTGTCGACCAGGGTGGCGAGCTCCGGCGAAAGCGATTCGGGCAGCTCGGCTTCGACAGCTTCCTCGGGCATGGCGGCGGCCAGCGCCTGGCGGGCGGCGCTCGCGGGCTTTTTCGCGGCCGATTTTTTTGCAGATGGACCGGCCTTGGCGGCGACCGCCTCGATGGCGCCGTCCGTTGCGGCGGCGGCCTTGCCGCGTGCTGGCGGCTTGCCGGCCGGCGCTTTTTTGGCGGCGCCCTTCTTCGCTCCTGGCAGCGGCAAGTCCTTGACGCTGTCCGGCATTTCATCGATGACGGAAAACTCGTCCGACGACCTGGCGTAATCGTCTTTCTCCTTGATCAGCAACCATGGTTCCTGCTTTTCGCCCTTGCCCTTCATGCGCACCAGCACCCATTTGCCGTGCATCTTATGCCCGTGCATCTCGAACTTGAGGTTGCCGCTCTCATAGCCTTTGCGCGGATCATCCAGCGGCTCCCATGTTCCTTTGTCCCAGATGATGACCTTGCCAGCGCCATATTGCTTCTCAGGAATAGTGCCTTCGAAGTCGGAGTACGAGATCGGGTGATCCTCCACGTGGACCGCCATGCGCTTGTCTTTGGTGTCGTAGCTGGGTCCCTTGGGCACGGCCCAGCTTTTCATGGTGCCGTCCAGCTCCAGGCGGAAGTCGTAATGCAGCCGGCTGGCCCAATGCTTCTGGATCACGAAGCTGAGCGTGTCGGTGCCGGGCGTGCCGCCGTCGGCCGGCTCCGATGTGATGCCGAAGTTGCGCTTGGCTTTATATAGTTTCAGTGCGTCTGGCATGGGCAACCCGGGCGAATAGGTAAATAGAATGATGCAACTTGGTCGGTACATGGTCAGTACAAGCAGTAGCGACCAGTGTAAAACCACTCGTCGGGACGCACTGTTCGCCAATTAACTGTCAGCCCGGCCCTGCCAGATTGTAAGTAGATGTAAAGACGGGTCAACGCAATGCAATGGGTGCGCGTTTATGTCCCTGTAACAACCTGAACACACAAAAACTCAAGCCTCACCATATGCCACCTAAAGGAAACATCATGACCAAAATTATCGCTACCCTGATCGCCGGTCTGTTCGCCACGTCGGTATTTGCACAAACGGCCGCCACGCCAGCGACCCCAGCCGTACCAGCGACCCCGGTAGCCAAGGCTGAAGCGAAAGAAGTGAAGGAAGTTGCCAAGGCTGACGCCAAGCAGACCAAGGAAGTCGCCAAAGCCGACGCCAAGCTGGAAAAGAAAGCGGCCGAAGCCCACGCCGACATGACCGAAGCCAACGCTGATGCGACCAAGAAAAAAGCAAAAGCCCAGAAAAAAGCTGCTGTCAAGAAAGCCGAAGCGACTGCCGACAAAAAGGTAGAGACCGCTGAAGCCAAGAAAGACGCTGCATTGGCCAAGTAAGTTCGGCTGCGGCGTAGGCTCGCAAAAGCTGAAGTAAACGAAAAAAGACAGGGCGAGCCCTGTCTTTTTTTACGTATCAGACGCCTACTGTACGTCCCAGCCACCACCGAGCGAACGCACCAGCGCCACGGTCGTGACCGCCTGATTGCCGCGCAACTGCACCGCATTACGCTCCACCGCCGCCAGATTGCGCTGCGCATCGAGCAGATCGATATAACTGGACCGCCCCGCACTGTAAAGCTTCTGCGCCAGATCGGCCGAACGGCGCGCCGACACCACGGCCGCATCGATCTCTCCCGCCTGCCCTGCCAGAATGCGCAGGCCCGCCAGGTTGTCTTCCACCTCGGCGAACGCCACCAGCACGTTCTGCCGGTACGACGCCACCGACTCTTCCAGCACCGCTTCGCTGCGCACCACGTTGTTGCGGTTGCGGCCGCCGTCGATGATCGGCATCGACAGCAACGCACCCAGCACCCACGAACGCGCGCTCCAGTTGAACAGATTGCCGCCCGATGCCGATTCGGTCCCCACACCGCCATTCAGGCTCAGTGCCGGGAACATGGCCGCTTTCGCCAGCCCGATGCGGGCGTTCGAGGCCATCATGGCGCGCTGCGCCGCGGCGATGTCGGGGCGGCGTTCCAGCAGCCGCGATGGCAGCCCCGCCGGGATCACCGGCAGCGTGTTATCCACCAGCGGACTGGCCGCCTGGGTGAACATCGCAGCTGGTTTGCCCAGCAAGACCGCCAGCGCATGCTCATTCTGCGTGCGTGCCCGTTCCACACCGATAGCCTCGGCCCGCGTCGTGGACAACTCCGTGCGTGCCCGCGCCAGATCGAATTCACCGATGTCGCCATTGTCGTAGCGGCTCTGGTTGACCTTCACGCTCTGGGCGCGCAGGTCGACCGTGCGGCGCAGGGTCGCCAGTTCGGCGTCGATGGCGCGCAGACGGTAGTAAGTCTGCGCCACGTCGGCTTGCAGCGCCAGCAGCACGGAGCGGTAGGTCGCCTCGGATGCGCCGGCATCCGCTTCAGCCGCGCTCACCCCTGCCGCCACACGGCCGAACAGATCGAGCTCGTAGCTGGCGCTGAAACTGGCCTGATACAGGTTCGTCGGCGCGACGCGGGTGCCTTCGGGCAGCGCCAATGCGGTGGTCGACGGACGCACGCGCTGGGCGCCGATGCCCACGCCGATCTGCGGCGAGCGCTCTGCGCTGGCGATACCGGCCAGTGCGCGCGCCTGCTTGACGCGGGCTGCCGCAATGGCCAGGTTGGCATTGGCGGCGGTGGCTTCGTCGATCAGGCGGGTCAGCTCGGCGTCGTTAAACGCCAGCCACCACTGGCCGCGGCTGTCCGCCTCGGCCGGCTTGGCCACTTGCCAGCGGGTGCCGTCGGCCGCCACCAGCGGGGTCTGGCTTTCCTTGAACGCCGATGGCATGGCCACGTCCGGCGTTTTCAGTTCCGGCACCATGCTGCAGCCGCTCAGTACCAGGGCAGCCAGCAAGGGCGCCAGGCGCAGCGCACGGTGCAGCGAAGACCGGCCGGAGCGGTTCAAACTTGATGTAGAAACGCGGTTCATTACAGTGCTCCTTCCAGATGAGGGGCTGGCGCTACGTGCTTGTTAGCCGCCTTGTGTTCCAGCTTGCGGGCGAAGGTGCGCAGCAAGACATAGAACACGGGAGTGAGGAACAGCCCGAAGAACGTCACGCCCAGCATGCCGCCGAATACGGCCACACCCATGGCGTGGCGCATTTCGGCGCCGGCGCCGCTGGAGAACACCAGGGGCACCACACCCATGATGAAGGCGATCGACGTCATCAGGATCGGACGCAGACGCAGGCGGCAAGCTTCCAGCGCCGCTTCGACCACCGTACGGCCATGGTCTTCCAGTTCGCGGGCAAACTCCACGATCAGAATCGCATTCTTGGACGCCAGGCCCACCAGCACGAACAGCGCGATCTGCGTGAAGATGTTGTTGTCGCCACCGGTCAGCTTGACGCCGACCAGCGCGCACAGGATCGACATCGGCACGATCAGAATCACGGCCAGCGGCAGGGTCCAGCTTTCGTACTGGGCCGCGAGCACCAGGAACACCAGCAGCACACACAGCGGGAAGACCAGCATCATCGTGTTACCGGACAAAATATCCTGGAACGTCAGCTCGGTCCATTCGAACGTCACGCCTTTCGGCAGCACTTCGGCGGCGATCTTTTCCAGCGCGAGCTGAGCCTGCCCACTGGATACGCCTGGCGCCGGGCCACCGTTGATATCGGCCGACACGTAAGCGTTGTAGCGCTGCACGCGGTCCGGACCATAGCTGTCCTTTACGCGCATCAGCGACGACAGTGGAATCATCTCGCCCTTGTCGTTGCGTACCTTCAGCTGCGAGATTTGTTCGGTCTGCGAACGGAACGGCGCGTCAGCCTGCACCCGCACCTGATAGGTACGGCCGAACTGGTTGAAGTCGTTCACATACAGCGAACCCAGATTGATCTGCAAGGTCTGGTAGATGGTCGCCAGCGGCACGCCCAGCTGCTTGGCTTTTACCCGGTCCACGTCGGCAAACAGCTGCGGCACGTTGATCTGGAAGCTGGAGAACACGCCGGCCAGCTGCGGATCGGTCCAGGCTTTTTGCTGCAGCGCGTTGACCGCCTTGAACAATTCATCGTAACCCACGTTGCCGCGGTCTTCGATCATCATCTTGAAGCCGCCGATCGTGCCCAGGCCATTGACTGGCGGCGGCGGGAACACCATCACCGTGGCGTCCTGGATCGCTCCCATGCGCTTGTTGATTTCCATGGCGATTTCGCCACCGGACATGCCCGGACCCTTGCGCTCGTCGAACGGTTTCAAGGTCGTGAACACGATGCCGGCGTTCGGTGCATTGGTAAAGCCATTGATCGACAAGCCGGGGAACTGCACCGACGAATCCACGCCCGGCACCTTCGATGCAATGTCGGCCATGCGGCGGATCACGGCGTCGGTGCGGTCCAGCGAAGCGGCGTCGGGCAGCTGGGCAAAGCCCACCAGGTACTGCTTGTCCTGCGCCGGCACGAAGCCGTTCGGCACCACCTTGAACATGAACGCGGCGGCAATCGCCAGCATCACGTACACCACCAGCGCGCTGCTCTTGCGCTTCAGCACGCCATTGACACCATGTTCATAGCGGGTCGAGGCGCGGCCGAAAAAGCGGTTGAACCAGGCGAAGAAGCGGCCGAAGACCTTGTCCATGCCACGGGTAAGCGCGTCTTTCGGCGCGTCGTGAGGTTTGAGCAGCGCCGCAGCCAGTGCCGGCGACAGTGTCAGCGAGCTGAAAGCCGAGATCACGGTCGAAATGGCGATGGTCAGCGCGAACTGGCGGTAGAACTGGCCGGACAGGCCGGACACAAAGGCAATCGGCACGAACACGGCGCACAGCACCAGGGCGATGGCGATGATCGGACCACTGACCTCTTTCATCGCTTGCACGGTAGCGTCGCGGGGCGTGAGGCCCGCTTCGATATTGCGCTCGACGTTCTCCACCACCACGATGGCGTCATCAACCACGATACCGATGGCCAGCACCAACCCGAACAGCGACAGCGTGTTGATCGAGAAGCCGAACGCCAGCATCACGGCAAAGGTACCGATGATCGACACCGGCACGGCCAGCAGCGGAATGATCGATGCGCGCCAGGTTTGCAGGAAGATGATCACCACCAGCACCACCAGCGCCACCGCTTCCAGCAGGGTGTGGATCACGGCCCTGATCGACTCGCGGACAAACTGGGTCGGGTCGTACACCACATTGAAGTCGACGCCTTCGGGGAAGTCTTTCTTCAGTTCGGCCATCTTGGCGCGGACGTCGCTCGACAGCTGCAAGGCATTCGAGCCCGGCGCCTCGGAAATGGCAATCGCCGCCGCCGACTTGTTATTCAACAGCGAGCGCAGCGAGTACGAATTCGAACCCAGTTCAAGACGGGCCACGTCGCGCAGGTGCGTGATGGCGCCATCGGTGCCGGTACGCACGATGATGTCGCCGAACTCCTCGATGGTGGCCAGACGGCCTTGCGTGTTGACGGTCAGCTGGAACTCGGCGTCTTTCGATGGCGAAGAGCCGACCACACCGGCGGCGACCTGCACGTTCTGCTCACGCACCGCTGCAACCACGTCGCCTGCCGTCATGCCGCGGGCGGCGACTTTTTGCGGGTCGAGCCAGATGCGCATGGCGTAGTCACCCGCGCCGAACAGCAGGACTTCGCCCATGCCGTTGATACGCGCCAGCTGGTCTTTGATGTTCAGCACGGCGTAGTTGCGCAGGTAGACGTCGTCGTAGCGGCCGGTCGGCGAGACCAGGTGCACCACCATGGTCAGGTTGGGCGAGGCTTTCACGGCCGTGACGCCGATCTGGCGCACTTCTTCCGGCAGTCGCGGCAAGGCGCGCTGGATGCGGCTTTGCACCTGCGACTCGGCCTGGTCGATGTCGGTGCCGACCTTGAACGTCACGGTCAGCTGCATGGCGCCATCGGAGGTATTTTGCGAGGACATGTACAGCATGTTCTCGATGCCGTTGATCTGCTCTTCCAGCGGGGCGGCCACGGTTTCGGCGATGACTTTCGGATTGGCGCCCGGGTACTGGGCGCGCACCACCACCGACG
Organism: Janthinobacterium lividum; assembly: GCA_943372275.1. Classification (GTDB taxonomy): domain Bacteria; phylum Pseudomonadota; class Gammaproteobacteria; order Burkholderiales; family Burkholderiaceae_D; genus Telluria_A; species Telluria_A lividum_A. The sequence continues at coordinate 20,603 of CALRYE020000082.1, forward strand.
GCGGCACTACGTCCGGGTATTCGGACACGGGCAGCACGAAGATCGACAACAGGCCGGCAACGAAGATCATGATCGACAGGACGGCCGCGAAAATCGGCCGGTCGATGAAAAATCGAGGAAAGTTCATGTTATTGCCCCTTGCCCGTTACCGCAGCGTCGGCCAGCTTGACGTCGGCCAGCTTGACGTCGGCTTGCTTGGTGTCGGCTTGCTTGGTGTCGGCTTGCTTGGTGTCGGCGTCCTTGGTGTCGGCCTCCTTGGTGTCGGCCACTTTGGCGGCGACCGGCTTCGAGTCGGCGTCCATGGCCACCAGCTGTGCCGTCACGGGAGCGCCTGGCTGCACGCGCTGCAGGCCGTTGACGACGATTTTCTCGCCCGGCTTGACCCCGCTGCGCACCACGCGCAGGCCGTCGACGATCGGTCCCAGCGTCACGGCGCGGTATTCGGCTGTGTTGTCGGCCTTGATCACGTAGACGAACTTGCGGTTCTGGTCCGTACCCACCGAGCGTTCGCTGATCAGGATCGCGCGGGTCTGGCTGGTGGCGCTGCCGCCCAGCTGCACACGGGCGAACAGGCCGGGCACCAGCGTGTTGTCGGTGTTGTCGAACGTGGCGCGCATGCGCACGCTGCCAGTGGCGGCGTCGAGCCGGTTGTCGACGAATTCAAGCTTGCCTTCGTGCGGGAAGCCCGTTTCGTTGGCCAGACCGACCTTCACTGGCACCACGCCGCCTTTTTGCGCGGCGCGGCCTACGCGCAGGTAGGTGTCTTCGTCGCCGTCGAAGGTGGCGTAGATCGGGTTGCTGGAGACGACCGAGGTCAGGATCACGGCGCCGTCAACCAGGTTGCCGGTGGTGACTTCGGCTTTCGACACGCGCCCGGAAATCGGTGCGACCACGCGGCTGTACGACAGGTTCAGGCGGGCCGCTTCCAAGGTGGCTTGGGCGGCGCGCACGTTGGCGTCGAGTTCCTTCAGGCTGGAAGCTTTCTCTTCAAATTCGCGCTGGGCGATGGCGCGGTCGGCCAGCAGGCGCTCCGAGCGCACCAGTTCCAGCTTGGCCAGTTCGGCCTTGGCGCGGGCCGAACCGGCTGCCGCTTCGGCGCGCGAGGCTTCGGCCTGGAATGGACGTGGATCGATCACGAACAGCAGGTCGCCTTTCTTGACCAGACTGCCGGGCTTGAAGCGCACTTCGGTGATAAAGCCCTGCACGCGCGAGCGGATGTCGACGCGCTCGACCGCTTCCAGGCGGCCGGAGAATTCTTCGGTTTCATTGATCTGACGCTCGATAACGGCGGCGGCCGTGATCGGCGGACCGGCAGGCGCGGCAGCCGGCGCGGCGGCCTTGCTGTTGGCGCTGTCGCATCCAGCCAAGGAGAAAGCCAGCAGGCCTGCCATGGTCAGTGCCGCGGCTACGGGGCGTAGTGACGGCGATAAATTAAGGGTTTTCATATTATTCCTCTTATGGATGAAAATTATTAATGGACCAGGCGATGCAGCCTGCAGCTAAAGCAAAGGGCGAAAAGGGTCCGCACGCTGCGAAGAGGGGTATCTGGGCAGCTGCACGGGGGTAACTGGGTGTCTCGGGGCTTACGTGTCGAGCGCTACGTGGGCGGCTCGATCGGGGTATGGATGGGTTGTTGCAAGTGCATGGCTGCAGACCTCATGTTGCAAGAAGGCTGCGTGCAGCGCCCGGTGCCGGTCATGCCGGACAGCCCGGCTCGTCGAGTGTGGCTAAAAAGTTGCCGATTTCGTGCAGAACCGCTGCCTGGCAGGCGCATTCATTGCGCGCGGAAGGTTCTTCCAGCGGCGCTGGCGCCATACGTTTCAGTGTCGTGGTCACGCCACAGCCGCTCAGCTTGGCGCCATATTGCTCAGCCTCGTCGCGCAACGGATCGTCTTCGGTCGACAAAATCAGCGCGGGCGGCAGGTTTTTCAATCGGCTCGACTGCAGCGGCGACGCATACGGATGGCTGCGATCGGACGGATTGGGCAGATAACCCCGGTAGCTGGCGGCGCACGTTTCGGCCACCGCCACCAGGCTGGCATCATGCGGCACTTCGCGCATCGAGCAGGTCGACAGACCCGGGTCGAGCATCGGCATGATCAGGATCTGGCCAGCCAGTGCCGGGCCGCCCCGGTCGCGCGCCATCAGGGCGCACACGGCCGCCAGATTGGCGCCGGCTTCGATGCCGGCCACCACCAGCCGCTTGCCGCTCCAGCCCAGCTTGGACTTGTTCTTCTTGGCCCATACCAATACAGCGTGGGCATCTTCGGCGGCGGCGGGAAACGGCCGCTGGGTCGCCAGCGTGTAGCTCGAGGCCAGTACGATCTGCTCGGCCGAGCAGCTGGCCATGTGGCGCAGGAACTGGTCGGCTTCGTCCAGGTCGCCGCCCACGAAGCCGCCGCTGTGGAAGAACACCACCAGGCCGTCGCGCTTGGCGCCGGCGCCGCTGCCCGTATACAAACGGGCCGTCAGCGGGCCTTCCCAGCCGGCCACTTGCAGTTCGCGGATGACCAGGGTGCACTCGCCCGCTGCAGTCGACGCATCGCCTGCCGCCGCGCTGCCAGCGTCCTTCAGACTCATTGCTTGTCCTCGCTCGGCGCTACCGCGACATCGAACAGGTCATGTGCAAGTGCATCAAAACCGACGCTCTGGGCGCGCGCGGCTTGCGGATAATGTTCGGTCAGGGCGGTTCCGCTTACCAACAGCAGCGCGAGCACAAACGCCACGACGACTACCACTGTGTTATGAATTCGCATATCGACACCCTCACTTTTCCGTTCAAGCCACATCTTTTTGATGCAGTACGATCACTTTAACTTTGTTCTACAATCTGATAAAGATGCCAAGAACGAATTGATTGTTCAGGAAATCGAACAATGGGGAAGAAATGAACAAACTACAAGCGATGGAAGTGTTCGTGCAGGTGGTCGATGCCGGCGGCTTCACGCGTGCGGCCGAGGCCATGCAACTGCCCAAGGCGACCGTGTCGACCCTGATCCAGTCGCTGGAAGTGGCGCTGGACGTCAAGCTGCTGCACCGCACCACCCGCCAGGTCAGCGTGACGGCCGACGGCGCCGCCTATTATGAACGCTGCGTGCGCATCCTGTCGGACGTGCGCGAGGCCGAGGAGTCGCTCTCGCGCAGCCGCGCAAGTCCGAGCGGGCGCCTGCGCGTGGACACCAGCAGCGGCATCGCCAACGAAGTCATCGTGCCGTCGCTGCCCGATTTTTTCCGCCGCTATCCGGATATCCGCCTGGACCTGGGCACCAGCGACCGCCAGATCGACCTGATCGAGGAAGGCGTGGACTGCGCCATCCGCGGCGGCAATCTGGCCGACTCGTCGCTGATCGCGCGCCGGGTCGGTCTGCTCAGCTTCATCACCTGCGCCACGCCCACTTACCTGGACAAGCACGGCCGCCCCGAGCATCCGCGCGACCTGACCGGGCACCGCGGCCTTAACTACTTTTCGTCCAAAACCGGCAAGACGTTCGACTGGGATTTCCGGCGCGGCGAAGAACGCATCGACATGGTCATTCCCGGCTGCCTGTCGGTCAACGATCCCATGGTCTACATCGCCGCCGGCATGCAGCACCTGGGCATTATGCAGCTGACCAATTTCATGGCCGAACCGCTGCTGGCCAACGGCTCGCTGGAGCAGGTGCTGGTCGACTGGAGCAGCGACGCGTTCCCGATTCACGTGGTGTACCCACAAAACCGCCACCTGTCGGCCAAGGTGCGCGTGTTCGTCGAGTGGGTCGCCGACCTGTTCGTCAACGATCCCCGACTCCAGACCAGGAAAGGCTGATATGCACACGCCAGTTACCGATTCCCGCCACGACATTGTATTTCTCGACCGCGACAGCCTGATCGCCGACGTGCGCGCGCCGGCGTTTGCGCATCAGTGGCGCGAGTATGGCGCCACCGCGCCCGCCGATGTCGTGGAGCGCCTGCGCGGCGCGCGCATCGCCATCACCAACAAGGTGCCGCTGCGGGCGGCCGATCTGGCCCGGCTGCCGGAGCTGAAGATGATCGCCATCGCCGCTACCGGGTCCGACATCGTCGACCTGGACGCCTGCCGCGCGCGCGGCATCGTGGTGGCGAACATCCGCAATTATTCGGGTGCGTCGGTGCCGGAACACTGCTTCGCCATGCTGCTGGCCTTGCGCCGCAATCTGCGCGCCTACTGCGCCGATGTCGACGCGGGCCTGTGGCAGCGTTCGACGCGCTTTTGCCTGCTCGACCATCCGATCGGCGACCTGGCCGGCAGCCGCCTCGGCATCGTCGGCTACGGCGCGCTGGGCCAGCGCGTGGCCGACATCGGGCGCGCGTTCGGCATGCAGGTCAGCGTGACGTCGCGCACCAGCGTGGCCAATGTGGAGATGCTGCCACTGGAGCAGCTGCTGCAACGCTGCGACGTGATCAGCCTGCATTTGCCGCTCACCGCGCAGACGCGACACCTGATCGGTGCGCAGCAGCTGGCATGGATGAAGCCCGGTGCGGTGCTGATCAACACGGCGCGCGGCGGGCTGGTCGACGAAGCCGCGCTGGCGCAGGCCCTGATGGAGGGGCGTATCGGGGCCGGCTTCGACGTGCTCAGCGTCGAGCCGCCCCCAGCCGACAATCCCCTGCTCGGCCTGCAGCTGCCCAATTTTATTTTGACGCCGCACGTGGCGTGGGCCAGCACGGCCGCCATGCAGACGCTGGCCGACATGCTGATCGATAATGTGGAAGCGTTCGTGGCGGGGTCGCCGATCAACACCTTGTGATGGCGTTGCAAGCGCTGCGAGGCTGCGATTACAGCAAATCATCAGGTTTCTGGGCAGAGCACTAGACAAACCGCCGCTGTCCCCCTACAATGCTGCTTCTTCGAACAACACACCGGCAACAAGGTGGATAATCGGAGAGTTGTAGCGGCAACGTAGCACATCAGGACTGCCAATCTGGGGTTCCGAAAATGAAGCGACGCTGTTATAATGCTTGTCTTTCGCGGCTGTAGCTCAGTTGGATAGAGTACTTGGCTACGAACCAAGGGGTCGTGGGTTCAATTCCTGCCAGCCGCACCAAAATTCGTATGACAGAAGCCCGGAGAGAAATCTCCGGGCTTTTTTCATTGGCGCTGTCCTCGTTAAGTATGGATGACTCCGACTGCGCTGCGCAACATTGCTTCAGGACTGTTGATACGCTGCAGGTCGATGGCCCAGCGCCAACCGCAGTAGTTGCCCAGATAGCGCGTGGCCACACCGCGGAAGTGGTGCAGCCAGGCGCGCAGACGGCTGTGATACG